>JAHRWB010000078.1 GCA_019090385.1 Pseudomonadales bacterium | reverse complement strand
GCATGTGATTGATGAGGCGCTGGTCACAATAGGCTTGAGTGTCAAGCACAAGCCGTTCCTGTATTAGTTGAAGCTGGTGAACTAAAAACATGATTATAATACTGATTACCAGTGCTACCAGGGTAGAATTAAAGGCTACTCCAAGGCTTTCTGTTACGCCGGCGATATCGCCCTGAACGGCCTTGTAGGCCTGACCCAGGGCATCTCCAATACCCCTTACAGTACCAATAAAGCCAATTGAGGGGATTGCCCAGGCTATATATCGTACCATTGAAAGTTCGCTATCGAGCCTGTCTGTCTCGGTTGCGCAAATACTTCTCACTGATTCAGATACATTTTGAATGTTTTTTGTAGAGGCGAATCGTTGCAGTGCAACAGTTAGTGCTCTGGGAAGCAAATAATCTAGTGTGTCTTCCGGTAAGGCCTGAATTGGACGAATATATTCCCGTGTATCCTCCGGTAAGACACTTAAACCCTGACTGACCTTAATGAGGTCTTTTTGCAAAAGTGCGCGTTCACGCAGGGCACCACGGCCCTTAAATCCCATAATGGCCATGGCCCAAAACATGAGGATGAAGCAGGACTCTTGCTCATAATCTCTCACGATTACGTAGATAGACCGGTCTTGCACAAAGGGCTCACCGGCGGCAGATTTTTCAGCCTGAGCGGTAAGTATAACATCAGCATTGGGCCTGATTACGGTCACATAAATCAGGTGAACAAAAACGATGGCGACCAGTAACGCAATTGATTGATAGATCAGTTCAAAGGGCAGGTTTCGTTTCATAAGCTATTTTTACCTTTGCTCGTCATAGGAGAGTATTTAGATATCCACAGGAAATGCGATGGTGGCATCTTCAGAGATATCTTCGCTGGGTAGAAAAATTTTTGGAGACGTGTCGGCGCCTTTATCCGTTGAGTCGGCTGCCCGCGGTTTCTCCTCTGGGTGAACAGGTGCGCTATTAGTTGCGGCTTGGGCTTGGGCTGATGCGGTTGGAGACGTATCGGGTGTTTCTATCTTATGTTCCCCCTCTTGGTCACCGTTATCGGCATGGGTGAATGATAAGTCCAAGCCAACAGTGGCTATCAATAACATTATGAGCTTTTTCTTTGGCATGCAGGACAAGTATTTCATGTAGTGCACCTATTCAGCAAAACGGGCAATTCTAAACCCCAGGTCTTGACGGCCCTCGCTTCCATAATCCCGGAACGAAACGCGCAGGTCCGTTACCGTGCCATGCATCCAGCTTGAGCCACGAATGAGATGATATTCACCTGTAAGTGGTCCCATAGGGTCAGTAACACTATCACTGGTAGGAATTTCATAAAAATCGTTAATCCACTCCGATACGTTACCAGACAGATCATACAGTTTACGTGGTCCGGGTGGAAAGGTGGCCACGGGCGAAGCAACAATGTAGTTATCTTTATAACCAAATATGATCCGTCCCACCAGATGTGCTGCAGTTTGGTCAGCATAATTGCCATGTCTATCCGGAGGAGGTAATGAGCGCCCCCAGGGAAACCTGTCCGATGAGGCATTGCGTGCCAGCCAGGCCCACTCAGCCTCGGTAAGCATTCTGTAGCCAGTTGATTTACGATTACTGCCTGTTATCGCTCCAAATTCAGAATTATAGAAAGAGGGCAGGCCTTCTTTTTTTGATAACCAGTTGCAATATAGTGCGGCTTCCTGCCAGTTGACCCGGACCACTGGTTGGTCATCATCATCCAGTTCTTGCTCCTCAAAGGAGCCTGATGAATGCCCTTGGGCAAAGGCACGAAATTCTGCATTGGTGACTTCTTGCGTACCTGCGTAGAACATTCGGGAGAGCGTTACATCTCGCATTGTCTCGTTAGAACGTCGCCCGGGTTGGCGGCGAGACGCGCCCATTTTTACAATATCGGGTGAAAATAGTAATAATTTTTGTCCGGTTGAAGTGGTAATAGAGGGCTTTAGTCGGGCTAGTCGCGCAGCCGCCAAAGTGAGTAATTTGACCTTTACCTCCTGGACAAAACCTGGAGTGGGGGTGAGTATTGTTTTGTAGCCGGCATATCCCTCTTTGCTTATTTCGATGTTGTGTTCCAGTGCACTGAGCTGCACTTTTTTGTTTGCACTGTTTTGCAAAATACCATCTATTTTTAAGAGCGAATCTTCGGGAAGGACACTGATTAATAGCGAGCCGGTCAGTGCTGCGAGAGCTAGTTTAAGTGTTTTCTCCTGCCCGGATTTCAGTTGAACTTGCCTGCTCAGGGGTTTGTAACCAGGTTTAAATATATCTAGCGTATGTGCTTGGCCGGATTTGATATTTAGTTCAAGCGGAGAGTCACCAACGTAAGTGCCATTTAATGTGACACTGGCCCCCGAGGGGATGCTATTGAACAAAATAAGGCCGTCTGCTTTTTCAAGGTCTATTTTGGGGTAAGTCTGGTTAATCCCTGCTTGTACGGAAATTTCCCCTGTCCAGGTTTTGAAACCGGCTCGCTTTATTTTAATTTCGTGCTCACCCGCCAAAATTTCAGTGCTAAGGGGTGTCTTACGGATCGCCTTTCCGGCCACGCTCACCATAGCATTTGGGGGGTTACTTGAAAACGAAACCTCAGCCCAATCGGGTAGTAGTTCTAGACTGACGGTTTGTTCCTGGTTTAGGCCCGTGATCTCTACTTCAATGCTTTTTGGTTGATAGCGCTCACTACTCGCTGAGATAAGGTGCTTACCCGCGGGTATTTTGAATCTCTGTCCGGGTGTTATGCCGATTGCTGTCTCATCGACTAAGAGTAAGACCTGTCGCGGTGTTGTTTCGAATAGAACGCGGCCAGGTAATTTTTTCAAGGCAAATGTGTATTTTTGATTTGTCTCGGAGCCAACGGTCAGGGGAATTTGTAGCGGGAAATACCCATCATGGTTTGCCACGAGAGAATAATTTCCTGATCTTAGTAAATGAATTCCCCCAAGCGTAAGGGTGAAGCCACCATTGATTTCCACTGAACTTGAGATAGGGTTAAACACCAGTGAAACAGATTTAGCGGTGAATAAAAACCAGAGAAACAGCACAGTGAGTAGGCTCGCTGTGCCGAGCAATATGCGAAGTGGGCTGGGTCGATACCAGGGGCTTTCAGCTTTTTGTTGTTCCGAAGGGGTGAATTGGGTGGGTGTAATCAGATTATCCGACATTAGATAGCTTCCTCGCACTGAACCACAATACTGTTAACTGTATGTGTAATATCAATGCTTTTTCTAATATCACGATACCCTGGTCGGCTACCCGTAAAAATATAGGAACCGGGGCGCAAGTCGATGGTTTTAGATCGAAATATACCCACTCGTCCACGGCGCACAATACTAACCTCGGTGAGATTGTCTGATTTAAGTTGTACAGGTATTGGAGACGCGGCTATATCAAGAATAGTTTTGACGCTTTGAATCTGGCTTTGTAAGCGTGGACCTCGATTGCTAATTTTGAGGGCGCGGTTATAAGTAAGCTGTGCTTCTGTGTATATGCTGTCAGAGGATAAAGCTTCAGGTTGGGCGATAATGTTGTCCATTGCAATATCAATTAATGCCCGTTTCCTGGCTTGTACCAGTCCGTCCTTGGCAAATTTTAAATTAGCGTCGAGTTTTAGCGCCGTTTTATAGGTTGCAGGCAATTCGGTCCATTGTTCTGCCGCAATATGCGATAAGGCTGTGGCTTTGATGGCTGCGATACTCGATAAAAGTATGGCGCTTTTGAGCTGACGTTGTCCCGCTGTGATTGATGCATGCCCAGGTTTTATCTTGTCAGCCAACTGAAAAGATTTTTCTGCTTTTTCGAAGTTTTCTGCATTGAGCGCAGCATAGGCTTCAGAAATATATTTGCGAAAATTTTGTTCGTTGATCGCCAGGGTTATATCACTTATTTGTTGCTCTATACCGAGTATGCCCGGGTCCAGTGACTGTACTTTTTGAAATGCCTTTTTGGCTTGGAGGTATTGCTTATTTTGCAAATATTTTTGCGCCATTTTTCGGGCCTTCAGAGCCTGTGGCATATTGTTCGCACGAATTAGACCTTTTTGGAGCTCCGGGTCGCCTGGGTGGATGTCCTGGGCACGTTTAAAAGCCTTTTTGGCTGTAGCTGCATCCAGCTGTGCCAGGGCCTCTTTGGCTTCCAATATAGCTTTTGAGAACAGTGAATCGCCCTGATTTACGAGCGTTTGTAGCGCATCACTTCCCTGCTGATATTTAAACATTGATGCTTTGTAATCGGTTTTGATAAACAGTGCATCGCCCTGATTAGCTATGGCAATTGCTTCGGCATATGCATCGGTAGCCCATAGTTTTACTTGCATACTGTCTTCAAGCTTGATTTGTAATTTAACGAACTCAGCCAGGGTTTTTTCTGTGCTTTTTCGGGCACGCTGTTTATCAAGCTGCTCAAAAGGAGCGATATTCGAATTCTCCGGGCGTGCCGGGTTCGCCGCGCGTGGATCATTGACAGTAGAAGCAGGCAGATTTTGTTTGTCAGTGTTCAGCGGGGTAGGAGGCGTTGATAAATTGTCAGGGAGGAAGAAGAACACCCAAATTCCAAAAATTATCAGGATACTACTCACTATTGCGGGAACACTTATCTTTTGAGTGGTCCGTTCAGGCGTAACGCCCGGTTCAACCTCTCCACCCAGGTTGAGCGAAGTGGGCTGAATTATTGCAAATTGATCTTTATTTTCAGTCTCGTTTGACATGGATCAGGCTTCGGTTTCCGTTACTGCCTGGCGCGCATCTTTTGGTGTTTTTTGTTCTTTGGCTGGCGTCGCTGAGGGCTTGCTGGATATATCACTTGGAACGTCAGTCTGTATCCCATCCGGCAGTGCTTCTGGCAGCTCTTGTGATAGCTCTTCTGGTGCGGGAAGACCAAGTTCTTGGTAATAGAGCCGGCGTAGTATACGTCGAAATTCACTGTATTGTTTGTCAACACTACCGGTTAAACGCACTGTCTGGTTTTCTAGTTCAATGGTATGAGGCACCATTTCAGCCTCTGCTGATGCGCCGAGTTCCTGCAGTACTTCTGAGTGAATTTTTGCTGCCGCCCGTTTGTTTAAGGCACTTTTTAGGAGGGTGGCACCGGCTATAATACCCACAGCTCCACCCACACGGGTACCGTAATTGCTCCCCTGGGTTTGGCCGTAAATACCCCCGATAACACCAATTGTTCCTATGATGGCACGATTTTTGGCTTGTTGTTTTAGTTGCCTGATGGCCACCGCTTCTTCATAAGTTGCTTCACGCCAGTCCAAATAGGGGGAATACATGGCCAGCTGGAATTCGGAAAAATACTCATCCAGGGTGTCTATAAATAGATATTCTCGCTCTCTGACCTTGCGGATTCTGATCAGCATAGGGTCATCTTCTGCAGGTAGACGTTGAATCAGGTATTCACCTTTGTCATTCTGTGTAACATAGCTTGAGAATGCTTCTTTGGAAAAACTGCGGGCAAATTTCATTTCAGCTGTCGTGTGGATGCGTTGAATGTCTTCTAGCGACAGTTTTGAATAATATGCCCACATGTCATCAGCAATGTTTTTGTAAAGGGAGTGAAAAGGGTCAATATCACGAGGTACTGATTCACTAAAAGCATATTTACTGGCCAGCACAAGATATTCTTTTTCAAACCAAACATTGCCTGTGGCATCGACTACTTTAGCTTTTAGATTTAATCTCTCACCGTCAGAATGCAGGATGGATGCTGACAGTATGATATCAACTGCGTGGCTAGCTTGAGGCAGAACACGTACCGCCCCCCAGTTGCCGGTACTCTGCAGCATATTCTTCTGTGTGTAGGCCATATAATTAGCCTCTGCCTGCCGAATGTCGGCATTCATGTTCTGCTCAACGCGTTCGTCGAAGTCTTCTGGGATGTTCGGATCAAAAACTGCCACACCTACATCAAGCAACAATTGCTCGGGTATTTCTAGGCTAGTTTGTTTGGGAGAGCTCATATCTACCGAGCGCACCGTATGAGTGGTGCAGCCAGAACAAAAGAGACAGATGCCAAGGGCCGCTATTAAAGGTGCAAAGTTCAATTTATAAAAGCGAGAAGAATGCATGCTGACTTCAGAGCCCATTTTTATAGCGTCGATACTCTTCCCAGAGTTTTTCACGTAGCTTTGGATCCGCTTCGCTCATTGCCGCTTCTCGTAATTGTCTGGCGAGTATGTCGTCATCCCGGGCGTCGGGAATATCTTCCGGTAGATCCCCCAGAGGCGCATTTGCAATACCTTTGTCAGCGGGAGCCGGGCGTGGAGGAGAGGGGATGTTGGTGCTGGATGTTTTGCCACCTGCCTTATCCTCTCCGGCTCCTGGGGGCAGTTCAGGTAAAGGCTGTTCTGCTTCTCGGTTTCTCGTATCTGCAGTTTCGTTAGCACGAGCGAGGATTAATTCACGTTCTTTTAGGATTTCTCCATCGAAATCTTCCAGGGCACCCTCCAGTTCTCCGTCTGCCTGGGAGCCTTTACCGGGAGCATTTTCAGTGTTCTCATTGCCAGATGATTGTTGCGTTTGCTCTGCTTCAGGGTCTTCGACCGGGATTTGATTGCTGGTTTCCCATCCATCGCTATCCTGGGTTTCTCCATCATCTACGCCAGCTTCAGAATTCGAGTCGGATTCACTCTCTTCGCCTCGTTCAGACTGTGGCCCAGACGTTGAAGACGGGCTACCACTTGGAGGAGGTTGAGCAGGCTTGCCTGATTTTCCGGGCGAGCTTGAGGGTGCTGAGGGCGGTGAACTTTTAGGCAGCGAGGGTGGCGTGCTGCCAGGCAGAGCAGGTGGAGAACTCGAAGGAATCGGTGAAGAGGAGGGGATGGACGGGGGTTTGGGAATGCTGGGTTGCTGTTGTTGGGGCGACTTGCAGGCCCCCAGGTTCAACAGCAAAATCAGCAATATGGCTCCCGGTATATAGTTCATGGCATTTACCTTTTTAACCCAGCGTTTAATAGCCAGTCTAGCACTTGATTCATCCTATCTCATTGGAACGCAGTATTCCCTTCGAGTTCTGCGGGTAATGGGTTGATGTTTCTGTAAATCGTTATTCTATTTCACCCTTATGTTGGGAGACATTTCGTACCTGCTTGCGGCGGCGGGAGACAATATATCAGGATCATGCGTGTAGCCTGCCTATTAGTTGTCTTCTGATGCGTCCATCTTTGAGACCTCTGGTATTATCGGTAAAACTCGAGACTTTGCCTTATCAGAATCATTGGCCAGAGGTTCTTTGCTATGGTAGGTAAAATTATATTGCAGCAGTCTGTCTTCCGTCCGCACAGCTACCCCCTCAAGCATTCTGGGTCGAAATCTAGCCTGTTTTAATGCACGTCGGACCTTAATATCCATAATTCCCTCAGGATTGGAGTGCAGGTGCTCGATTTCTCGTGTATGTCCATATTTATCAACTACGTAGCCTATTTCTACAACGCCGCTTCGGGCACTGTCCTTGGTTGCGTAACTGGGTAACGGGGGATCTGACGGAATTGGTAAATAGAGTTGCACTGGCTTGGAAAAAAAATTCACATAGAGATCGGCATACAATTCTTCATCCTGATTTAAAAGGTCCATGGCGTGCGAATAGAGGATATTGGCTCGATTAGGTTTATCAAAAAGAAGATTCCAATCAGCCAGGTCTATTACGGCGCTGGCCTGGTCAGCTAGACTGCTACCCGAGTTAGCCTTAACGATTCTTATAATTTGTTGTAATGCCTGCTCGCCTTCGGAGTACCGGTGCACTTTTGGTTGCGGCTGAAGACTGGATTGAGAGTCGTTTGAGATACCAATCGATGTATTGGATCTGGGGCGCTGATAGGGCGGAAAGCGCTCAGTTTTATACGAGTTAGCCAAGCCTGTATAGGCGGTTACCAACCGTGGATCATTATCTCCAAATTTTCTGGTAAGCAACATGCGTGCGTGATCATATAGTCCGCGGGCGGAATAAATATTGTTGGTGTACATGTACCAATCAGCCAGGTGATATAAGCCCGGCAGTAAATCTATGTTCAAAGGGCCATGTGTACGGCGCAGGATACGGTACGCATATTCCTGTTTTTCATTGGCCTTTTCAAAGTTTCCGATTTTTACCAGCGCATTTGCTTCCTTGTAAACAGCCGGTATCTGTGCACTGCTGTGCAGCCCCAAATTCACTCGCTGTATGTGTAATGCACGGCCATACATTTCCAGCGCACCTATCAGATCTTCTTGCATTTCCATAGTGGTGCCAAGCAATAATAGTGGTTCAGCCAACAATGGAGAATACCGGGACTCTGATGTATCGATCTGCCTAATATATTCACGCATATTACGCTCAACTTCGAAATATTCTCGACTGCGGAGTTGCCTGTTGGCTTCTGTCAGCAGGTAGGCGTGCTCAGAATCGAAATTATCCCGTTTTGCCGGCTGAAGATAACTTTCCTGATCAGGTGCTGAGGGCTTTTTATCCGCTGAGGGCTCTTTATTAGCTGATGGCTCTTTATTCGCTGAGGGCTCTTCATCATTAGCTGAGGGTTCTTTGTCGGCTGAAGGCTCTTCATCATTAGCTGAAGGCTCTTTATTCGCTGATGGCTCTTGCAAAACTTTGTGCGCTTGTTCGAAGGTGTGCTCGCTGGCTTGAATGGTCGTCATAAAAAAGAATGGCTGGACGAGTATCAACAAGGCCCATAAGCTAGCAGTAGAATGGGAGCAAACACTCGCCCTGGTTTTATTATTGGTAGGCATAGACGGTTTAGACTGCTTTCCTAGATATGGGTTCACCCGAGGAAGTGTTAGCTGCAAATTGGATCAAGTCAAGTCCGAACTGAAGTACAAAAGAGATATTGGTTTATGCCTGGTGAAACTGAAAATCAGTCTGATAAATCGCTGGATGCAAGTGGTTTATTGTGTCCTGAGCCGCTTATGCTGGTACGTTCGGAGCTGCGCAGCATGAAGGCAGGTGAAACACTGCTGGTACAGGCAACAGATCCGTCTACCAGCCGGGATCTTACTAATTTGTGCCGATTTATGGGGCATGAACTTGTTTCAGAAAGTCAGGAGTCTGAATGTTGGACATTTCTCATTCGCAAGGGATAAATGCCCGGCAGATCAGTGAACTATTTAATTCCAGATTTGGTATCCGATACAATACTTTATTGCATGGTGGTGCCCGTGAGCCATTGTATATACCTGCTGATTTACACCGAAATGTCCCCGCCGAATTACATTTTACCAGTGACTATCCCAGAAGTGCGCTGCACGAAATTGCTCATTGGTGCATAGCGGGGCCGGAGCGGCGTCGTTTGGTTGATTTCGGGTATCGCTATGTGCCGCCTCCCAGAACACTGGATCAACAACGTCAGTTTTTCCAGCAGGAACTTCAAACGCAAGCTCTGGAGTCTATTTTTTGTGAAGCCTGCGGTATTCCTTTTTCCCCCAGCGCGGATAATTTTGCTGTTGAGGCAAGCATGGTGTTGGGATTTGCCGGAAAAGTCGCCGAGTGCGCTAAGCAATGGCGTATCGGTATAAGTGGCCGCGCGGATTTTTTTGTACGCTGCCTACAGGATATAAAATCACAAGCTTAGTCCTGTGATGGTTGAGGAGAAGTGCTTTAAACATGGATAAAGTAGACGTGCTGGTTATTGGCGCAGGTGTAGTAGGGCTTGCAATAGCCCGGGAGTATGCAATTCGTGGACGGGAGGTTTTGGTTGTTGAGCAGCATGACAGTATCGGCACGGAAACCAGTAGCCGTAATTCCGAAGTAATTCATTCCGGGATTTATTATGTACCTGGTAGCCTTAAAGCTAAGTTGTGTGTAGCGGGAAAAGCGTTGCTTTACGATTATTGTCAGCGTTTCTCTGTGCCCCACGACAAATGTGGAAAGTTGATACTTGCCACACAAGAGTCGCAATTTTCTACGCTGAAAAGCTATCAAATGCGGGCATTGGAAAATGGAGCCGGAGAACTAAGATGGCTTGATAAAGGTGAGGTAGAGGCGCTAGAACCGAATGTTTATTGTCTTGCAGGTATTCATTCAGATTCTACCGGCATTATTGATTCACACGCATATATGCTGAGTTTACAGGGAGAAATTGAGTCTCACGGAGGTAGCATTGCGTTGCGTACGGCACTGATGGACTGGTCTTTTGCATCCGGCTTATTAAGCGCGGAGTGTGGGGGTGTTCGTTTGGCTGCCAATATAATGATTAATGCGGCGGGACTGAGTGCTCCCGATGTGGCTAACATGTGCCGGCCTGTGGAAAATTTGAAGGCTTTTTACGCAAAGGGGCACTATTACTCACTGTCGGGTAAAGCGCCATTTAACAGTTTGGTTTATCCTGTGGCCGAGTCCGGAGGCTTGGGAGTGCATGTAACCCTGGACTTGGCAGGCCAGGCACGATTTGGACCTGACGTGTGTTGGATAGACTCTGTCGATTATCATTTTAATGATGCCAGTCGCGCTGATTTTATAAAGGCGATAAAGAACTACTATCCTGGTCTAAACGTCGATTTGCTGCAGCCTGGATATACTGGCATTCGGCCAAAGCTTAAACCAAAAGGAGAGCAGTCAGATTTTTTAATTGAAACCGAGTGCGCGCATGGTATACCGGGTCTAATTAATCTTGCGGGTATTGAGTCGCCAGGATTAACGGCCTCTCTGGCAATTGCTGAATACGTATATGGCCTGGGCGAGGCTGTACAGCATCAAGCTTGAGACAGGAATATGAATAAAAGCAAGCGCTTGAGAATTGGTTTGGTTGTTAATCCGCATGCTGGCTTGGGTGGGCCGCTTGCCTTGCATGGCAGTGATGCTCTCGTTGTTACCGGTGCATTTATGGCAGGTACGGATATTGAGGACGAATTCGTAGCCCCCGCAAATAAACGAGTTTTGCCTTTTCTTGAGCGTCTAAAAGATTTCTGGTCTGGAATAGATTTTTATTGTTGGGGTGGTGTCATGGGCGAGCTAGCTTTTGTTC
>JAHRWB010000077.1 GCA_019090385.1 Pseudomonadales bacterium | reverse complement strand
GCTATACCGTGAAGATCGCGCTTGGAGTTTCGCCGACGGGAAGCCAGCAGAGAACCACATAACTCGACTGGTGTCACTGGAAGAGCAAGTCGCAGTATTGAGCAAAAGGCTCGACGCTCTGGATGGTGAGTCAAAGGTCTTGGTTCAGAATGCTGCGACTAGCGGACAGGGAGCAGGATAATGGGTTTATTATTAGTCCTGACATACACCGCCATCTGCGTAACCATATTTAAAGTGTTAGGGACAGCTTCGACCTTCTCCTCAGCTCATCGATCCAAAACTATCCAGGATGCCAGGCAGAATACCCGTATTAATTAACATCGATGATCCTGAATTCGAACTCTATCGAAAGAGCGTGCCTGGCGGTGCATTCGCGCAAACAGCTATTTTCAGTGAACACTTTCACCATGTGGCTATTATTCGTAAAGTGCTGTTGCGGATGGCGTGCTGGATGAACTATTTGTTTCCGTTTCATTGACGACGAATGGAATGAGGATTCACCTATCACGACCAGCTCGTCAGTCGAACAACAGTAATTACCAAAGCTCCTGACGAACCAGCCACCACGACAGTCAACCGGAAGGTTATGAGCCGATATTGCTTTTAATGTGCCACCAGTGCCAGACCTTGCCTGACATTTCCAGTCACTCCCACTCAATCGTGGCCGGTGGCTTATTAGAAACATCATAAACTACCCGGGAAATGCCGGAAATTTCATTTATAATTCTATTGGATACTTTACCAATCAGGTCATAAGGCAGATGTGCCCAGTTTGCCGTCATAAAGTCCGTAGTCTCTACTGCGCGCAAGGCGATAACCGGTTCATACCGGCGCGCATCACCTACAACACCCACTGAATGCACAGGCAAAAATACCGCGAAGGCTTGATCTACTTTACGGTAATAGTCTGCATTTCTTAGCTCTTCCATAAAAATGGCATCGGCTAAACGCAAAATATCAGCAACAGGTTTTTTAACTTCTCCCAGAATCCGCACAGCCAAACCAGGTCCGGGAAACGGATGACGATTAATCAAACTCTCCGGTAAGCCCAAGGCCAGCCCTACTTTGCGAACTTCGTCTTTGAACAATTCCCGCAAAGGCTCGACAAGTTTAAGTTTCATGCGCTCGGGCAGACCACCTACATTATGGTGAGATTTAATCACATGCGCTTTGCCGTATTTTGAAGCGGCTGATTCAATAACGTCCGGATAAATCGTACCCTGAGCAAGCCAAACCACATTTTTCAGTTTTTTTGCCTGGGCATCAAACACATCAATAAAGGTTTCACCAATGATTTTACGCTTTACTTCCGGCTCCTCTACCCCGGCAAGCTTGCCTAAAAACTCGGACTCCGCATCCACGGTAATCAGGTTTAATGCCAGCGCATTGTCTGCTTTATTTCCGAACGCGTGCTGCACTTCTTCTCGTTCACCCTGACGCAACAGGCCATTGTCCACAAAGACGCAGGTCAACTGATCGCCAATGGCTCTGGACAATAGACCAGCCACAACACTAGAGTCCACTCCACCGGATAGGCCTAAAATAACTTTGTCGCTGCCTACCTGCTCACGAATCTGAACGATGGCCTCGTCAATAATACTCTCTGGCGTCCAGTCACCGGAACATCCACATTCCTGGCGTACAAAATGACGAATAAGCTCTGTGCCACCTGAAGTATGTGTCACCTCCGGATGAAACTGCACCGCAAATATTCTGCGCGCCCGATCCTGCAGGGCGGCATAAGGTGCATTGGATGAGGATGCAACACACTCAAAACCATCGGGCAGGCGAGTGACTTTGTCACCATGGCTCATCCAGACGTCCAGTTGCCCTTCTATACCCGCCTGATCAAATGCAGATTTTAAAAAGCTGTTTGATACATCCGTACACGCGGATATTTCTGCATGGCCGAACTCTTGCAGAACAGCACTTTCAACCTCCCCCCCTAACTGTATAGTTAAGGCTTGCATACCATAACAAATACCCAATATGGGCACGCCCAGGTCAAAAATTTCCTGGGGAATGCGCGGAGTCATACCCGCAGTGGTTGACTCTGGTCCACCTGATAAAATAACGCCAGACGGTGCAAAGTCACTGATAACATCGCCCGATACGTCAAAGGGCAATATTTCACTGTAAACGCCTGATTCTCGGACACGCCTTGCTATCAACTGCGTATATTGCGCACCAAAATCAAGGATGAGAATGCTTTCTCGATGCTTGTGATCACTCATGTTTTTTTAATTCGCTAACTGACAGGATAATTGGGTGCTTCTTTGGTAATACTGACATCATGCACATGGGATTCCATCATGCTGGCACTGGAAATTTTGGTAAATTGGGCAGTTGTGCGCAGGGCACCCACATCTTCTGAACCGGTAAAACCCATTGCTGCCCGCAAGCCCCCAACCAACTGATGCACGATGGGACTAAGCGGTCCTCGATAAGGTACGCGTCCTTCAATGCCCTGGGGTACCAGGTTACTTTCTCCACCTCTCAGGTCTTGAAAATACCGGTCACTTGAACCGTTGGCCCCGGCCATAGCACCTAGCGAACCCATGCCACGGTATGATTTATAGGTTCGGCCTTGAAATAGTTCTACCTCCCCCGGCGCTTCATCTGTACCGGCTAACAAACCGCCGATCATAACAACACTGGCGCCTGCACAAATGGCTTTGGCAATGTCGCCCGAAAAACGAATACCACCATCTGCAATAACCGGGATATCTTCTTTCTCCACCTCGGCGGCGACATCAGCGACTGCAGTAATTTGCGGTACTCCAATACCCGTCACAATCCGGGTGGTGCAGATGGAGCCAGGCCCAATGCCGACTTTAATCGCATCTACGCCGGCATCTGCCAATGCGCGGGCACCGGCTCGTGTCGCCACGTTGCCGCCTATTATGGATAAATCGGGATAATGCTGTTTAATCCACGATATACGTTCCAGCACTTTCCTGGAGTGCCCGTGGGCTGTATCCACCACTACAAGATCAACACCGGCCTCTACCAATGCAGCCACTCTTTCATCAGTTTCATCACTGGTTCCGACACTTGCAGCAACACGTAGTTGACCCGCTTCATCCTTGCAGGCATTGGGGAATCTACGGGCTTTTTCCATATCTTTGACGGTAATCATGCCACACAGATGGAACGACTCATTAACAATCAAGACCTTTTCTATACGGTGACGATGCAGCAATTCCCGCAGCAGATCCATACTGGCATCTTCACCTGCGGTAACCAGCTTTTCCTTCGGCGTCATTATTTCTGAAACCTTGGCATCCATGCGCTGCTCAAAGCGCACATCCCTGCTGGTGGCAATACCGATAAGATCGGAACCAATAACTACTGGCACACCGGAAATATTATGCTCCTTGGTTAAGGCCAGCAATTCCGCCACAGTTTTGTCCGGTGCTATACATATAGGATCGCGAATGATACCGCTCTCGTATTTCTTAACAGCCCGCACATCCTTTGCCTGCTGCTCAATTGTCATATTTTTGTGTATGACGCCAATCCCGCCTTCCTGGGCCATGGCAATAGCCAGCCTGGACTCGGTGACAGTATCCATAGCCGCAGACATAAGCGGTATATTCAATTCGATATGTTTAGTCAGGCGGGTTTTAAGTTGAACTTCCGAGGGTAAAACCTGCGAATAAGCGGGCAGTAGGAGTACATCATCAAAGGTAAGCGCGTCGTTTGCTATACGCAGCATAGGTAAGAACCTCGCGTAAAGTAAACACCTCATTTTAGAGTAGCGCCCGGGCACTGTAAATCGGTTTTCTGTTTTTAATCGTCACCCATAAAAGAAATAACTGCTATGATCCGAATCGCGAGATGTGATATCTATACTGCTGCCCGATAACCGGGAAAGCACCTGCCACTGGACGTATTGATTAATAAAATGCGTGAGAAAATAATACTCTCAGTCGGTCAACTGGCGCGTTCTGCCCGCCAAATACTGGAAAAAAACTTCAGCCAGGTATGGGTAGAAGGTGAGCTTTCAAATTTTGCACGACCCCAGTCCGGACACTGGTACTTCACCCTAAAAGACAAATCTGCCCAGTTACGCTGCGCCATGTTCGCCGGGCGCAACAGATCCGTCAAATTTAAACCCCAAGACGGGCTGAAAGTACTCCTGCGAGGCAAAGTCAGCCTTTATGAAGGCCGAGGCGATTTTCAGATTATCGTTGATCGCCTTGAACCCGCTGGCGAGGGCGCATTGCGCCTGGCCTTTGAACAGCTCAAAAACCAGCTCGAACAGGAAGGTTTGTTTGCCCAGGAACGCAAACGCATACTGCCTGTTTATCCACGCCATCTTGCCATCATCAGCTCTGGAACAGGCGCTGCCTACCAGGATGTACTGAGCGTGATACAACGCCGTTATCCCAGTGTGCAGATCAGTTTAATGCCCGTTGCAGTACAGGGGCCGGACTCTGAAAGCCAGGTACTTAAGGCGCTATCGATCCTATATCGCTGGGTAGTTGATTCACAACCACCGCCAGACCTGCAGAATAGCAATCCACCCGATTTACTACTGCTTACACGCGGTGGTGGCAGCCTTGAAGACCTGTGGACGTTTAACCTGGAAACAGTGGCCCGTGAACTTGCCAACTGCGCCATTCCGGCGGTTTCAGCCATAGGCCATGAGACAGATTTCACAATCACCGATTTTGTTGCCGACCTGCGCGCTCCAACACCCTCGGCAGCAGCAGAAATAATCACTCCTGATGCCAGTGAGTTGATCAGGCACTTCGCACGTATCGAGCAAAGCCTGCGTTCACAGATACGTCGCAGTCTGATTTTTCATCAGCAGCAACTTCAGATACTCAATAAACAGCTCGTGCATCCAGGACAAAAACTACAACAGCAAATGCAAGCCCTGGACGATGCCAGCCAACGCCTGGATAAAAGTTTTGTACATGCCCTGGCCCAGATGAAAAATACACTCACCCAGGCAAAAACCAGACTACTTGCATATAATCCTCAAAAAGAGCTTCAACATGCCAGGAGTGAATTACGCCACCTGCATGAACGACTGCTTCAGGAAATGCAGTACGCGCTTCAGAATGCCAACGCACGCGTCATGGCAGGTTCACGGGCTTTACACACCGTAAGCCCCCTCGAGACACTCGCCAGGGGCTACAGCATAGTCACCAGACCAAACGATGTAGACGATTCTCCCTGGCGAGCAGCCATAAAATCTGTTCAAAACGTTGCTCCGGGTGAGGTGGTCAACACGCATTTTATTGACGGCCATATATCGAGCGTCGTTCAGAGTATTTCACCCTTAGAAAACGACAAAAGTGATTGATCCAGTATAGGATCTGTTGTCCAATCTGCCTAATTGGGCTGTTTAATCGTGTGAAGATCAGTGCTTAACAGAGATTCCCAACCCCGGTGCATAAGCTAAATACCTATGCCAATAGCTGGCCAGAATTGCTACCGGCGTTTTTTGTTACGTTCTTTCTTTTTGACGTGCGTAAGCATTCGCTTGCGCCGGGCTTTCTGTCTGCCGGTCAAATCATTGGATTTACCCGCATAGGGGTTTTCTGCTGTTTTAAAAAAGATCTGAATCGGTGTGCCGGACAGTCGTAAGGCCTTGCGGAAATAGTTTTCCAGATACCGAGTATAACTAACCGGCACATCTTCGGTCTGATTCCCGTGAATGACAATTTGCGGGGGGTGCTGACCCACTTTATGTGCAAACCTCAACTTTATGCGCCGGCCCCGTATGGATGGCGGTGGATGCTCTGCAACCGCCTGGTTAAGCAACCTTGTCAGGGCCGAGGTACTACTATCCAACATCCCCGCTTTATATACTTTTTGGATCTCAACAAGTAGTTCACCCACACCCGTGCCGTGTAAGGCAGAAATTCTTCTCCTGGGCATCCACGGAGCAAACACCAGCTTTCGCTCTATTTCACTGAGCACCTGATCCCGGTGCTCCCTATTCAGGCCATCCCATTTATTTATCGCAAGGACAATGCCTGTTCCAGCCTCCACGGCATAACGGAACAAATGTAAATCCTGATCAACCAGCCCTTCGCTGGCATCGATAACCAGGACGGCAACATCGGATCGATCAAGTGCTTGCAGGGTTTTCACCACCGAAAATTTCTCGATAATCTCTGAGACTTTTCCTTTGCGTCTTACCCCTGCCGTATCCACCAGGATATAGGGCTGGCCGTCTTGCTCAAAAGGAATAGATATACTGTCCCGGGTCGTCCCGGGTTCATCAAATACAACCTGCCGCTCTTCCTTGATCAAGCGGTTAACCAGCGTAGATTTACCCACGTTGGGGCGACCTAATACCGCTATGCGAATGGTGCCGCTGGCAACAGGAATTTCTTCCGCAGACTCTACGGGATCAGGCAACTTGGCAGACAATAATTCCCGCAGGCCTTGCATGCCCATGCCGTGGGTGGCTGATATTTGTGCGTGCTCCCCAAAGCCCAGACGAGAGAACTCGCTATACAGCGCTTCGTTATTCACACCGTCAATTTTGTTGATAACCAACACCACCTGCGCAGATTTTTTTCGCAGCATGCGCACGATTTCTTCATCGTAGGTAGACATACCCTGGCGTGCATCCACCAAAAACAAAGCCAGGTCAGCTTCTTCAATAGCCAATTGAACCTGGCTTTCCATGCGCCGACTGAGTTTACCGTCTTCTCCGTACAAACCACCCGTATCTATCAGGACAATGGGCATCCCGTCGATTTGCGCACTGCCGTACTGACGATCACGCGTGAGACCGGGAATATCCGCAACCAGCGCATCCCGTGTAGACGTCAAACGATTAAACAAGGTGGATTTTCCAACATTCGGTCTTCCCACCAGTGCAACTACAGGTTTCATAATAGTTTCAGTTTAGTGCAGTTATCGATAACGCAGTTAGCTTTCCATCGTTGGCATAACAATACAAGATGCCATCCGCTACCAACATATTCGAGCGGAAGCCACTGCTATTAATTTTTTTACGTCCCAAAAAGCGGCCATCGCTCTGGGCTAATACGTGGAGATAGCCCTCATCATCACCCACCACCAGATAATTATTAAAGGCCAGGGGGCTGGATAATTTACGGTAGCTCAATCCGGATTGTGTCCAGACCTCTGTTGCATCTGAGGCTTCAATGGCCACGACACTATCATCCACGTCCACTAAATAGACCTGCCCGTACCCGCTACTCAGATCCAAAAAGCTGGAAGCATCCCGCTCCCACAGCACGGCACCATCACTGGCGCGCAAGGCTTTCAATCGCCCCTGAAAACTGACCGCATAAATCATATTACCGGCAAGCAGCGGACTGCCATCAACATCTACGATACGCTCCAGGTCTGAGCGCCCCTGAGGCAACATAATGCGTTGCTGCCACATCTGCTCACCCGTTTTGTCCTGAAAAGCGATGACCTTACCGTTGGAAAACCCGGTATAGACAAGACCATTGCCCAACACGGGACTACTGCTACCGCGTAGGGTAAGTAGTGGCACTTGGCTATCAAAACGCCAACGCCGCTCTCCGGTTTCAAGGTCCAGGCCAGCTAATCTGCCATCGTTGCTTTGTACATATACCAGGTCCCGACCTACTGCGGGTGCGCTAAGTACCTCACTGGAGACGTTAGTACGCCATTTCTCACTGCCATCAGAAACACTGAGCGCGATAACTTCCCCTGACGTGGTACCGAGTACAATAATACCTTCGCCTGTGCCAACACCACCACTAACAAAGCTCAGGTCTTTACGACCAATGGGTTGCAAAGATTTCACCATACCGCGTTTAGCAGGCGCTCCCACTCGACTACGCCAATTGGGTTTTCCACTAAAGCGATTGAACGATGCAACCTGACCAAATGCATCGGCAACAATAATCTGGTCTGCTACGATCTTAGGCGTTAATCGAACATACTTTTTCCCAAGGCCACTACCAATTTTTTTTGACCACTGCTTGGCAATACGTACGCTGGGTTTAAAACTGACCAACTTGGCCGGTTTCTTTACTTCTTCGGATTTTTCATCGACCCAGGGAAGCCAACTAAACCAACTGCAGCCAGACAACAGCAAACACAAGCCAAGAAAGAAAAGCCAGTTTCGAAAAAATATCATCTTGCCAGATCTGCTATTTTCATTTCCAATAAAGGACGCTGTATGTTGGGACCGGCTTTTTGACGGGCGATTTCATAGGCTGCCAGGGCATCACTATGCTCCCCTCTTGAGAACAATATGTCGCCTTTTAGTTCCGCAGCGAGCGATATATAGCCGTCCCCTTTTACCTTTGACAAGGCAAGCAATGCATCCTCAGAAAGTTTTTGCTCATGCTGAATCCGAGCCAAACGAATAATAGCCAGACTGACCAGTTCATCACTTGATGAGCCATCAATGACTTGTTTGAAAAGCATTGATGCACTATCAAGATCCCCTGCATCAACAGCATCTGCTGCTTGATAAAAAAGTGCAAACACCTGGTATGCAGAATCTGGATACGAAGCGCTCAGATCTGCGAGCATGCTTTCCCCGGAATCTGTCGTGGTCCGGGTTTCAAGATATCTGTTGAATAAATCAGAAGCGGCTTCTGATTTTTCACGTGATGCCGTTTGATACCAATCCCAGCTAAGCATACTCGCTATAACCAGCACAATACCCACCAAAATCGGTTTGCCATTTTCCTTCCACCAGGACTTAATTGCTGCAATTTGTTCTTCTTCGGTTATGTGCTCAGCCACCTGAAGCTCTCCATTTAATAGTATTCACGAAAGGGATTTACAGAGTGCTGCAAAATCCAGCGTTTGTTGTGTTTTTTCTTCTCGAAGCCACTTTATAGTTGCCGTGTTACTGGCAACTTCCTGCTCACCGATCAGGAGCGCCATTTTCGCCCCACTTTTGTCGGCGCGCTTTAATTGTTTTTGAAATTTACCAGCAGATTTATGTAGCACAATAGTCCGGCCAGGCAGCGCTTGTCGCAAGCGTGCGCACCAATCAAAAGCATAGGACAAATACGCTTCGTCCATAGTTATACAATACACATCAATGCTTTCGAGCGGGAATTCCCCCCCCAGGGTTTCATGCAACAACACTAACCTATCTATGCCCATAGCATAACCTGCCCCAGGCGTGGCCTTTCCACCCAATTGCTCTACCAACCCATCGTAGCGGCCGCCGGCGCACACTGTTCCCTGGGCACCAAGCTGATCAGTCATCCACTCAAATACTGTATGCGTATAATAATCCAGACCACGTACCAATTTGGGGTTCACCTCAAACTGAATGCCTAAACTCTGCAAAACCTGCTTGAAACTCTCAAAATGTTCCACAGCACTCTCTTCCAGATAATCTGTAAAACCGGGTGCATTTTCCAGCAGCACACGGGTTTTTTCATTTTTGCTATCCAGTATGCGCAAAGGATTACTATCAAGACGCCGCTTGCTATCCTCGTCCAGCTCATCACGGTGGGGTGTTAAAAAATCTACTAACGCCTGCCTGTATACACGCCGGTTTTCCAGAGTACCCAGGGTATTGATTTCCAACCTCAAGGCATCCCGCATACCCAAGGCATCAAACACCGCGGCACTGAGTTGTATTAACTCCGCTTCCGCAGCAAATGACGGCACGCCAAAAGACTCAACACCAAATTGTTCGAACTGGCGATAACGGCCTTTCTGAGGGCGCTCATACCGAAACATAGGCCCACGATACCAAAAGTTCTGAATTTGGTTGTGCAGCAAACCGTGCTGAAGCGCTGCCCGTATACAACTGGCCGTGCCTTCCGGGCGCAGTGACAGGCTTTCACCATCTCTGTCTGCCAGGCTGTACATTTCCTTTTCAATAATATCTGTACTCTCACCCACGCCACGCGCGAACAGCGTAGTGAACTCAAGCAAGGGAAAGCGAAGTTCGCGAAACCCAAAGGACTGAGTAACATCGATAAGCGTACGCTCTATATGATGCCACCGCTGTAACTCATTGGGCAATAGATCTCGCATGCCGCGAATAGACTGTATATTCATCTTCCTACAACCACCCTGGCGACATTATCTCGGGTATAAGTACCCAGCTCAATACGCTCTCTATTAACCGTCAATACCACCCCAGGTGCAAAGCCTACAAGAATGCGGAATGGACCCTGACCCTTCAATTTTAAGCTTGTGCCTGCTTTACTCAAATCACTGTATAGTTCAACCCGGTCCAATGTTTTCACACTTACCCAACTTTCATTAGTAAAGCCGAATTCAATCACATCGTCACCAAGGGAAGTCAGACGCCTTGCACCGTTTTCATAAACCACACTTGTGCTGCGCTTGGCAGCGCTTCGCTGTGTGCTTTGCCCAGCAATCCCGGCAGATGTAATCAAGTTGCTCGCAGTGGGCACATTCTGCGCTGCACTGAGTTGCGCAATCACCACAGACTCTTCCTGGGAACCCGCGGCCGTTTTTTCAAAGGAGACTGCTGTTGGTGGGGCATTGGTTTCTATTGCTTCGGCAACAGAGCGTGACGCCATTTTACTTTCCTGACCGGCCAGCAGATCCTTATTGCTGTCTGTATCGGCATCAGGCCCCGGTTGCATAGTTTGATTCTTTTCTTGAGGATCCAGAGTTTCTGCCTCGCTACCACCTGCAAACCACCATACCAAGCTGACCACAACTATACATAAGCAGAGCACCAAACCCGGCAGAAAAATTGGCGATCGACCAACATCTTTGAGCCGCTCAAATACCGGCACGCTATGCGCGACAAGCGCTGAATCACCCTTGGTTTCCTGCATGGCTTGCACTTGCGCCACTAAACTATTTGCATCCAGATCCAGATATTTAGCATAAGCCCGTAAGTACCCGATAGAAAAAACGGGGGAGTCCAGTTCTGCATAAAGATCACCTTCAAGGCGATGAATGACTTGGATGGGCAGGTTTAATGCATCAGCCACAATTTGCTGACTCAACTCCGCAGTTTCTCTTGCATCCCTCAATTGCATTCCGGGCGCGTTTTCCAGTATAGAAACGGGATCTAATGTTTCTGCCCCTTCACTGGCCTTGCTCAATTCAAACTTTCCGCATAAAGCGCATATTCAGGACTGGCCGGATATAAATTCTTTAGCGCCAGTTCATAACTGGCCAGATTGTCAACATTGTGAAAGCGCCGCTCTAACTGAATACCCAGCCATAAGCTTCGAGCACCCTGCTTTACACGCGCAGCATAGGTGTCGTAATACCTTTTTGAAGTAACAAAATCCTGCTCAGAGAAATAGTACTCTGCCAACTCAAACATTGGCACCAAGAGACTGGGATCAAAGGTTAGACTACTCCGAAAAGCTTCTGCTGCAGCTTGTGCATTACCCATCTTCATTTGCGCCAGACCCAGGTTTTGATAAGCCAATGCACGACCGCTGTAGCCGGTAATACGTGTCGCTTTTTCCAAATATTCCAGGGCATCTTCGGCGCGCCCAGCGTCGTGGAGAAACCGACCGTAATTGGTCAGAGCTATGGCAGAACCCGCATCATGCTTCAAAGCCAGCTTGTAATGCTTTTCAGCTAACTTTGGTTCCCTCTGCCCCTCGTGAATGATTGCCATTAATACGTGCGCGTCAGGAGAAGTACTATCCGTTTGCAGTGCTTTTTCCAATGGACCTCGCGCTCCATCATAGTCACCTTTACGCAAATACCCCCGCCCCAGGCTTAAATGCGCCTCCAATCGATCCTGTTGTGCCGCCGGTTTACGATCGGAACCTTCAATCGTTGTAACACACCCGGAAATCAATACCGTGGCACAAATAACCAGCAATAGCTTACCCACCGCAAGTAAATGGAAAGCAATTGCGTCAGCTATATTATTTTCACTCTGTTCTACTGTTAGCGTCATTAGGCGATCTCCAATGCTTTTACACGCGCCAGGTATTTTTCCTGGCGCCTGGTTCTGTCCTTGACCTGACCAGCCAATTGCCCGCATGCGGCGGCAATATCATCTCCCCGCGTGGTACGTAACATCGTCGCGTAGCCTGACTTGATCAAATAGCTTTGAAATGCATCGATTGTTCCAGCATCAGGGACTTCATAACCTGATGCTGGAAAGGAATTAAAAGGAATAAGGTTGATTTTACAACTCACATCTCTTAATAATTTTGCCAGCTCTTTAGCCTGGTCGATATGATCGTTAACACCTTTTATCAGCGTATATTCCACTGTTACATGCCTGCGCTCCCCCAGTGTTTCCAGGTAGCTTCTGCAGGCAGCCAATAATTCTGAAATCGGGTATTTCTTGTTTAAAGGTACTAGTCCATTGCGCACATCGTCACTCGGCGCATGTAGAGAAATGGCTATTGAACAATCGGTTGTTCCCACCATTTTTAAAATGCCGGGAACCACACCCGCAGTACTCACTGTTACCTTGCGTTTTGACAAACCAAAACCCAGATCATCCATAAACACCGAGGCTGCAGTCATCACTGCATCAAAGTTCATCAAGGGCTCACCCATGCCCATAAACACCACATTGGTAACACCCTGGGCAAGACCCAGTTCACGCATACGTTGACTTGCCAGCCAGACCTGACCAATAATTTCAGCCGCGGTTAAATTGCCATCAAAACCCTGCTTGCCAGTCGAGCAAAAGCTACAATTTAATATGCAGCCCACCTGGGATGATATACATAAGGTGTTTCTGCTCCGCTCAGGTATCAGAACCGTTTCAATGCAATTACCACCCGCCACTCGAATAATCCATTTGCGAGTACCGTCCACGGACAAATGCTCACTAACGATCTCAGACAGTTCGATGCAAGCACACTCCTGCAACCGGCTACGCAAATCCTGAGACAAATCTGTCATCAGCGCTATGTCATAGACTCCACGATGGTAAATCCACTTCATAACCTGCACAGCACGATAAGGCTTTTCACCTAAAGCCAGAAAAAAGTCAGTCAGCCCTTCACGGGTCAGCGACATCAAATTGGTTTTATCAACGAGCTTCATAACAGCGTATATACACTCATTACCGCTTGAGATTTACATGCCAAAGATACCGGTTAGGCACCTTGTCCAAATACTTCACTGCTATCAAAAAAATAAGCAATTTCGCGCTTTGCCGACTCAGGCGCATCTGAACCATGCACCGCATTAGCGTCTATCGAGTCCGCGAAGTCTGCGCGAATTGTACCGGGATCAGCATCTGCGGGATTTGTTGCTCCCATCAGATTCCTGTTTAGCATAACCGCATCTTCACCTTCCAACACCTGAACAACCACTGGTCCCGAGGTCATGTATTTCACCAAATCAGCATAAAAAGGCCGTTCTGAGTGCTCTGCATAAAAACCACCAGCCTGCTCCTGGCTCATATTAATCATCTTACAGGCAACAAGTTTTAGGCCAGCCTTTTCAAACCTTGACTGAATTTCACCAATAACATTTTTTGCTACGGCATCGGGCTTTATGATCGAAAACGTTTGTTGTACTGGCATTTTCCTATTTCCTAAAAATTGTCAATATAATGAATTAAGCATTGATTCCAGCACAAGACGATATTAAAACTATCATTAGCTGCCAATCACGGGCGCGCATTATACGCTATTCCGCCCAAGAAGTTAGGCCCGAAAAGCCTCCAAATCACTGAAATTGTAAGGAATTCTAGCGATTTTCGGAGACGCTTTCTGAGCGCAAACCCTCTACAACCTCCAAAACCCGTTTTGCGGCGTAATCTATCTCATCACGCGTTGTATACCGACCCACGGTAAAGCGGATCGAACTATGGGCTAGTTCATCACTCAAACCGATTGCTTTTAGTACATAAGACGGCTCAACAGTAGCTGAATTGCACGCGGACCCGGTGGAAACAGAGAGTTCTGGCAATGCCATAATCAAGGTTTCACCATCGACTCCGGCAAAACTCACGTTTAATATTCCGGCCAGGCGATGCGCATGACTACCGTTCAGGCTTACCCCGGGTAACTGCTTTAATCGAGACCACAAGCGCTCTCGCAGCGCAATAATCCGCTCATGCTCTTTTTCGCCGTTTTCTGCGTAGATGCGAGCTGCTTCGCCCATACCGACAATCTGGTGCGTTGCCAGTGTGCCGGAGCGCATACCGCGTTCGTGGCCTCCACCGTGAATTTGCGGGACCAGCCTGACCGCGGGCTCCCGACGTACAAAGAGTACTCCAACCCCCTTGGGGCCATACATTTTGTGCCCGGAACAGGACATTAAGTCCACCTCCAGTTTACCCAGATCTATGGGCACTTTTCCCCCACTTTGTGCGGCATCCACATGAAAAAAAACACCCGCCTTACGACACACTTTTCCTATACCGCCAATATCATTCAGTGTCCCTATTTCATTGTTACCGTACATAATCGATACTAAAAGTGTCTCTGGCTGTATTGCTTGCTGAACCATTTCAGGTGTGATCAAGCCATCGCTGGTCGGTTTCAGGTATGTCACGCTAAAGCCGTTTTTTTCCAAAAATGCACAGGTATCCAATACCGCTTTGTGCTCTATGCTGGAGGTAATAATGTGTCTGCGCTTGCCGCCAAAGGAGTCTTTATAAAACTCAGCAACACCCTTAATGGCCAGATTATCCGACTCAGTGGCCCCGGAAGTAAAAACAATCTCTCTTAAATCGCAATTGAATAACCGAGCCAGTTGTTCACGTGCCTCTTCCACTGCCTCATCCGCTGCCCAGCCGTGTGCATGGGACTTGGAAGCAGGATTACCAAAAATCCCATCAACCAGCAGGCAACTCGCCATTTTTTGAGCAACACGTGGATCTACCGGAGTAGTGGCTGAGTAATCAAGATAAATCGTCTTTTGCATGTTAGTTATAGTCAATTTATAAACAATAAAGTTATCAGTTATTTCGTAGATTAATGATCTGAGTCTCCAGATCCATATCAATACCAACCCTGGCATCCTGGCGAACAGCTACACAATTTATTTTGGGCTGAGCTACGAGTTCTGCAAGACTAATGCCACTGAGAAATTCTTCCATATGACGCGTCAAATCACTCCAGAGCCCGTGCGTCAAGCAAACCATGCCATGATCGCAATTGCCCTCGCCTCGGCATTTAGTCGCATCTATGTCTTCCTCTACACAGATAATAATCTGGGATATGCTAATTTCGTCTACTGGCCGTGCCAGTGAATAGCCACCACCAGGACCGCGTAAGCTGCATACCAGCTTTTCGCTGCGCAATTTAGCAAACAACTGCTCCAAGTAAGAAAGTGAAATGCCCTGTCGTACGGAAATTGCAGCCAGAGAAACGGGCCCTACCTGATTATGCAAAGCCAGGTCCAGCATGGCAGTAACGGCATATCTACCTTTGGTCGTAAGCCTCATTTACCACGACACTCCCTGCAAAGGCCCAGAGTATGCAATACCCGAGTATTTTGGTCTAGTACTCCTGCATCTGAGGTTCGCATAATTTATATTGTCTATCCTGGTACGCTGCCGAAACAGGCATTATTCCTGATCCCGAATATCAGCAGCGCACCGGCCCAAGCGCAATGCCCAGGATAAATAACTCAATATTCACTATTCAGTGCGGCGATTTGTTCACCGGCGCGCTTTGTTTTTGCGGTTTCATTTTCAATTTAATCTGAATCTGGCTTAAAAAACCCCGCAACATTTGCATTTCTGTTTCATCGGGACGAATCCGCATAAACAAACGGCGAAAACGTATCAGTACTTTGCCCGGGTTACCCGGATCCAAAAAACCAGTCTGGCCTAGCACCAGCTCAAGATGCTCAAAAAAGCTCTCCATAGCAGCCCCCGTCGACAAGGGGCGGTCCCAATCCAGTGGCGATTGGTGCTCTTGCTTACCTTCTTTAGAAGCCGAGGAGGCGGCTACCGAGCCGTCACCGTCCTTGCTGTTGTCATCCACTGCGCGAATTTTTGCCTGATACAATTCGTAGGCAACGATCTGCACCGCCATGGATAAATTCAGCGAAGGGTATTCCGGATGCGTTGGAATTTGCAAATGCATATGACAACGTTGCAATTCATCGTTGCTGAGGCCGCTGGCTTCTCGTCCGAAAAGAATGGCTATTTCGGAGGATTGTGAATCCGCAACCACCAGATCGCCTATTTCCCGGGCAGTGTGTAGCGGCCAGGGTATGGTTCGCGAGCGAGTACTGGTGCCTATCACCAAATCACAGTCTGCTATGGCCTCGCTCAATTCTCTAACCACGATCGCATTGTCCAGCACATCCAAAGCATTTGCTGCGCGCCACTCTGCCTGGGGATCTGGATAGCGCTTTGGTGCTACCATGTACAAACGGTTTAAGCCCATAGTTTTCATCGCCCTGGCCGCAGCTCCAATATTGCCAGGATGACTGGGCTCCACTAATACAAAGCGAATAGAGGGTAGTTTTGAGCTGTCTGTCATTGAAATTATCACTTTCACGTTTAACTTATTCTTGCACAGGCGTAGCATAACGCGCCATTCACATCTCAGGTACAGAACAACATGCAACCCATGCTCAATATAGCGCTGCGTGCAGGACGCCAGGCCAGTCAAATCATCTTACGCGCTATGGACCGGGTTGACCTGCTACATATTGAAGAAAAGCAGAAAAATGATCTGGTTTCAGAAGTCGATAGACAAGCAGAAGCAGCCATTTTCGATGTCTTGCACAATGCCTATCCTGATCACGGCATTATCGGTGAAGAATCCGGCCATAAATATCAATCTGATGAATATACCTGGATCATAGATCCCCTGGACGGAACGCTTAATTTTTTACGCGGCATTCCACATTTCAGTGTTTCCATAGCACTCGAGTATAAGGGACGCATGGAACAGGCCGTCATAATTGACCCGGTGCGGAACGAGGAATTTACTGCCAGCCGCGGCCAGGGTGCACAGTTAAATGGCCGCCGTATGCGAGTTTCCAAGCAGCAAAACCTTGACCGTGCGGTACTCGCGACAGGTATCCCCTATCGTGATGTGGCTCAGCATTTGAATCCCTACTCCGCCATGTTGAAGGATTTTACCGGCAAGTGTGCAGCGATAAGACGACAAGGCTCAGCTGCGCTTGATCTCGCTTATGTTGCCGCTGGTAGAGTTGACGGTTATTGGCAAGTGGGGCTGAAACCCTGGGATATGGCGGCCGGTATTCTGCTGGTCCGAGAAGCCGGCGGAATTATCGGCGACTTTGCCAGCGGTGAAAACTATATGAAATCAGGCAATATTGTTGCTGCAAATCCCAGGTGTTTTAAAGCAATGTTACAGTCTATTCATCCTCACCTGACTCCAGCACTATGCAAGTAGCCGGTTAAACGTGTAAATTATCCAGCACTCCCGGGCCGCGCAAAAACCGAACCATGCACAAGCATATTTCCCATCTGTACAAACTGGCCAATAAACCGGAACGTTTGATCATAGGGCTGATGAGCGGCACTTCACTTGACGGACTGGACATTGTACTTTGCAAAATCTCGGCTCACGGTGCCGATACAAAGATCGATATTCTGGCTTTTGAAACCATCGATTATGATGCTGATTTTCGTGACCGGGTTAAACCGGTATTCTCCAAACGCGATATAGACCTGGAACACCTGTGTTTGCTAAACCCCTGGATCGGACTGCGTCACGCGAACATGGTGCTTTCCTGCCTGAATAAATGGCAATTTCATCCACAGGACATTGACTTGATTGCGAGTCATGGCCAAACAATTTACCACAGCCCCAAAAACTACCATCAGCGGCCCGACTATCCCAACGCTACCCTACAAATTGGCGATGGCGACCACATTGCGCATACTACCGGTATTACCACGATAAGCGATTTTCGACAGAAGCACATTGCTGCCGGTGGTGAAGGTGCACCACTGGCAATGTACGGTGACTACCTTGTTTTTAGCAGTACCCGGGAAAATCGAATAATGCTAAACATCGGCGGTATAGCGAATATCACCTGGCTACCACACTCACAGGACTCCACTAAAGTGCTCAGCAGCGACATCGGTCCCGGCAACACGCTAATGGATGCCCTGGTACAGTTGAACATGTTAGAGCGCCGATATGATAACGATTCACTACTGGCGCGCAGCGGCTCTGTAAACGAGACATTACTTGCCGCATTAAAATCCGATGATTTTTTTGCGCTTCCATTCCCAAAAACCATAGGCCCGGAACTCTTCAATCTACGTTATCTAGAACGTGCCCAAGCATCCAGCTCAACGCTCAACCTGGCATTAAATGATCAGCTGGCTACACTGAATAGATTCACCGCCGACACCATTGTCAAAGCCATTCTGGACGTGGTGGATAGTAATGAAAAATTTGCTATTTACGCCAGCGGAGGTGGAATTTACAACAGCCTTCTGATGGATAACATCCGGGCTCAGTTAGTCAACGTACCCATCGACACCACCCAGGCACTTAAGGTCGCACCCGATGCCAAGGAAGCGGTACTGTTTGCCATTCTCGCAAATGAGTGTGTCGCCGGTAAAGGGCATCAACTTGGAAGTACCAATCTTCAGCCCATTACCATGGGTAAAATCAGCTTTCCAGATTAAATCCTAAGGCATTTCCGGCAAGTTATCTTCTTTTTCCGGTAAAGCCAGGTCGGCCTTGGTCACGTTCATGACCAACAGAATATTGGACGCGACATAAATAGATGAATAGGTGCCTACCACGACGCCAAAAATTAATGCCGTTGCAAAACCACTGATTAATTCACCACCCATCAGCCGCAAAGCAACCAGCACCAACAGTGTAGTAAACGATGTAACCAGGGTGCGCCCCAAAGTCTGATTTAACGAAATATTAATCACGGACTCAGGAGATCCCTTGCGAAGTTTCCGAAAATTTTCCCTAATTCGGTCTGACACAACAATGGTATCGTTAAGAGAGTATCCAATAACTGCCAATCCTGCTGCAACAATAGTCAAATCAAAAGTCCATTGAAACAGCGAAAAACAGCCTGCAACAAGAATGACATCATGAATCAGTGCAGCAACGGCACCCACAGCAAACTTCCCACTGAAACGAAACATGATATACAACATCACCAGACCCAGGGCTATCAAAAGAGCCAAGCCACCGTCTTCTCTTAATTCTTCACCCACTGCTGGCCCTACAAATTCGGAACGTCTAACTACCATATCCGGATATACTTCACGTAGCGCACTGGACAGGCGATTACCCAGCATAGCTTGATTCGATTCTACTTTTCTTTCTTGCGCATTCTCCAGCCCATTCTCGCCATCCCGTCTTTGCCCCGTTGGCTTTTCTGAATTAAGGCCGGACACAGATATTTTTTGGGGTGGCATGCGAATAAGAATATCGCGCTCAGAACCAAAATTCTGTACCACGCCATTTTCAAAACCTGACTTAACAAGCTGCTCACGAATGCGCTCTGGGGCCACTGGTTCCTCAAAACCCAACTCGACCTGAACGCCACCGGTAAAATCCAAGCCGTAATTTAAACCCCTGGTAACCAGCAGCGCCACAGCAGCTAGCACCAATACAATAGAGCATGCCAGGGCAGCTTTTCGCTTACTCATAAAATCAAAATTTGGCTCATTCATCTCTACACTTCCCTACCAAAATATGCACAGCATTTTTACCACCAGCATTCACTATATGGACAATTTTTTAACGGTTCGGCCACCGTAGATCAAATTAACAATGGCTCGGGTACCCAAAATTGCAGTGAACATCGAGGTCACGATGCCGATGGCCAATGTAATGGCAAAGCCTTTGACTGGACCGGAACCGAATGCCAGTAAGACGATTGCCACAAAAAAAGTAGTTATATTCGCATCCAAAATAGTCAAAAAGGCCCGGTCAAAGCCGGCATGAATTGCCTGCTGAGGAGAGCTCTTTTTTAGTTCCTCCTTTATTCGAGAGAAAATCAGCACATTGGCATCCACCGCCATACCCACCGTCAATACAATACCGGCAATACCCGGCAGCGTTAAGGTCGCCCCCAGTACAGACATAATGGCCACCAACAAGGTCAAGTTAACAGCCAGGGCGATATTCGCGGCAAGACCGAACATGCGATAGTAGACGAGCATAAACAGCAAAACCAATACCACACCAAGCAGCATTGACTGGGCACCTGCCTTGATGTTGTCCTCTCCGAGACTCGCACCTACGGTACGCTCTTCCACTATATACATGGGCACTTTCAATGCTCCTGCCCTGAGCAATAAGGCCAGGTCGCGCGCTTCCCCAAGCCCCAACCCCG
>JAHRWB010000076.1 GCA_019090385.1 Pseudomonadales bacterium | reverse complement strand
AAGAGACAGGCTTCCTGTTCCATTTTATTTAGCTTCGTGATTGGAAAATGGAAAAAGGGAATATCAAAATTTTCGACTACCGAACGCTGCTCTTCGTGATTGGAGATAACCAGTGGTATCTCGCAATCCAGTTCCCCGATACGATGTCTCAGTAATAAATCAAAAAGACAATGGTCATAGCGTGAAGAAAATATGGCTATGCGCTTCTTCACATCAGAATAAAATATCTCCCATGTCATACCATGATGACTGCACTCTTCACCAAGATTCTCTTCCAGTCGAGCGCGAGACACATTCAATGCAGATATATCAAATTGAATACGCTGAAAAAAAAGTTGTTTGTCCTGATCGGTATGTTGATGCATCTCGACTATATTCGCACCACAAGCATGGAGTAACTGGCTGATAGCCGCCACCAAGCCACTTTTGTCTGCACACGATATAAGTAAGTTTGCCGTTATCATAGTCAATTATTTTAACAAGGTGACTTTACCAATGTATGACAGATTGCGATTCCTCTGCGCATAATCAATACCGTACCCAACCACAAACTCATCGGGAATTTCGAAACCCACCCAGCGCATACTTACTTCCACCTCTCTGCGGGACGGTTTATCCAGCAAGGCGCATACTTCTATATTTTTCGGATGGCGAGATTCCAGAAATGCCAAGACATTATGCATGGTATAACCTGTATCCACTATATCTTCTATAATCAGCACATCTCGCCCTTCAATCTCACCCCGTAAGTCTTTCAAAATACGTACTTCTCGAGAGGATTCCATGCCATCCCCGTAGGAAGACACTTCCAGAAAGTCTACCTCCAAAGGCAAATCCAGCTCACGGACCAGATCTGCAATAAATATAAATGACCCCCGAAGCAGACCTACAACAATGAGTTTCTCGCTATCTGCATAGAAACTGCTTATCTCCTGAGCCAGGCTTTCAACGCGAGCAGCTATCGATTTTGCAGAGATGAGTCTTTCTATAGAGTATTTTTTAGTCATCATTTAACAGAATTATTATATAGAGATTTAGGCGAGGCAATGGTATCCGGTATGGACAGCCCATGAAAAGGATTTGTTGTGTACTAAAATACGCCCAAATTAAATATCCGTAGATAGCCGTGCATCAAGTAAGGCAGCTAGTTCAGAACGATGAAAGGGTTTAGCTAATATATCTTCCGCCACAACTACACCCACCGCATCTATCAAACGCTCTGGCGCATAACCGGAAATGAACAAAACTTTGCAATCTGAATGCTCTTTTTTTACTTCTTTAGCCAATTCGAGCCCATTTAGCCGCCCAGGTAATATGACATCAGATAACAAAAGGTTTATTTTCTGCCCGCTCTTTACGATTTCCAAGGCTTCGTTGCCGCTGCTTGCTGAGACAACTGCATATCCCATATCATCTAGCATTGTGCGAATTAACATACGCAGCGCCTGATCATCCTCCACCAGTAAAATTGTCTGCCCCTCATGATCAGCTTCGTTTGGGCCTTCTACTTCCCGCTCTATGCTGTCATCACTGTCTATACTGCGCGGTAGCAATAACTGCACTGATGTACCTTGACCCAGAGTGGACTCAATATGAATATGCCCGTTTGACTGTTTTACAAATCCGTACACCATGCTCAATCCAAGGCCGGTGCCTTTCCCCTGCTCCTTGGTAGTAAAAAATGGCTCAAAAACTTTTTTGAGCACTGCTGCATCCATACCAACACCCGAATCTGATATATCCAACGCAACATAGTCTCCTGAGAGAATGCGTCTGGGTACCAGCGGACTATTCTCGCTTACCGAAACATTCGATGTAGTAATAAATAATTTGCCTCTACCGGGCATCGCATCTCGTGCATTTATAACCAAATTCAGCAATGCAGTCTCTAACTGCGTGGGATCTACAAAACACTGCCATAGCCCCTCAGCGTGATTCACGATTAAGTCAATGTTCTCTCCCAGAGTCAGCTTGAGTATCTCCCCCATGTTGGAAATCTGCGTTTCCAGGCGGATAGCTTTGGGATTCAGAGGCTGACGACGAGAAAAAGCCAGTAGGTGCCCGGTAAGATCAGCTCCACTCTCTACTGCTCTGATAATGGAGTTAATCTGTATCTTCGCTACACCATCCAGCTGCTCGGCGTGCTGTAACAATTCAGCATTCCCCAGAATAACCGCTAACAGATTGTTAAAGTCATGTGCGATCCCACCCGTTAGTTGCCCAACAACTTCAAGTTTCTGCGACTGCCTCAACTGGTCTTGCAACTCAACCAATTCGGTCAGATCCTGCATGGCTCCATAACTCCGCACAAGGCTGCCAGCATCATTTTTTACAAACTCAGAGACTTCTCTTACATACAGAACTTTACCACTTGGATGTTTTATCCGGAAAGCTATATCAAGGGACTTTCCTGTGCGCTGAGCACTAAGTACTCGACTAATATAACGCCTTTTATCATCAGGATGAATGTTACTTGTATACGCTTTGTCACTGGTAAATTTCTGCAATGCTTCATCAACACTGAGTCCGTGTATAAGCGCAAATTCTTCCGAACAATTTAGTATTCGACCATGCTCGAGATCCCACTCCCAATACCCTAGACCAACAAGACGAGCGGCTTGCCGAGAGAGATACTGGTTAATCGCAATTCGATTTTGAAGCTCATACGCTTCACTAATATCCTGAGATGTACATACAACGCCCAGACTTTTGCCGGTAGCATCCTTAAACGTAACCCCAGTATGCCTTACAACCTTTATGTTGCCTTTAGGCGTGACAATTCTATAGGTAGTATTTAAACCCTCTTCAGGACTGCTTGCCCCTAGAGCATGAATATAATCGGTGCGGTCATTGATGTGTACCAGGGCATAGAAAGCTTTTCTTGAAGTAAAGCGCGCCATTGCTTGTTCTGGTGTCATCTCAATAATCTGAGCATATTCTGGAGAACAATACACCATACAATCAAGCTCCAGACTCCAACGCCATAGAGCTGCAGGTGCAACATCAAAATATTTTTTTGAAGGATAAAAACTATCAATCATCAGCTTGCCAGCGCTCTCTTTAATACCTTTGCGCGCATGAGTCTAATCAATCACCCGTGGAATGGCGAACCTGAGCAATTATTAGCTTTGGATATTCCCCACCAATACCCCGATTTACCCACATTATCTACCCGAACATTTTTTTCTACTGTGCAAGCGCCACAGCGGATAAACTCATTTACAATATTGTTTTTCCGGGAGTTCATATTATGCAGGATGAAATCGAACTGATTCAAAATGTGTACAACCTTATCGTCAATTTTATGGTCAGTTATTCCTTTCAACTGATCGGTGCAGTTATCATCTTGATCGCCGGTTTTATTGTCGCAAGCTGGGTATCCCGAATGCTATTACGCATACAGGAAAAAAAAGATGTTGACCCCACGCTGCGGCAATTTATCGCCAGTACAGTGCGCATTCTTGTCATTGGCCTGTTTATTATCATTGCGCTGGGTAAATTAGGCGTCAGTATCAATCCCTTCATTGCTGCCATCGGCGGACTGGCTGTTGGCACCAGTTTTGCCCTGCAGGGGCCGGTATCTAATTATGGTGCAGGGCTAATAATTATACTGGCGCGTTTATATAAGGTTGGCGATACCATTACCATTCAAGACTGCTTTGGCGTGGTGAAGGAAATTACCCTCTCAACCACCACCCTTGTTGCCGAAGATGGAGAGCTGATAGTAATCCCCAATAAACAAATCACGGGTGAAATTCACCGTAATTCGCATACCAACAGAATAATGGAAGGTAGTGTAGGCATTGCTTACAGTAGCGCTCCTGAGCGCGCAATCATGGTCATAGAGCAGGTTCTGGAAAATATGGAAGGCTTGAATAAAGATCTTGAGCCCCAGGTTGGCATATCTGCTTTTGGAGACTCAGCAATCGAAATCGGATATCGTGTTTGGCTACCCACCGTTCATTATTTTACTATGCTGCATGCCATCAACCTCAGTATCTTCAATGCATTAAACAAGGCTAATATAGTCATTCCATTTCCACAACGTGAGGTACATCTGTTAAAGGCAACAAATTGAAAACTCCAGTACCCGCCTGCCATGACACCGGAAACAGCTTTGATTGGCTACTCTGGATATCATTCAGCGCCGTCGTATTCCTATATCTGTTGTATTGGCAGTTTACAGATTCAGCTACTGCCATCAATTGGCTGCACATGTTCTCACACTCCGTTTTTGAGCTGGTGAATACTGTCTGGTGGGGAGTCGCCATCGGTATCTTCATGATAGGTATACTTGGTCGCATTCCCAGAGAATTTGTGATGAGCGCGCTGGGCACAAAAGATGGTGCTCGCGGTATCTGGCGAGCATCATTGGCTGGCATATTGCTCGATCTATGCAGCCACGGCATATTAATGGTAGGTGCGAAACTATACGAACGTGGCGCCAGCGCAGGTCAGGTGATGGCCTTCCTGGTATCAAGCCCATGGAATTCCTTTTCACTGACGCTCATTCTGATCGCGTTAATTGGTGCGCCCTGGACATTCGCATTCATCATATTTTCAATGTTAATCGCATTTATCACTGGCCTGCTATTCGATTACTTTGTCAGGAAAAAAGTACTACCCGGTAACCCGCAACAAGTAGATTTACCTGACGACTTCCAATTCTGGCACTCGGCCAAACAAGGAATCGCGGATACAGAGTTTTCAACAATCTATTTTGGCAAAATTTTGATCGATGGCATTAAAGATTCCAGAATGGTGGTTCGATGGATACTGTTCGGTATTTTACTCGCAAGTGGAATAAGAGCTTTTCTGGCCCCGGAACTATTCGCTGAATATTTTGGCCCAACGTTTATTGGACTGGGCATGACCATCCTGGTTGCAACCGTTCTAGAGGTTTGCTCTGAAGGATCAACTCCCATTGCTGCAGACCTGCTTACACGCGCCAACGCACCCGGGAACAGCTTTGCATTTCTAATGGGTGGTGTTGCTACAGATTACACAGAAATAGTGGTATTGAAAGATGCTACCAAGTCCTGGAAAATTGCCCTGTTTCTGCCACTTATTACCTTGCCCCAGGTTATTTTTCTAGGCTGGATAATGAATTCCGTTACTATTTGAGAGCGATTTTAGAGCTGCATAAAACTCCGTTTTATGCAGCTCAGGATAACCAGCTTACTCGAAGTTTACTTCCGATGTTTCTCCGTTAACTACTAACGTATTGCTAACTGCCGAGAAAACAATTTCATCATTAGCATCATCATCCAACAACTCTTCATCGGGTATACTGTCATCCTGGCCCTGACAGGTAAACGCAGCGGTGTAATCTCCCGGAGAAAGAAAGGCAGCCATATACTCATAACTCCCACTTTGTGCATTATACAGTACGTTTGCTGTGGTTACCGGATCAGGATCGGTATCAGTTGCTTCAACTCCATCGCTGCTTTCGTCAATTTCAACATCATCAATATCGTCAGGCTCAACATCAGCACCTTCAAATATATACACTACATTGCCGGCCTGGGTATTTACGTCACTGGTACAGCTCTCATCATTAATCAGCAGGGGATCAACGCTGCCCGCGATTGTGCCATGCTCGGTTAAATCAGTGATGCGTAACGATGGCTTCAATTTATAACATTCGCTACCCCCGGGGTTAGTGAGACCGAGGCGCAAATTCCAGTCTATAACAAAACTGGTATCCTGGTTGGCCGTAATAACAAACCCACTACTTAGCTGAAGCCCCCGGGCACTGGAAACTTCAAGTTCAATTGGCCCTTGCCCGTCCACCACAGAAGAAGAAAAATTACCATCACAGTCCGCATTAACATCCAGACGCACCCAGTTATATTCCCCCGCGGGCAGGGTTTGTCCATTTAATAATGTAGCCGTATTCCCTTCATTCAGGGACAACAAATCTATCGGTTTTGGCTCGTCATAAACAAAAGCAATCTGCTCTCCGTTTTTAGGCTTCACGGTGATCCCGGAAAATTCAACGTTAACCGCCAAAACACCATCTACCGGTGCATCCGTTATCTGAAGGCTGAGTGTGCCTTCATTGACGCCGGAGCTGGAACTGCTACCTCCGCAGCCACCAATGATTAGAAAGGTACTTAACAATACAATTGCGAAAGGTGGTAGTGAATAGTTCATTGTTTGGATTTCCTACAGATGAGTTATACAGCAGGACTTAGTTTAATGGGATAAAATTCCCACGACAGCAACCTGCGTCACATTTCCAATGCTACGCAGTACCTCAAAAATGTATAACACCAGCATGCCTGCCAAAAGGGAAAATCCACTTCCCTGCTACCAATCCAGATCATCAGGTATAGGAAAATCTTTGTAAGGGTCGTCTT
>JAHRWB010000075.1 GCA_019090385.1 Pseudomonadales bacterium | reverse complement strand
GGATATTATCAATACTCACCTGACGATTTTGCACAGCCAGCATGTCTCTTAATGAGACCTTAACTTGTTCAACTGTAATCTTCCGACCGGTAAAAAGCGCATTTGCGACTACTCGTTTTAACGCGCCCTCCAATTCTCTAACATTAGACTTAATTCGCTCAGCAATAAAAAATGCAACATCAGAGCGTAAATCTATTCCTTCAATTTCCGCTTTCTTCATCAGGATTGCTACTCTGGTTTCAAGATCCGGCGGTTCGACAGCAACCGTCAACCCCCAAACAAACCTAGACTTTAGCCTTTCTTCCAAGCCATCTATTTCCTTGGGATATTTATCACTGGTCAAAACCATTTGATGACCTCGTTCCAACAAAGCGTTAAACACATGAAAAAATTCTTCCTGCGAACGAAGCTTCCTGGCAAAAAACTGAATGTCGTCTATAAGCAAAACATCAACGTTTCTATAATAGGTCATGAAATCTTGCATAGTGCCATTTTGCAATGCCTTGACCATGTCCTGGACAAAACGTTGCGAATGCAAATAAACAACGTTTGCCTGAGGGTTCTTGGCCAACACCTCCATACCAACCGCTTGCATCAAATGCGTCTTCCCAAGCCCAACACCACCATATAAAAGCAAAGGGTTATAGGACTGCCCTTGGTTCATTGAAACTTGCAATGCTGCCGCCCTAGCAATTTCGTTAGATTTACCTTCAACAAAGGATTCAAATGTGAAAGCCTTGTTTAAACCAATGTTTTCACGGGTTTTAGGTTTACTTCTGGGATCCGCGCGTTTAGGGGAAAGAAGAATACTGCGATCAGAATCAGGAACGGATTCTGTGCTGCCAACACCAAGAACCACTTGAATATCCGGCCCACATTTTTCTGCCACTATCTCACAAATTCTATCAAGATAGTGAGATTTTACCTTGGACATTACATAACGATTGGGTGCCATCAATCTAATTCGCTGACCGGACTCTTCCACCTGCAAAGGCCGAATCCAGGTGCTGTATTGTTGATACGGCATATCCTTCTGGAGAGCAAGAACACATTGCTGCCAAGCACCAGTTAATTGTGAGGTTTGGTCGCCCAGGGTACTGTCCTGTTGAACATACTCCTTCAGATCTAACCAATCGGCGTTATCTGATTCAGTCGCTTGAATCGATCTACCTTTTTTCAGTGTCACCGATTTTGGTCTCCCGCCCGTATTAATCGTCTTGATTTTTTTATTGATATTGACGCACATTCTACTGGCTATAAATTCGAGTTGCTACGAAAGCAAGCAATTGTTTTTTTAAACTTCAGGCATGAAACAGACAACGTTATTCAATTCAAGTATTTAAGGGGGGGAAAAATATAAGACCAATAATAAAAAAGAAAAATCATCGATCAATTGTGAATAGAGTTAGGTATAAATTGTGGATAACTTTTTAATAAAGTAGCTTATCGCTGAATACATATTTTTCCCCAGATTTACACGCACTTAATACGCAGATTACCCCAAACTTATCTACAGGTTTAATAATGGTCTTATGCGAGATGTTTACGGGCCCCCAGGAATCTATCCACAGAAATAGTTCGCCCAACAAATAACAACAACAATAATATCTTTATATAATCTTTTTATTACTTATAGGTAGCTTTAGTGAATAAAAATCTTAAAGAATCTAAGTTAGAGAGATATAAGAAAAAGGCCACCGATACTATCCATTGACTTTATTACATACTCTCAATACAATCGCGCTCCCTATTTTTTAGTATCTGGATAACGTATCGTGAAACGCACATTTCAACCTAGTGTCATTAAGCGTAAACGTACTCACGGTTTTCGCTCTCGTATGGCTACAAAAAATGGTCGTAAAGTCATTAATGCCCGAAGAGCCAAAGGTAGAAAACGTATTTGCGTGTGAAGGTTATATTAGCTTGTGGAAAGACATAGGCACTTTGGTTTTTCAAAAAACAAAAGACTCACAGAAAAGTATCAATTTGATCTAGTTTTTCAAACGCCTGATTTTCGTACTAGTCGCGAAATGATCAGAGTCAAAACACGCAAAAATAAATACCATCATGCTCGATTGGGCATTATCGTTGCAAAGCGGCAATTTTCTCATGCTGTAACGCGAAATTCCGTAAAGCGAAAGATACGGGAAAGTTTTCGTTGTACTGGCAATACTCTTCCCTGTGTAGATATAGTTGTTCAAGTATTTTCATTTAATGAGTGGAACCAGTTTTCCACATCACTAAATGCCGTTTGGCAAGACATAGTGGAGAGAGAAAAAATCCAAAACGATGTTGGTCGGAACAGCTAGTATGGTATTTATTCAACATTTTAGGTTCATAAAGCGAATAATCGATAAAGTGTTGAAACATATAGTAATTTTAGTGATTTATTTCTATCGATATACCATTAGCCCATTTACAGGCCAAAATTGTCGCTTTTATCCTAGCTGCTCTCAATATGCTTTAGAAAGCATTGAAAAAAATGGCGTATTAAATGGAAGTTTATCGGCATTCAGAAGAATAATTCGTTGTCGCCCGAACGTACCTGGTGGATATGACCCAGTTTTAACTGATGACGTCACCATTGATAAATTTAACACCGACAGCCCAAATAACCCCGCCACGCCAAAATCGGCCTGATAGGAGAGTGTAGTTAATGCTACCTGCAGAAGTTCAACGTATTATTTTGTTAATTGGTTTGGCTATAACAGCTTATCTGATGATGCTTGCATGGAACGAGGATTATGGTCAATCGGCGGTTGCTGAAAACTATAATGTCGCTCCTCAGTCTGAAAATTATAAACAACAAGCCAGTAATCCAATTATTGGTAGTTATCAGCCTGAGCAGGCAGATAACTCTATAATTCCTGTAGAGATTTTAAATGATCTCCCTGACGAAAGCATGATTGCTCCGAATAAGGAGTATTCGCAAAATGGTGCTGACAAAACTTCTGTCGGTAGATTGGATTCGATTCAGGTCTCAGATCGTCTTATACATGTCTCTACCGATGTTCTTGATGTATGGATAGACAGATTAGGTGGCGATATCGTTCGGACTCAACTACCTCAATATCCAGTCACATTGGAAAACCCTGAACTGGCTTACATTCTTTTAGATAACGATGACAATTTTACCTATGTTGCTCAAAGTGGGTTGTTTGGAAGAGATGGTATTGATCGGACCAGCAGTCAAAGACCGCTTTATATTTCAGACTCAGATGAGTATGAGTTAGTTAATAAGGAAAACCTGGTTGTTGAACTCGTTACGGAGCGGAGTGGCGTAATTGTTACAAAATCGTTTAAATTTAGCCCCGACTCCTATGTTATTGATATACGCTATACGATAGAAAATAGCTCGGGCAGTCCTTTTAGAGCAAGTTTATTTGCCCAAATAAAGCGTGATAGCAGCGAGCCAAAAAGTGGCGCTTCTTCTTTTGTGCTAGGCCCCAAGCCATATTTAGGACCAGCACTAACAACTTCTGAATCAAGGTACGAAAAACTGCCTTTCGATGATATTGAGGAAGAGGAATTCCAGGAAGATATTCGTGGTGGTTGGATTGCTATGCTTGAGCACTATTTTTTAAGTGCTTGGATAGCAGATCCAAACGAGAATAATCGATATTACGGAAAGAAAAGGGGAGAGCTTTATATTGTTGGCTATTCCGGCCCACTGATGGAAATAGCTGATGGGGATACCGGGGAGTTTAAAGCACGTTTTTATAGCGGACCAAAAATTCAATCACGTTTAAGCCAGATTTCTGAAAACCTTAATCTTACAGTTGATTACGGTTTTTTGTGGTGGATTGCAGTTCCCTTATTCAAGTTGTTACTTTGGTTAGAGGGTTTTGCTGGTAATTGGGGTATTGCAATAATTTTGCTGACTTTTCTCGTTAAGCTTTTACTTTATCCATTGTCTGCTGCTGGGTTTCGGTCCATGGGAAAACTTCGAAAAGTTGCGCCCAAAATGAAAAAAATCCAAGAAAAATATAAAGATGACAGGCAAAAACTATCCCAGGAAATGATGGGCTTTTACAAAAAGGAAGGTGTTAACCCTATGGGAGGATGTTTGCCTATGTTACTTCCCATGCCGATTTTTCTGGCCTTGTACTGGGTATTATTTGAAAGCGTAGAACTTCGTCAGGCACCATTTCTATTGTGGATACATGATCTCGCTATTATGGACCCATACTTTGTTTTGCCTCTATTAATGGGTGCCTCAATGTGGTTTATGCAATCATTGAATCCCCCACCTGCTGACCCGATGCAAGCAAAGATGATGAAGATAATGCCGGTAATGTTTACTGCTATGTTTTTGTTTTTTCCATCTGGGCTTGTACTGTACTGGCTCGTGAATAACGTCTTAGGAATAGGACAACAGTGGTATATCAACAGGCAGATTGATAATGCGGGTTAATACATGGTTTTGTTATGACCAGTGTCAATTCAGATAGAACGACTTCTGGTAAGCTGAAATACGCTTCCGGCATAGAGACCGATACTATTGCGGCTATAGCAACACCTGCTGGAAAAGGTGGTATTGGCATTGTCCGGCTTTCGGGTCCGGAAGCGCAGAATATTCTAGTCAAAATTATAGGCAAAAAAATAACGCCACGATACGCTACGCTAGCCAGCTTTTTGGATCAGCAAGGTGAAAAACTCGACAGGGGTTTAGCTTTATTTTTTCCAGCACCGCATTCCTTCACTGGTGAACATGTTGCTGAATTACACGGACACGGTGGTCCTGTAATTATAGATTTATTGCTTTCAGAATGCTTGTCGCATGGTGCTAGGTTGGCAAAACCTGGAGAATATTCTGAACGAGCTTACCACAACAATAAACTTGATCTTGTACAAGCTGAAGCTATAGCAGACCTTATTAATAGTGCATCAGCAAATGCTGCACGGGCCGCGGCTAGATCTTTATCAGGTGACTTTTCCATACAGATAAACAAGGTTGCCGAGGAAATAAAAAATTTACGAGTATATGTTGAGGCGAGTATAGACTTTCCTGAAGAAGAAATAGACTTTCTTACTGAGGGGCAGGTTAGCCAAAAAGCCCAGAAAATTGTTTCGGAATTGAAATTACTTTTGATTTCTAGTGAACAGGGAGTTTTGTTGAGAGATGGAATTCGTTTGGTTATTGCTGGTAAACCTAATGTTGGGAAATCGAGTTTGTTAAACTGTTTGGTTGGTTTTGACAGGGCGATAGTAACCGCTCATGCAGGTACCACCAGGGATTCGCTTTCAGAAAGTATTACTTTGAAAGGTTTGCCTATTACATTTGTAGATACAGCTGGATTGCGTACTACAAATGATGTAGTTGAACTGGAGGGTATTAAGCGGACACATGAAGAAATAAAAAAAGCTGACAGAATTATACTGGTACGCGATGCGTCTATAAAAAATAGAGCACTGGAAGAAGAACTAGAAGAACTTAATCTGATTGACAATAGCGACGAAAACAAAAAAACGAATGATCGTTCGGATTTTTTTGGTCGTCTTTTATTAGTGAATAATAAAATGGATTTAATTGGTGAAAATTTACCAACAATAAATATCAGTGGCAATCAATCTGTAATAAATATATCAGCTTTGACTGGAGCAGGTGTTGATAATCTTGTTGAAGAAATTATTCAGTTGGTGGGTTATCAACAACAAACGGTTGGTTTTAGCGCTCGTAGGCGACACATAGAATCTTTAAACGGAGCATTAACGGCTTTGGAGCTCGGTATATCTCAACTGAATACAATGGCTGCGGGCGAGCTTTTCGCTGAAGATTTAAAATGTGCACATATGCATTGCGGAGATATTCTGGGTCATATGAGTAGCGATGAATTATTGGGTGAAATATTTTCGAGTTTTTGTATAGGTAAATAATCCGTTTGGGTAATAATAATCAATTTGGAAAAAAGAGGAGAGGCTACGTATACTCTCGCTCCCCAAATAAAAGTGTAGGACATGCGGATGTCTGATCAACAGTATTATGATGTGATAATCATAGGTGGTGGCCACGCTGGTACCGAGGCGGCCCTGGCCTCTGCGCGCACGGGTGCCTCTACCTGTTTAATATCACAAAACATAGAAACAATTGGCCAAATGTCATGTAATCCTGCTATCGGGGGAATTGGTAAAAGTCACCTTGTCAAAGAGATTGATGCACTTGATGGCGTTATGGCTAAGGCGACCGATAGAGCAGGCATTCATTTTCGCGTATTAAATGCCAGGAAAGGGCCGGCCGTTCGGGCGACTAGAGCGCAAGCCGATCGACAATTGTATAAGCAAACGATTCGTGGCTTCGTTGAAAATCAGGACAACCTCAAACTGTTTCAACAGACAGTAGTAGACCTTTTGATTGTAAACGGTGTTGTCAAAGGCGTTAAAACACAGTTAGATGTTATTTTCCACGCTAATTCTGTGGTGCTGACCACTGGTACGTTTCTTGGTGGTTTAATCCATATAGGTATGGAAAGTCACACTGGCGGTAGGGCAGGTGACCCACCTTCAAATAGTTTGGCAAAAAGATTACGAGAACTACCTTTTAGGGTTGATCGTTTAAAAACGGGTACCCCACCAAGAATTGATGCTAGGAGTGTTGATTTCTCTCAGTTGGAGGAACAACCAGGTGATAACCCCCGGCCGGTAATGTCATACCTCGGCAGCATTGAGCAACATCCTGAACAGCGCATGTGTCACATTACATACACTAATGCAGATACACATGACATTATTCGAAAAAACCTCAAACGGTCGCCTTTATTTAGTGGAAAAATCGATGGTACTGGTCCGCGGTATTGTCCTTCTATAGAAGATAAAGTCGTTCGTTTTGCTGACAGGGACCAGCATCAGATTTTTATAGAACCAGAGGGACTGAATACTCAGGAATTATATCCTAATGGTATCTCGACGAGCTTACCCTATGACGTTCAAATAGCTTTAATAAGAACTATCAAAGGTTTTGAAAATGCGCATATAACGCGTCCTGGTTATGCAATCGAATATGATTATTTTGACCCAAGAGATCTGAACTTTTCTCTTGAGACACGTTTTATAGAAGGCTTGTTTTTTGCTGGACAAATCAATGGCACGACGGGTTATGAGGAAGCGGCAGCACAGGGGTTGTTAGCAGGGTCCAATGCTGCTCTTAAAGCTGCAGGAAAACCTCTGTGGCACCCACGGCGTGATGAAGCTTATTTGGGCGTACTCGTTGATGATCTAGTTAATCAAGGTACCAATGAGCCCTATCGGATGTTTACCAGTCGGGCAGAGTTTCGACTACTGTTGAGGCAGGATAACGCTGACGCACGTTTAACACAGATGGGACGTGAATTGGGGTTGGTTAGCAATGTACGCTGGGATATTTTTTGCGAGAAGCAGAAAAAGATTAATGAGCTAACGCAAATGCTGGCTGAATTTAAGATTATTGTTGGTACGGATTTAGCCAATAAGTTTAACAAAATTACAGACGTAAAAATTTCCAAAGATTCTGATTTACTGACTTTACTGAAACGACCAGAAGTTAATGCCCAGCATGTAATGAAGCTAATCGATTCCCCAGATTATAATCTTGTTGGTGAGCAAGTAGAGATCCAAATAAAATATCAGGGATATATAAAGCGGCAGCAGGCGGAAATAGACAAGATCGATAGACAGGAACAAGTGGTACTACCACCAGAGCTTGATTATCTTGCTATGGAAGGTTTGTCGAATGAGCTAAGAGAAAAACTGGCCTACGTAAAGCCGCCAACTCTTGCAAAAGCTGGACGTATTCAGGGAATTACCCCAGCCGCACTTTCGTTACTGCTAATTCACGCAAAAAAAATACGCGATATGTCGTGAGCGATTATAAACATTGGTTATCGGGTTTCGAATATTTAGGATTTGTGCCTTCAGATTCGCAGCTGACAAAGTTATTGGCGTATAAAGATTTATTAATACATTGGAATCGAACTTACAATTTGGTGTCACGGAATGATCAGCATCGAGTTTGGGAAAGACACGTGCTCGATAGTTTATCTATCTTGCCTCATATCAAAGGTGTGAAGGTTGCTGATATTGGAAGTGGTGCAGGGCTTCCAGGTATACCATTGTCCATTATTCAGCATAAAAAAAGTTTCACTCTCATTGATAGAATGGAGCGAAAAACAAGATTTTTACGCCATGCAGCTTTGAGTTTAGAACTGGAAAACGTAAGTGTTGAAACTTTGAACCTTAGTGACTCCAGTACTGTACGATGTGCAGAAGCCAAGACCATCTACGATACGGTTGTTGCCCGTGCAGTTAGCGCGCCCAATAAGGTTTGGGCTATGGCCAGACCGTTGCTAAAGCAGGGTGGATTACTGGTCATACAATGTGGACTTGATACGGAAATAACGTCGCAATTTGCAGGTGCTACTTTGATTCAGGATGTACGTTTTACCGACTTAAATGGCGACCCGCAGCATAGGGCTGTTGTCTTGGAAAAACTGGAAGGTATTTAGTGGTGGTAAGGGTTATAGCGGTAGCTAACCAGAAAGGTGGAGTAGGCAAGACGACAACCAGCGTAAATCTCGCTGCCTCTCTAGTATTAGCGGACAAAAAAGTTTTATTAATCGATTTGGATGCTCAGGGCAATGCCACAATGGGCCTGGGTATCGATAAAAATAGTTCTGCGCAAAATCTCTATGATTGGCTTACCAGCGATATCTTGTTTGAAAATGTTGTACAAACTTCAGAAAGTGGTGTTGATCTGATATCAGGAAACAGTGATTTGACAGCCGCAGAAGTCGAACTGATTCAGCTTGATGGGCGTGAAAGTATTCTTAAAACCCGGCTCACACAGGTTCCACAAACTTATGATTTTGTGATTATTGATTGTCCGCCATCTTTAAATATTCTAACGTTGAATGCGCTTATAGCAGCGCAGAGTTTATTGATTCCAGTACAATGTGAATATTACGCTTTAGAGGGCTTGACCGGATTGTTGGAAACCATTCAGCAAGTTCGTGATCGTGCCAATCCCGGGTTATCAATAGAGGGCATATTGCGAACCATGTACGATCCTCGTAATGGGCTTACCCGGGATGTATCGAGGCAATTACTGAAATTTTTTGGTAAGCAGGTCTTCCGAACTGTTATACCGCGAAATGTGCGTCTTGCAGAAGCTCCAAGCCATGGTATGCCTGCAGTTGCTTACGACCGTAGTTCGCGAGGTGCAATCGCTTATCAAGCTTTGGCAGCAGAATTATGTAATAGAAAGAGATGATCGCTAGTGGAAACTATGGAGCTATTATAATGTTGGTGGTTACCAGACATGACTAGAAAAAGAGGGCTTGGAAGAGGATTAGATGCGCTGCTGAGTAATTCAACAGCCGGAGCGCTTACATCTGAGCAGACACAGCAGCCGTCGAACGAACAAGCTGGTTCTCAACAAACGAATTCACCAAAACCGAATGCCACTAGTATGCGGGAAATTCCTGTAGACCAGATATACGCGGGAAAGTATCAGCCACGTAAAAATATCAAGCAAGATTCGCTTGAAGAATTGGCGGCTTCGATAAAAGTACAGGGCGTTATGCAACCCATCGTGTTGCGTGGAATAGCCAGTGGTGGTTATGAAATAGTTGCGGGGGAGCGTCGCTGGCGGGCGACCATGCTTGCCGGGTTGGATATTATTCCTGCTGTCATAACCGACGTGAGTGATGAGCGCGCTATTGCTATGGCGCTTATCGAAAATATACAGCGAGAGGACCTGAACCCACTTGAAGAAGCGGTAGCCTTGCGACGATTACAAGAGGAATTGCAACTAACCCAGCAGCAAGTTGCCGACGCTGTGGGCAAATCACGTGTGGCGGTTACAAATTTATTGCGACTTTTGAATTTGAGCAAGAACGTTCGAGAAATGCTTGCAGACGGGCTCATGGAAATGGGCCATGCACGGGCTTTATTATCCTTGGAGAGTTCAGATCAGGCAAAGCTTGCTCAAAAAGTGATTGCTGGTGGTTTATCTGTGCGTCAAACGGAGGCACTCGTTAGAAAATATTTGGTGGGTGATAAACCGGTTGTTTTGAGTCAGCGCGATCCGGATACCATGAGGCTTGAGTTCCAATTGTCGGAAAAGGTTGGTGCCCCGGTCAGTATCGTGGATAAAAAGGGCAAGGGTCAATTGATTATTAAATATTCAAGTTTGCAGGAATTGGAAGGTATTTTGGGACATATCGCTTAAAGGGGTCTAATTTGGGATCAAACTTAGGATAAAGAGCAGCAAGTAATCGTTGCGTCTATTAATAATTTGTTTGAACCCTGAGAGGGAGATCCCTATACTGTGCGCGCCTGAAGTTGTCCCTTGGAAAGGCGTGTGCTGTGTCGTTACCGTGGAGAGTATGGTTTGTTCAGCTGCTAATTTCGTTGGTAGTTGTTTTTAGCATGGTGTGTATAGATTTTTATGGGGATGGTGTTGGGGGTAGACAGGCGTTGTCGGCGAGTAGTGCGAGCATGGCTTTTCTTATTCCGAATGCGATTTTTGCAAGTTATGCCAGTGATGGTCGAAAGCAGATAAATCTCTCGGCTAAGCTAGCATCGCGTTCGGTGACAACTCCGGAGTCTGAGACTTCTGCTTCGAAAAGTGCACAGCATAGAAATGCTGGTGGAGAAGCGCAGCGAATATTATTGCAGCAATGTATAAAAATGCTACTTACGGTAATATTGTTGGTGTTGGCGCTGAGTTTTGTTAGACCGGAACCTTTGGGGTTTTTTTGTGCGTTGATAGCTGTTCCAATGGGGTACCTTGCGGCACCGTTTGTTGGTGGTAAATAGTTAGTCGCGTTATAGTTGCATTTCTGCGTTATAAAACAGACATGCAGTAAAGAGTTTTATTAGGGGTTGTTCGAATGGTAGCTCAGGAATTGACGTCCGGTGAATATATAAAGCATCACCTGACCAATTTAACCTATGGAAAAATGCCGGATGGTAGCTGGGCGCTCGCGCATTCTGCTGAAGAAGCAAAAGAAATGGGCTTCTGGGCGATTAATGTTGATTCCATGGGCTGGTCGATTGGTCTGGGGATAATATTCTGTTGGTTGTTTGGAAAAGCTGCAAAGGGCGTGACAGCCGGCATACCTGGTGGTTTGCAAAACCTGGTGGAAATGGTCGTAGAATTTATCGATGACACGGTTTCCAGTACTTTTAATCATCGCAATTCTTTGATTGCACCGATGGCGCTTACCATATTTGTCTGGGTTTTTATGATGAACCTAATGGATTTGGTGCCAGTAGATTTGATTCCCTATATTTCACAGCTATTGGGGGTTCACTTTATGAAGGTGGTACCATCTACCGATCCCAATATAACAATGGGCATGGCGCTGACGATATTTGTGCTAATTCTTTTTTATAGTATTAATTGTAAGGGTTTGGGCGGCTTTTTTGCTGAACTGGCGTTTCATCCCTTTCCCAAACCATTGTTTCTTTTTAATCTTTTTTTAGAAAGCGTTACCTTGATTGCCAAGCCGATTTCTTTAGGTTTGCGATTATTTGGCAATATGTATGCAGGTGAAATGATATTTATACTGCTGGCAATTATGTACGGCGGTATAGTTACAGGTCTGGTTGGTGGGGTTTTACAGTGGGGTTGGGCAATGTTTCATTTGCTCATTGTAACGTTACAGGCATTTATCTTTGCGGTACTGACTGTGGTGTATATGGCACAAGCTCATGACGTGGAAGAAGAGCATTAGCCAGAAACGTCGTCAATTAAGTAAATTATCAATAACTAAAGTTAGGATCAAACATGGAATTGCAAGTTCTTTTATATGTGGCAGGCGGAATCATGATGGGGTTGGGCGCAGTTGGTGCGGCTATTGGCGTGGGTGTTCTTGGGGGCAAATTTCTAGAGGGGGTTGCTCGACAGCCTGAGCTTCTACCAATGCTTAGAACTCAGTTGTTTATCGTTTTAGGTTTGGTGGATGCTGTTCCAATGATTGCTGTTGGTATTGCTCTTTATCTTATTTTTGCAGTTGCATAGATCAGCTCATAGCTAAAGGAGCAGGTTCGACGTGAACATCAACCTTACTTTGTTTGCCCAGATGGTCACCTTCGCTGTGTTTATCTGGTTTTGCTGGAAACACATCTGGCCACCTATTGTCGAAGCGATGGCGGAGCGTCAAAAGTCAATTGCTGACGGGTTGGCCGCTGCCGAACGAGCAGCTAAAGATTTAGAGTTAGCTCAGGATAGGGCAACTGATCAGATGCGCGAAGCTAAAGTAGAGGCGCAACAGCACATCGATGAAGCTCGCGATCGAGCTAAACAGATGGTTGAAGCAGCTAAAGATGATGCCCGCCTGGAAGGTGAGCGTTTGTTGGAGGCGGCTCGCTCTGAAATTGATCAGGAAGTAAACCGTGCGAAGGAAGCGCTGCGGGTACAGGTAGCTGAGCTTGCGATAAATGGTGCTGAAAAAGTGCTGGGCTCATCTATAGACCGTGCTAAACATAGTGCGTTGCTGGATACGTTGGCTGCAGAATTATAATGCAGCCGGTTTCACCAATGGAGATTAATTAGCTATGGCAGATTTGGCCACATTGGCGCGTCCATATGCTAACGCAGCATTTGATGTAGCTAAAAGTAATTCTCAGTTATCAGCTTGGTCGCAATCCCTGGGCACTATAACCTTGGCCAGTGTTGAGCCGGGTATGCAGACTATTATTGGTTCTCCAAGCATAGATGATAAGCAAAAAGCTTTTATGCTAGGGGACGTTTGTGGGGATGAGGTCATTGAGAGCGTTAAGTTTTTTGTGCAGATTTTGGCTGACAGTAAGCGATTAGGAATATTGCCTAACGTATTTTTACAGTTTGAAGAGCTGAGGGCTCAGGAAGAGAAATCTCTTGATGTTGAAGTAGTATCAGCATTTGAAATGAGCCCTGAAGAAGAACAGAAACTAAAAGCGGCTTTACAAACAAGATTTGATCGAGATATCCGAATGGAAAGTCATGTAGATGTTTCGTTGATGGGTGGTGCGATTATCAGAGCCGGTGACACCGTAATAGATGGTTCGGTGCGCGGAAAAATGCAGAAAATGGCAGAAACATTGCAGCGCGTCTGAGTAATATCGGTTTGCGCCAGCTTAGTAGAGTGTGAGGAACACAATAATGCAGCAACTAAATCCTTCAGAAATCAGCGATATCATTCGTCAGCGCATTGAAGGCCTTGATGTCCAATCCGAGGCTCAGAATGAAGGCACTATCGTTGGGGTTTCAGATGGTATTGTAAGAGTCCATGGGCTGGCAGAAGCTCAGTATGGTGAAATGATAGAGTTTGATGATGGCGTATATGGTATGGCGCTAAATCTTGAAAGGGACTCTGTGGGTGTCGTGGTCATGGGCTCCTATGAAGGTTTGTCAGAGGGAATGACAGCCAGGTGCACCGGGAAAATTCTTGAAGTGCCAGTGGGTGCGGAAATACTGGGCAGGGTCGTGGATGCGCTGGGTAATCCTATCGATGGTAAGGGTCCTTTGGGTACAACATTAACTGCGCCTGTAGAGAAAGTAGCTCCAGGTGTTATCGACAGAAAATCTGTAGATCAGCCGGTGCAACTTGGGTTGAAGTCAATTGACGCGATGGTACCGATTGGGCGAGGTCAGCGAGAATTAATCATTGGTGACCGTCAGATTGGTAAGACAGCCATAGCTATTGATGCGGTTATTAACCAGAAAGATACCGGCGTTAAGTGTGTATATGTTGCTATTGGGCAGAAGATGTCCACGGTAGCAAATATTGTTCGAACCCTGGAAGAGCACGGCGCAATGGAAAATACCATTGTTGTAGTTGCTGGTGCAGCCGATCCTGCTCCTATGCAGTTTATCGCACCTTATTCTGGTTGCTCTATGGGAGAGTACTTTAGAGATATAGGTGAAGATGCACTTATTATTTATGATGATCTAACCAAGCAAGCCTGGGCATATCGACAAATTTCTCTACTACTCAGGCGCCCACCTGGTCGTGAAGCTTATCCCGGAGATGTATTTTATCTCCACTCGAGATTGTTGGAGCGAGCAGCACGGGTCAATGCAGAATATGTAGAAGCTATTACAGACGGGAAGATCAAAGGGAAAACTGGATCTCTGACTGCACTGCCTATCGTAGAGACTCAGGCAGGGGACATATCGGCTTTTGTACCGACCAACGTTATTTCAATTACCGATGGTCAGATATTTTTGGAAGTAGATTCTTTTAACTCTGGTATACGACCTGCTATGAGTCCGGGTATCTCTGTATCTCGAGTGGGTGGTTCTGCTCAGGTACCGTTTATGAGAAAGATCAGCGGCGGTATTAAGCTGGCATTGGCGCAGTATAGAGAGTTAGCTGCATTTTCTCAGTTTGCGTCTGATCTTGATGACGCTACACGGCGTCAACTTGAACATGGTGAGCGTGTAACTGAGGTCATGAAACAAAAACAATATTCTCCCATGTCTGTTGCAGAAATGGGTATATCCCTGTTTGCTGTTGGAGAGGGTTATCTTGCAGATATACCTGTAAACCAGGTACTGGAATTTGAAGAAGAACTTCTGGCCTATATGAAAGCTGAATGTGCCGAATTTATTACACGAATAAACGAGACCGGCGACTACAACGATGAAGTGGTTTCTGAATTAAAAGCTGCTGTTGAAGCATTTAAAGCCAGTAGCCGGTTCTCAGGATAAAACATGGCCGCCGCAAGAGAAATTAAGGACAAAATAGGTAGTATTCAAAATACCCAAAAGATTACCAGTGCTATGGAGATGGTAGCAGCGAGTAAAATGCGCAAGACACAGGATCGCATGCGGGAAGGCAGGCCTTATGCTACTAGAATTCGCGCAGTTATAGGTCATCTTGCTAATGCTGCACCGGAATATCGCCATACTTTTATGGAAGAGCGTGAAGTTAAAAAAGTTGGCTATATTGTAATTTCCACTGACAAGGGTCTTTGTGGGGGGCTGAATGTTAATTTGTTCAGGATGCTCGTTAACGATATGTCCGAATGGAAATCTAAAGGAATCAACTCGCAGTTTGGTCTTGTCGGAAATAAGGCTATTTCTTTTTTTAACTCTTTCGGTGGCGAAGTCTCTGCAACGGCAAATAACCTGGGTGAGGCGCCTTCGGTTAGCGACTTGATTGGTAGTATCAAGGTAATGATTGATGCCTATGAACAGGGCGAAATCGATCGCCTATATATTGCCTGTAATAACTTTGAAAGCGCAATGACACAAACCCCTGAAATAAATCAGCTTTTGCCATTACTAGCTGATGAAGATGAAGAAATAAAACATCGTTGGGATTATCTTTATGAACCTGATGCAAAAGAGCTTATTGAAGGGCTGATTCAACGATATATTGAATCTCAGGTATATCAGGCGGTAGTAGAAAATAGTGCATGTGAGCAGGCTGCAAAAATGATGGCTATGAAAAATGCTACAGACAATGCAGGTAGTCTGATTGATGATCTGACGCTTTTATATAACAACGTTCGGCAAGCCGCTATTACACAGGAAATTGCTGAAATAGTAGGTGGTGCTGCTGCGGTTTAAAATATCGCAGCCTCTGTAGGTCGGGGTGTGGCTGTCGTTACAGTTGTCGCCGAACTTCAGACAGTGTAGGTAGCATGGATAGGACTGAGTGGTGGTAATTAGTTACTGAGAGGTGTTTCAGTTGCAGTGACTGATAAATAAGGGTGTTTTTCCTGTGACCGAATAAAATTGGGTAGCAGTTAGAGAATAAGTTTTTATAATTATGACTTAGTCCAGTTTAAGCAGGGCTGGGCAAACGAGAAGAGGCTTACAAATGAGTAGCGGGCGAATAGTACAAATCATTGGCGCCGTAATTGATGTGGAATTTGAACGAGCTGAAGTGCCTAAGGTATATGACGCTTTAAGGGTAACCAGTGCCGAAATTACACTGGAAGTTCAACAGCAATTGGGTGATGGAGTAGTGCGAACAATTGCTATGGGGGTTTCTGACGGCCTAGCAAGGGGCCTTGAGGTGCATAATACCGGTGCGCCAATCTCCATTCCGGTGGGCGAAGGAACCCTCGGTCGTATTATGAATGTTTTGGGTGAGCCTATTGATGAGAAGGGTCCTATCTCTGGTGATGTCATGCCTATTCATCGTGAAGCACCAAGCTACGAAGATCAGAAAGGCGGCAATGATCTACTCGAAACAGGCATTAAGGTAATTGATCTTATCTGTCCATTTGCAAGGGGTGGTAAGGTGGGTTTGTTTGGAGGTGCTGGTGTTGGTAAAACTGTTACCATGCTGGAGCTCATAAGAAACATCGCCACGGAACACTCTGGATTATCTGTTTTTGCAGGTGTTGGTGAGCGAACACGTGAAGGCAATGACTTTTATTACGAAATGGAAGAATCGGGCGTACTCGATAAGATTTCTCTAGTTTTTGGACAAATGAACGAACCTCCTGGCAATAGACTCAGAGTCGCGCTAACCGGTTTGACAATGGCCGAAAACTTTCGTGATGAAGGGCGTGATGTATTGCTATTTATCGATAATATTTATCGTTATACCCTTGCTGGAACTGAGGTTTCTGCTTTGCTGGGTCGCATGCCTTCCGCAGTGGGTTACCAGCCAACACTCGCATCCGAGATGGGTGCCTTGCAGGAAAGGATCACCACGACTAAAACCGGTTCGATCACTTCTGTACAAGCAGTTTATGTGCCGGCGGATGATTTGACTGACCCGTCCCCTGCGACAACATTTGCTCACCTTGATTCAACTGTTACCTTGTCGAGGGCGATTACTGATTTGGGTATTTATCCGGCTGTTGACCCGCTGGATTCTACTAGCCGACAACTTGATCCTCTGGTTGTTGGCGAAGAGCACTATGCGGTTGCGCAAGGTGTACAGCAAATTTTACAGCGCTATAACAAACTCAAAGATATTATCGCAATATTGGGTATGGACGAATTATCTGAAGAAGATAAAACCATCGTTTACCGTGCTAGAAAAGTACAACAGTTTTTCTCGCAGTCCTTTTTCGTCGCAGAAATATTTACCGGAAACCCGGGAGTGTACGTTAGCCGGGAAGATACAGTTCGCAGCTTTAAAGCCATTCTGGATGGTGAACATGATGATTTGCCTGAGCAGGCGTTTTACATGGTAGGCACTATTGAAGACGCGGTCGAAAAAGCTAAGACTCTATAGATCTTAGGGTAATTGGAGGGTTGGTCTATGGCCATGACAATGCATTGCAATATAGTGAGCGCTGAAGCCGAAATTTTTTCGGGCAGGGTAACTATGTTGGTTGCCACGGGGAGTTTGGGTGATTTGGGGATAATGCCTGGGCACGCTCCACTATTAACTGGCCTGCGACCGGGTCCAGTCAGATTGCTCCTGGATAATGGTGAGGAAGAAGTATTCTTTGCTTCGGGTGGCTATTTGGAAGTTCAGCCGGGTCTGACTACCATATTGGCTGATACAGCCATCAGAGCTGATGATATGGACGAGGCTGCAGCACTGGAAGCTAAAGAAGCTGCAGAAAAAGCGGTTGCAGATCAGGGAGCTGAGTTTGAGTTTACTATCGCGACTGCCCAGTTGGCAGAGGCAACGGCCAGGCTGCGAACACTAGATGAGCTTCGAAAACGTTCAAGATAAATAACGCCAGAGATAAATCGTCTAAGATATATGGATGAACTTACAAAATAGGCTAAAAAGGGGTGATTTTAATCACCCCTTTTTATTTGCTGCCCTTTATAATTTGCTGATCTTCTTCTCGGACGTGTAAGCAATGCCCTCAGGAACTAATACCAACTTAGAAATAGTTGTGCTGGCAGCTGGGCGTGGAACACGTATGCGGTCCAAATTACCCAAGGTGCTGCACTGTCTGGCAGGAAAGTCGTTGTTAGCTCATGTACTTGATACGGCCCGGTTGCTAGAACCTAAAAAAATTCACGTGGTCAGTGGCTATGGTACTAAAGAAATTCAGTTAGCATTTGAGTCTGCTAAAGATATCAATTGGGTATTTCAAAGGGAGCAAAAAGGCACCGCTCATGCGGTTCAGCAAGCACTTCCACATATCCATAATAATTCAAATGTACTGGTATTGTATGGAGATGTACCGCTGATCAGCTTAGGCGTTTTGCAAAACTGTGTTGATAGATCGCAGCGAGTTATGCGCCTTGTTACGACCATTATGAGTGATCCTGCTGGTCTTGGCCGTATCGTGCGAGATGCCAATAACGCGGTTTGTGAAATTGTCGAAGAAAAAGATGCCGACGATGAACAAAAAGCCATATTAGAGATCAACACGGGAATATTATTCGCGCCAGGGAAAGAACTTGGGGGGTATTTGGAAAACTTGCTTCCCGATAATGCCCAGGGCGAACTTTATCTAACCGATGTTATTGCTGCAGCGGTGCAGGATAGGTTACCTGTTGAGAGTATCGTCTGTGAGAAACCTATGGAGGTTATGGGTGTTAACAACCGCGCTCAGCTGGCCGAAATTGAACGGTACTATCAATTTCGGGCTGCCACACAATTGCTGGCGGCTGGCGTGGGGCTGGCAGATCCCAAGCGAGTGGATATCAGGGGGGCTCTTACTGTTGGCACTGATTGTTTTATAGATTGCAACGTAGTTTTTGAAGGTGTTGTTGTATTAGGCAATGGTGTGTGGATTGAACCTGGCGTCATTATTCGAGATTCAATCATAGATGATGATGTATCTGTGCTGGCCAATTCTGTTATCGAAGGCGCAAGAATCGAATCTGAATGCGTTGTTGGTCCGTTTGCGAGGCTACGACCGGGCACACATTTATCTGCCCAGGTAAAGATAGGTAATTTTGTGGAAACCAAGAATGTAGAACTGGGTAAAGGTGCAAAAGCTTCACATTTGTCTTATTTAGGGGACGCTTCGGTGGGCGCAGGCTCGAACATTGGCGCGGGTACAATTTTTTGTAATTATGATGGTGTGGACAAACACAAGACCGAAATTGGTGAAGGTGTTTTTGTTGGTTCAAATTCTACATTAGTTGCCCCAATAAAAGTTGATGCGGGTGCATTTGTTGCAGC
>JAHRWB010000074.1 GCA_019090385.1 Pseudomonadales bacterium | reverse complement strand
GTCAGTAGACCGGTGTACCGTAGTACTTTGTTTCCAAATTTTTCTCGCATTATATATCCCCATATTCACAAACTCCCAACATTAGTGTTGGATGCAGGAAGAGTAAGGGGGGCATGCGCTAAACAAATAAACTAAAAGTAAATTGCGGGATACAACAATTAAGTTTTACCCTGAAATTATGAAAATTTCTTAATGTTGGGTAATGTGGCGTGCGTGCGTAACTTTTCTGGTACTAGACTATGTCATCGAGGTAACAAACCCAACGCTGGTGAAGTGTAAATCGTGTCCAATCAGAGAACTAATTGGCACCCAGGTCGTACCTGACAGATAGACCAAAGATTCTGGGTTCAGTCAGAAAATAGTTACGATAAAACCCCGACGTATCAGAGGAGAGAAAATGCCCGGTGACATTGTCCTCATTCTGAACATTGCGGATAAACAGTCGGCCAGACCAGGTGCCATTACTGCTTTCATAAATTAGGGAAGCATTGTGTTGATCCCAACTGTCTATTTCGTCACCTTTGGTGTTGAAATCTCTACCAAAGGAATCAGCCTGCCAATAGTAATCCCAGCGCAGGGTGAGGGCACCCGCAATGGCCGATATCTCCCATGTATAACCCATTCCGAGGGAGATATTGTGTTCAGGCGTATTGGGTAGGTGGTTCCCATCCAGGTCCGATTCCAGCCCGTCAGACGTTGTTATGCCGGCGCCATCTAAACAGTTACGCGACCAGAGCGCAGGGATGCCGCTGGAGTAGCTAAGGTGAGGTAGAGGTACGACGCCGCCCACAGCAAGGCAGCCTGGTATTGCTGCCAACACCGCAGCGGGGTCCTGTGCAATAAAATTCACGCCGGTGGTAGAACCCACATCAAGGTTGTTCAGTAACACCCAGTCAGGGTTATTTGCCGTGCGGTTGGTGGGATCAATTGACTTGCTACCATCTACTTCCGTATTCAGATAGGAATATGCGGCGTTGATCTGCAGGTTGGGAATTGCACTCGGTCTCCAGTGAGATTCCAGTTCTAGTCCCCACATTTTAGCGGAAATATTATCATTGATGCTGGCATTATTTTTTACGCGAGAGATCTGCAAGCCCTGATAATCATAGTAAAAAAGGGATGCGTTCAGGATCATTGTTCCATCCAGCAGTCTATTCTTTGAGCCGATTTCAAATGCGTCAATTTCTTCGGAATCATAGGAAAAAGAGGAGTTTCCCTGAAATGCTTCGGGTATGGCGCCATTCAATCCACCAGGTTTGTAACCGCGAGAATAAAATGCGTAGATCATGCTTTCATTGTTGAGCCGCCAGTCAAATCCAATTCTTCCGCTGACATTGTCAAAATCAAACTCTGTGGGTGAACCGGAGAGGAATCGTGTTTCGGCGGACTGGGGCACGAATGGAATACTGGTGGCCAGCGCTATTCTTTCGGGACTTGCAGGAGCTGTTGCTTCAGCGGCGGTTATTGTTGATGTGTCCACGCCATATAGGGCAGCCAGATCTGTTTGTTCACCCAGTGGCGCGCCGAAGATGAAATTAGCCAGCGTGTTTCTGACTAATGTAGCTTCTCCCAATGCCCCACCAAGCGGACCATTCAGATCAAAGGCATTAAATATCACGTTTGTTGCAAAGTCCTCACGATGATCTTCATTGTAGCGCAAACCCAGTGTGAATTTGAGGTCGTCACTGAATTCATAATATAGTTCGCCAAATACAGCCCAACCATCAGACTGAGCAGGTTTTTTGGGATCATCACCCGAGAGAAAAAACCCAGGGTAGGAGCCGCCTGCATCCAGGGCATTACCTAGTACATAGTAGTCATCCAGGTGTTCGTTTTCATAAGCATTTACGCCAACGACAAAATTAAGTGGGCCATTTAAATGGCTGCCCATTTTTGCTTCAACCGTCCAGTATTCTTTATGAGTTGCCTGTTGGTCGTACATGAATATAACGGACCCATCTATATCCCTGTTACAAGCACCATTCGGATTGCTTCCGGTCTGAGCACCTGAAGTAGCAGCATTCAGATTGCAGGGTCCGGACCTCCATTCATCTCCTGCCCTGTTTCCGGCCGGTGCAGACACTGGGAAATTAATGCTGCCATCAAACAACAGTGCTCCGGTATCCATGTAATAATCTTGCTGAGAAACAAAGTTTCGTTCCTGATAGGCGCCGATTAATCCGAAACTGTAGTCGTCAAAATCGTAGCTGAAATTAAAGGCAAATATATCTTCATCTTCCTCATATGTTGGCTGAAAGTCAGTGTGCATTTTCCTAAGGCCGGGCTGGATACGCTGGTACTTTTTTGTGGGCGTATCGGTGAGGGCGATGGCATTAGCGCTGAGACCAAATATAATGCCGCCTGTGCTCGATAAAGCATGGGGTGTTTCAAAACCTACCCCATCGGGGGTACAGCCAGTTGTTGGAAGCGGGTTAGTGACACAGATCTGATTGGAAATTCTGACTCGGTCGTCGTTCTCGTGAAAATTGGTGTACATTACCCATAGTTCTGCATTGTCAGAAATAGCCCAATTGGCGGTTATTCGGTAGGAAGAAATATCACGTCCGTCCAGATCTTTATTGATACCGCTTATTGTATCTATGCCCGCACCTACGCCCGCATCTGCCACCTGGCCATAAGCCAGGTTGTCTATGTAACCATCACGATCCAGTTTTAGCCCAGCCAGTCGAACTGCAAATGTTTCAGTTATGGGAATATTGATGGCACCCTTAACCCTGACGTTATTGTAGTCTCCTGCTTCGATATCCAGGAAGCCGTTGATGTTTTCAAAATCCGGGAGTCGGGTGATAAAATTCAAGGCACCGCCTGTTGCATTACGCCCAAACAAGGTTCCCTGTGGTCCGCGCAAAACTTCGACTCGCTCCATATCGTAAAACTCGATGGCATTCAGATTTGACTCTATTGGTATTTCGTTTATGTGGGTGGAAACACCGGAATCGCCTGATGTAATTAACTTGCCTATGCCGCGAATACTGACATTAGAGTCGCCGAAATGTGTACTGGAAAAGCTTAAGCTCGGGGTACTCATTTGCAAGTCTGAGGTGGAGACCACCCCACGATCTTCCATCATTGCACCCGTCATGGCAGTTACCGCGATAGGAACATCTTGAATACCTTCCTCTGTTCGTCTAGCAGTTACTACGACTTCTTCTATTGTTTGTTTGCGACTGGCTTTGGCAGCTTCCGCATTAACAGGAAGTGACATAACAGAAATGGTTAGAACAACCAATATTAAGGTGCAGGTTGAGGTAAATCGAATAGCAGTATTACACATAGCTTCCCCCCGGAACGCGATTTGCTACTTTATTATTTTCTTATTCGATATTTATACTGCTTATAGGTATCACGATAACCCGAGAATGTCTAGATTCTTTTGGTGCGCTGATAACTGACAGCCGGTTTGAAAAATTGCCGACCCAATAAAATCACCAATTATGCATTGAAACTGCTGGGAGTAATAACAGGATTGGTAGGGGGATTAAGGATACCGGATGTGGAGATTAAGGACCTTATTCTTTACCAAGTGGGGAAAATTGACCAAATACTCACAGGACACTGCGCTACGTGATATTGCCAATTTTCTTGAACGCGGTGCATTGAAAAAGGACAAGAGAGGTAGCAGTTTCCAGCACAACGGGTGCCGTCTGTATCGGATAGATGGCCACCTCATCCTTTATGGTGCGGCAGTGGGAGAACTCTCTGCTATTTGTACTTCCGGCCCCTATGCAAGTTCGAATGAGCCAGGCGCATTCCTTCTCATGGTGAACGATGAGGTTATTGCAGAGTACGCAACTCGGAATGTAGCCTTTAATCACCTACGCTTAGGCCTCACTTGAACCGCTATATAGGAGGGTGTTGCAGATGGGGGACCAGTCGCACATCAATAACAACTATTCAAGATCTGATTGCGAATGGTCTGAGCAATTTTCCCCAGCTACTTAGAAGTAGGTGCGAATCGATAGTGCTCAAAAATGAACTGGTGTTACCAATAAGTAACCAAAAACAGTAATTGAAAGAAGGGTTGTAAGTCCAAATTGCAGATAACTCATTGATTTAATTGGTGCGCCCGGAGGAATTCGAATCCCCGACCCCCTGGTTCGTAGCCAGGTGCTCTATCCAACTGAGCCACGGGCGCTTAAAGCGGTGTGTATCATTGCCTCCCTTTGCAGGGGCGCGGTATTATCCGGAAGCCACGCGGTCCAGTCAAGCCATTCAGAACATTCGGCCGTCCAGAGGTCCGATAACCAGCCAATCTATAACTGCACTGCAAATAGCCAGAATGACAACGGTGATCAATATGCCGCCAAGCAGGCGCCATCCATGAAACTTTTTGGCTTCCGCATCACGCCGTCTATCCTGCTGGCAATCTATAGCGTCAAACTGGTTACTGCTCGTCATATTTTCGAACCGCTAATGAGTTGCTTGCATTCTGGGAGTGGAGCCCAAATTTAGCAAGTAAAGTGTATATTTGCTGTTTGCTTAGGCGTGGTTTTGTTCAGTTATATCGTTTTAATTGGGTTTGGCAGTCTTTTTGGCAGGAGGCTGGTGGATTAAAAGTGGGCTGAGGGTGTACACTACTTCTCTGAGATTGCTTGGCTTGAGCCCTCAGTTTATTTCATTCCATATTTAATATCAGTAAATCAGATAGGAAAAAGTGGACAATTCCAGCGGTTATATGTCTCGAAGCATTCAGCGTGAAATAATCGCGCTTTGGAAGAAGAAACATAAGCCAGGATCTCTCACTAACCAGACCTATACAGACTTTTTCTTTGATGTTATTCAGCCTAATCCACGATATCGGCACTATAATGTATACGAGGTGCTTGATTTGCTTGTGAATAGTGATGAGACAGCTATTGCCTGAACACTTATCGCTGGCGCAACTTGCTTTTCTTTAAGCATATGATCCAAAAACTGGTTTAGCGTAGCCACGTTCAGATTTTGTGCGGCTTTAAAGGGGGTGGTTACCTTAATCGATTTAATGGAGCGGGCGCGTCTCAAGGGCTAAACCGTTTTCATGATCAGAATTAAGGCAACCACTAGACACATTAAAGCAGTGTAAGATGATTTAATTATGAAATCTGGTGAAATTTTAATGGAAAGGTAACTCGGCATTCTTAAGGGCGAAAATGAGCCGAGAAACCGAGCAGTAAATTTGAATAGGATAAACCCGTGATGTCATCTGAATCCAACTGGCTACGGCGCACAAAAATAGTGTGCACATTGGGGCCTGGAAGTTGTACCGCGCCAATTATTACCGCGATGATTAGCGCGGGCATGAATGTGGCGCGTATCAATTTTTCCCATGGTAATGCGCAGGAGCATAAGGCCCTGGCGCAATTGGTGCGAAAGTTGGCAAAACAGCAGCAACGCGTTGTTGGTATTCTGGGGGATCTACAAGGCCCTAAAATTCGCATCGGGAGATTTAGCGCGGGTAAGGTAAATCTGGTACAGGGTGGTGTCTTTTCCCTGGATGGTAATCTGGATATTAATTCCGGTAGCTCCGATGTGGTGGGAATAGATTACGCTAACCTGCCAAACGATTGTCGAGTGGGGGATTGTCTTCTTCTGGATGATGGGCGCATAGCACTGGATATAGAATCAATTGATGATCAGTTAATTAACTGTCGGATTAGGATAGGCGGGGTGCTATCGGACAATAAGGGCATCAACAAATTGGGCGGCGGGTTATCCGCACCGACATTGACTGAGAAAGATTTGTTGGATATTAGCTTGGCGGCGGAAATGGATGTTGATTATCTGGCCGTGTCTTTTCCTCGCTCGGCAGCCGATATCGAAAGAACTCGAAGTTTGTTACAAAGTGCCGGTAGTCAGGCGGGTATTATTGCAAAAATTGAACGGGCTGAGGCGGTTGCCGATCAGTCGACTATGGATGCAATTATTCGTTCCAGCGATGCTGTAATGGTGGCGCGCGGGGATCTTGGTGTTGAAATCGGTGATGCATCCTTGGCAGGTGTACAAAAAAAATTGATCAAGCGGGCTCGTCAGCTTAACCGAATCGTTATTACTGCAACGCAAATGATGGAGTCCATGATTACCAGCCCTATGCCAACACGGGCTGAGGTATTTGATGTGGCAAATGCAGTATTGGATGGTTCCGATGCTGTGATGCTCTCTGGAGAAACCGCAGTTGGTAAGTTTCCAGTGGAGACAGTCAGTTCTATGGCAAGAGTTATCACAGGTGCGGAGAAAATTCCTGATATCAGCCGCTCCGAGCACCGCCTACATCAGAAGTTTTCTTCGGTAGACGAGACTATCGCATTGTCTGCTATGTATGCAGCGAATCACCTGGATGGGGTGAGGGCCATTGTTTCGATGACTGAAACTGGCAGTACACCCATTCAAATGTCTCGTATTTCATCAAATTTGCCTATCTTTTCTTCTGCCAATTCCAACAAGGTGCACCAGAAGTTGGCACTGGTCAGAGGGGTCCACTCTGTATTGTCCGAAGTAAGTGGCTTATCTCCCGACCGAGCTAATCAGATGGTGGTAGATCAGCTTCTAGATTTGGGAGCAGTAAACCTGGGAGATTTGGTGATTATATCCAAAGGTGATTATGTGGATATGCATGGTGGTACCAATACCCTCAAAATTGTCAGAGTGGGTGATGCAATTAAATAGCCGAAAATGTAATTAAGTTTGAGTCAGGCTTCCCGGTTTTAAAACTCGGCTTTAGGATCGAATGCATCCTGTAAACCATCCCCCAGAAAATTAAAGCAGATTACGGTTATAAATATCATCAAGCCTGGAAAAACCGCCAACAGCGGTGCCTGCCAAATCAGTTCCTGGGCATTTGTTAGCATATTACCCCAACTTGGCATAGGTGGTTGAATGCCTAGTCCCAAGAAGCTTAACACTGACTCTAGCAGGATGACGTTACCCACGGATAGCGTAACTGCCACTATTACCGGGGAGATCAGGTTGGGTAAAATATGCCGAAACATAATGTGTAAATGTGTGGCACCAACACCAATGGCGGCCATGACAAATTCCCGTTCTTTAAAACTGAGTGTTGCACCACGCACCAATCGGGCAACGGTGGTCCAGCCAACCAGAGCAACAATTAAAATTATTCGATAAAAACTGATGTTTTCTGATTGGGCTATTGTCTCGGGAACGCCTAATTTTACCAGGTCGATTGCAGCGAGAACGATGAGCAGCGGCAGTAAGGGCAGGGCAATGACGCCATCTGTAAAACGCATTAAAAGGGCATCCAGTTTGCCGCCGAAATAACCGGCAAACAGGCCGACGACGGTTCCAATACTTGCAGCGATGCAGGCAGCTATTAAGCCGGTTGCCAGAGAAATACGGCCACCGTACAACAATCGCGCCAGTACATCACGCCCTAGCTCATCTGTCCCAAGAAGATGAGCGGCAGACGGTTGTCCCATTCGGTTGAATAAATCTATGGCATTGGCATCAACACCCAAAAAGCGTTCAAATAGCGGTGCAAAGAGTACCATGAGTATCATCGTCAGTAGCAGGAACAGGCTGGCAATTGCTAGCTGGTGTTTGCGGAATCTGCATATGGCCAGAGACAGGGGAGAGTTGTGCGTCATGATGGTTCCTGGCCTATGACAATGCGGGGATCAAGCCAGGCGTAACAAATGTCTGCCAGCAAGTTTCCGGTCAGGGTCAGTGCCGTGGCGAATAAAAGTGCCACAAGTGCCAGGTTGAAATCATTGCCCATTACGGAATCAAAAATGAGCTTTCCCATGCCAGGCCAGGAATATATCGTCTCGGTCACAAGCGCACCGGAAAACAGGTAGCCAAAATCCAGTGCGAGTATTGTGACAACGGGAATCATGGCGTTGCGTAAAGCGTGCTTCCAGATTATTCGTGTATTTTTTGCGCCCTTGGCCTTGGCGGTGCGGATATAGTCCTGTCTTAGGACCTCAATCATGGCGGCTCGCACATAGCGTATATGGCTGCCTATACTGACCACACTTAAAGTTGTGGCTGGCAATATCATATACTTAAGCGTTTCGATTATGTTCGCGTTCTGGGGCGCAATTCCTCCGGCAGGAAGCCAACCCAGGAAAACAGCGAAAATAATAATCAGCATCAGCGCTAGCCAGAATGAAGGAATGGATATCCCCGCAAATGCCGCCAGATTTACACTATAGTCTAAAAATGAGCGGGGCCTGGACGCGGCTAATGTGCCAAGCGGTATTGCTACGCATACTGAAATAGTGAATGCCAGGCCTAACAACATTACCGAGTTTATTAACGCCGGAAATAAGGCTTGGAGTACGGGTTGTCCAAATAAACGCGAATACCCTAAATCTCCACTCAATGCAGTGGAGATCCAATTTAAATAGCGTTCATAAATCGGTAGGTCGAGGCCATAGAGTGAGCGTAATCTGGCAGCATCTGCAGCGGTCATGTTGGGGTCTGAACTGATCATCAAGTCGATAGGGTCGCCGGGCATCAAACCAATGAGGGCGTAAATAACGAAGGACATAATAAACAGGACCAGCAGACCTTGTAGCAGCCGCCAGGCAATAAACCGGCTCATTGGAAACTCTCCAGATGATGGCAGGCGACCTGATGCTGGCTGTCAGTTTGCACTGGCCGCAGCATTGCAACTTCAGTGCGACATAGGTCCGAGGCAAACTCGCAGCGTGGATTAAACGGACAACCCCGTGGTGGATTTATAGGGCTTGGTGGGTCACCTTTCAATATTTTGCCAAGTCGCGCTTTTCCGGGTTTCAGCGCTGGTACCGAAGCAAGCAAAGCGCGAGTGTAGGGGTGAGTTGGCTCCCTAAACAATGTATCACAGTCTGCAATTTCCATGATGCGTCCCAAATACATCACGGCTACTCGATCAGCCAGATGATGCACTACCGCGAGGTCATGGCTGATGAATAGATAGGTTAGCCCAAACTGTTGTTTAAGGTCCTTGAACAGATTTAATATTTGGCTTTGGACACTGACATCCAGAGCTGAGACAGGCTCGTCTGCAACGATAAAATCCGGCTGTAGCGTCAGTGCCCGGGCTATGGTTATGCGCTGTCGTTGTCCGCCGCTAAATTCGTGGGGATAGCGATTCAGATCCTTTGCGGACAAACCCACAGCATCCAGCAGCTCAACTACGCGCTTTCTTCTCTGAACGGGTTTACCCACAGAAAAAATATTCAATGGTTCAGTTAGTATGGTTGCAACAGTATGTCTGGGATTGAGTGCTGCTACAGGATCCTGAAACACCATTTGGACATTTTTACGATAAGGCTTTAAGTGTTTGTGCGAAAGCCCCTTCATGTTCTGGCCATTTATACGCAGTGTGCCCTGGCTCGGATGATAGAACAGTGCCATGAGTCGTCCCAATGTGGTTTTTCCACATCCACTTTCACCGACCAGGCCAAGCGTTTCGCCCTTGTATACATCAAGCGACACATCGCTAACAGCATACACGGTTTTGTTTAGCGTGCGGTGACCGTCGGAAATTTTGGTGGTGAAGGTTTTGCTCAAACCCCAGGTGCTCATGATGGGGGAGGAGCTTATGGCGGATTTGTTCAATGCGCCGGGCTCCCATTACTGGGTGTCACATCCAAACCCTTTCGAGTTGTCAGGTGACAGGCGATATCGTGACGGTCTTGCGGATTAGGGTTTTTAATATTTATTGTTTCAGGCCGTGATATTGAACATTGCTTGCTGGCAGATGGGCACCTGGGCTGAAAACAACATGCGCTACCCCGCTCTTTAGGAGAGGGTACCCTTCCGGGTATCGCGGGCAATCGCAGTACCCGTTTGTCGAGGCGTGGTGTGGTTGCCAAGAGCGCCTGGGTATACGGATGCAAAGCCGATTCCAGAATGTCGGCTGATGAGCTTTGTTCGATGATACGACCTGCGTACATAACCGCAATATCATCTGCCATACGAGAGACGACCGCCAGGTCGTGGCTGATAAACAATATCGCGGTGCCGGAGTTCTCTTGCAGATCGTGCATCAAATCCAGTATTTGTGCCTGAATGGTCACGTCCAGGGCGGTTGTAGGCTCGTCAGCTATGAGTAAGTCAGGTTCGCATGCAAGTGCCATAGCAATTATTACCCGTTGGCGCATACCGCCGGAGAGCTGATGTGGATAGTTTCCGGCCCGGGATTCGGGGTCTGGAATTCCGATTCTCCCAAACAAGTTTATAGCTTCGCGCATGGCTTCGTGTCTGGATAAGGCCGTGTGCAGCATAAGACTTTCTGCCACCTGGGCGCCAATCGTAAATACTGGGTTCAGGGCACTCATGGGCTCCTGAAATATCATGGATATGCGGTTTCCTCTAAATTTCTGTAGGGATTTTTCATCCATTTTGGTTAAATCCAGACCATTAAACTGGATCGACCCTGAGAGGATTCTTCCGAAGGGCGGGAGTAATTTCAAAATTGAAAAGGCAGTTATTGATTTTCCGCAGCCGCTTTCGCCTACCAAGGCAAGTGTTTTTCCAGGTTCCAACTCAAAGCTAAGGTCTTCGACTACGGGGATTATGCCATCATCACTATCAAAGCCTACACTAAGCTTTTTCACGGATAACAGGGGCAAGTGTTTACGGCTCATTCTGTGCGAACCCAGTCCTCTATGCGCAGTGTGCTGGGGTCGAGATGGCCGGTGGGTTGTAAACCCTTCAACCATTTAGGCGTAATATAAGCGTTTGAGCGCCAATAGAGTGGTAAAACGGACAGTTCTTCTACGTAAATCTGTTGAATAGCCTGCCACAGTGGCGCGCGTTTTCTAGCATCGAGTTCACCCTCTAATTGCTCTATGAGTGTATCCAGTTCGGGTATGTTGATACCGGAATAATTTTGGCCAGCATAGTTATTCTCCTGCGTTGGTATTTCTGATGAATGCAGGGTGGTGCGTGGTACATTGTCTGGTGCCATGGACCAGGAGAACATGGCCATTCCGGAAAATTTTCTTTCACGAGTAGTCTGCCCAAAAAACACCCTGGCGGATTCATTTTTTATGCGCAGATCGATACCAGCTTTTTTAAGTTGATTTTGCATTACTTGTTCGACCAGTTCGCGAGTTTTGTCACCGGCTGTAGTCATTATTTCTAAGCGTAAAGAATTACCGGCTGCATCAACGCGAACGTCATCTACGAAGGTATTCCATCCTGCTTGATCAAGTAATTCATTGGCTTTGCTAAGATTGTATGGGTAGGTTCTGATGTTATTTGAGGCATTTTTCCCCAAGGGGCTAATGGAGGAGTTTGCGACCGGCTGCATGCCTGAAAATAATTGTTGACTGATTAAGTCTCGGTCAAGAGCATACATAAGTGCTTGTCGGACACGTTTATCAGCAAGAATGGGGTTGCGAAGATTAATTTCAACGTGCTCATATAGAAGTCCGGGTTTAAAAGTAACCTTGTAGTCATCGCCGTGCCTTTTTTTGAAGGACAGAGCCTGGTCAAGGGTTAAGCCCAGCTCACCCGCGATCATATCGATTGTGCCTGATAACAGGTTGGCTTCCAGAGCAGCAGTATTTTCTATGGCTCGCAATTCGATTTCGTTAAAGTAGGGCTTTTTTCCATACCAATAGGGATTTTTCTCAAGTCGTAGATAGGAGCCCTGAGCTACTTCCTTAAGAACATACGGGCCAGACCATAGTCCCGGGTTTGTGGGTTGCGCGTTGTATTGTGTTCTGTGTCGGTATTCATAGGGGTTTTCCTCGAAGACCGCTTTTTCCAGGTGAGCGGGCAGCGGATAGAACTGTCCCAAGTGATTGTAGTCATAAACTACCTTGTTGATATGCAGGGTAAAGCTGTGTTTGTTGTTAACGTCTAGTGCATAGGTACGCCGATATAGCTCAGTATTAATCGCTCCTGATTGATTGTTCCTGCCAACCTGCCAGGCAAAAAGTACATCTGCTGTAGTAAGCGCTTGGCCGTCACCCCATTTTGCATCCTCAGGTAATTGAAACGTTACGGCAATACCGTCCTCACCATCCGGTGTTTTTTCCAACAAGGCCTGACCATTTTCAATAGTTGGTAGTGTGATGCACAAATTGCAAACAAGATTCCAGTCCGGATCATAAGATGTGATAGGTCGGCTTAGCATGCCCAGTGCATAATACTTGGCAACCATGCTTTCGATAGCAGGGTGTAAAGTAGAGGGATATTGCGATAACCCTATTTTGAGTTCCTGCTCAGAAGTAGCGTTTTGTATATTTATAATCTGTCTGGATGTTCCCGAGTGAGTGCTATCACTCGGTTTTGAGCAACTGGTTAGTAATATTGCACAGGCACAAATAAATCCAATATATATATTATATTTCATGAGCTTATTGGAAATTTCTCGAAATGGTCTATTTAACATAAACTTGAAGTTGCGAAGACTTTTATGCTACCAGAAAGTAGCTCCGGGGAGGAGCTACTTTCTGGGTTAGGGTTTATAGCACAACATTCGAGATACGCGCTGGTGCGTTGAATTGCTTGTGCGATTTAGATGGGACGATCTTGAAGCTGGACAGCTTTATTGGTGTTTTTCCGCTCTTTTTCCTTATTTTCCATAGCTTCATTGAGGACCTTTGCTATTTGGTTGGCATCAAATTTATTCAGAAATCCAGTAGCACCCATTTCTTTGGCTTTGATTTCGTTTACATCACCGGACAAAGAAGAATGCATATACATGGGTGTCTTTATGAATTCTGCTTCTTTGCGAATTTTTGACAGCAGCGTAAAGCCATCCATCTCGGGCATCTCTATGTCTGATATTAGCATAAGCAGGGAATCCATCCGTTCGCGATCGTTTTTACGCTCTTTCAAGTGCAGATACGCCTCTAGACCATTTTCGAATATTACGGGCAGACAACCCACTTTTTCAATGGCTTCCTGGAGGTTGCGACGTGCGACACTTGAGTCATCGCATATCACGACTTCATATTCACGCTTATCCGTGTATTTTCGCCCAGTATCTATCAGCTTGGTATCCATTTTGTTTTCATTGGGTGCGATTTTATCAAGCACTTTTTCTACATCTAGCACCTGAATGAGTTCAGAGTTTTGATAGGTGGTGGCGGTCACAAAATTTTCAGTACTTATGTTGTCTGGCGGGGGATGAATTTCATCCCAGGCGAGGTTGAGAATTCGGTCTACGCCACGAACAATAAAACCCTGTAGAGTCTGATTAAACTCTGCGACGATAAGGTAGGTTGAATCCATTGGTAAGGGTGTTTCATGCACCACTTTGTTTAAATCGATCACTGAAAAGGTTGTGCCTCTTAGGTGAACTATGCCCTTAACATACGAGTCAGATATCTCAGATATTAAGGGGCACAACATGACTTCTCTAACTTTGAAAACATTGATTCCATATTTTTGGGACCCTGCTAGGTTGAAGGTCAGCAACTCCATTCGGTTATTGCCGGCAAGTTGTGTGCGCTCGTCAACGCTGCTAAGAATATCATTCATTGCTAAAAATCTCCTGCAACACCAATGGAATCTGATACAAGTTTTTCGACGTCGAGAATTAGTATCACATGTTCATCAGTGCGCCCTAATGCAACAACAAATTCTGCGCCTCCACTTGAGTCAGAGCGCCTTTGCAATTTTACATCGGGCAGGTTAACAACTTCAGGTAAACCATCCACTATAATACCCACCTGAAAAAACTTCCCATCGCGGTGAACTTCCAAGACCACTATCCAGGGTGATTGCTCAGTCCGTTGTACAGAATTTAGCTTAATTGCCAGATCCACAATAGGTGTTACTTTTCCTCGTAGGTTGGCGACACCAGTTAGGTAATGGGGGCTGTTAGGGACTCGAGTAATAGCCAAATCACGAATAATTTCCTGAACACTACATAGTTCAAACCCGTACATTTCTGTGTTTAGTGAAAAGCATAGGTATTTACCGGATGCTGTTGTTAGTTCCTGGTATCCACCCTCTGTAGATTTGTCATACTCTTCATTTACATCAATTTTGTTGTTGGTAGTCATGCTGTTACCTGGTCTTCGATACGCTGCTGAATGTTTTTCCCAATCCACTGAACATCTATAATCAAACCGACTTCCCCGTCTGGCATTATGGCGCTTCCGGAAACACCATTTGAATTTTTCAAAATGCTATCAAGTGATTTTATTACAACCTGCTGTTTGCCTACCAATTCGTCTACTAGTAGTGCGAATTTGTATTCTTCGTCATCTAACACAATGAATAATGAATCATCTGACAGCGATTTTGCGCTCTCAATATGAAAAACATCTGCCAGGCTAACCAGGGGTATTGTTGAATTTCGGTATACCAATACTTCTTCGTCTCCAGCCACGCTGGATGTCGTTAGGCCTTCTTTGCGCACGGTTTGTACTATAGATGGGGCAGGTATTATATAGCGCTCTTCGCCTACCTGAGCTACTACACCATCGATTATTGCCATTGTGAGCGGTAGTCGCAAAGTGAAAGTAGAACCTTCGCCCTTGGTGCTGTTGATGTCCAGCTGCCCCTTAAGCGCATTTATTGACTGGACAACTACATCCATGCCTACCCCGCGGCCGGATACATCTGTTATTTTTGCGGCTGTAGAAAATCCAGCTTTTGTAATGAAATCAAATATCTCTTTTTCTGTATAGGATGTATCCGGATCAGCCATTCCTCTTTCCATGGCTTTTGCCAGGATAGCATCCTTATCGAGCCCTTTCCCATCATCCTTAAGATCAATATAAATCCAGCTGCCCCGTTGATATGCGGTGAGGCTTAATTTTCCGGCACTCCCTTTCCATGGAGGACGATCCTCGGAGTTTTCAATGCCATGGTCAACGGCATTTCTTATCAGGTGAACAAGAGGGTCGGCAATCGCATCGACAAGAGATTTATCAACTTCCGTATTTTCACCCAGAATCTCAAATTCGATAGTCTTTCCAGTTTGCTTCATAAGGTCACGTACTAACCGTTTCATCCGCTGGAAAACTGGCCCGATGGGCACCATTCGTAACGAAGTTGAAAGAGATTGCAAGTCACGTGTTATGGTTGTTAGGCGTTTGAGAGATGTATCCAGAGCTTCCGGAAGACTGTCCATTTCGTTGAGGGATTCGGCGGATATACTCTGTGCAATCACCAGCTCGCCGACCAAATCTACCAGAGCATCCAGGCGAGTTGCCTCGACTTTAACAATTTCCCGGCTACGCTTGTTTGGTTGCTTGTTTGAGCTGGCTGCTTGTACAACAGGTTGATCAGGAGATTCTGGTGTCGGAGCGATAATTGCCTGCTCTAGTGATTCGTCAGCGGCCATCGTCTCACTGCTACCGGCAGTTGTAGTGGCTTCCTCTTCGTAGACTTTATTTTCTGCGAAGAATTTTATTTTTTGTAACATCTCCGGCGGGCAAGGTGAGTCGTGCCCGGTCTCATCTGCATACTCCACCATGTGAGTGAGGATATCTCTGGATTCCAGAATTAATCCGCCTAATTGTCCTGAAAATGGTCGTGTGCCTGCCCGAACTTCATCGAGTAAATCTTCTACGACGTGGGCGAGTGAACCCATTCCATGCAAGCCAAAGTAAGTGGCGGTCCCTTTGATGGTATGGAATGCACGAAAAATGGCATCTAGGCTAGATTCGTTTCCCGAATCATCGTCTAGTTCCAGAACATGTGCTTCAATGTCTTCAAGATGGTCTGTACATTCCTCTATGAAGCCCTTTAAAAGTTCGGGGTTTACGTCGAGTTCTGTGTTATCGCTCTGTTTTGACGATGCTTCAACCTGTACTTCTATTTCTTGTTTGGCACTCTCTCCTGAAATATTCTCTTGGTCGAGATGAGTAGCTTCTGGGACAGCATCTTTTGCACTTTCAAGTTTTGAGACTATGTCTTTAGTGGCTGGCATTTCAGTTTTATTTTCCAAACTACGTCTATAGTCGTGTAAAATTTCATTACACTCTATGAGTAAAGGAAATACGCTCTGAATATCTTTTCCGGCATAAGCATCGCATATGGCGCTTGCGTCAAAAGCAATGCTTCCAAATTCATTATTTTTGCGTTCACGTGTGGCCAGTAATTTTGCGCAGTCCTGGAAAGAGCTGGATACGGATTGGGCGGTATCAACATCCTCTGAGAAACCTTCCAGTACAATTAACATAGCATCCATTTCTTCAAGATAACTATGTAATTCAGCAATCGCCTCCATGGAGGGGGTGCCCAGTGTCTCCGATGCGACTTTCAATTTTTCTGAGATTTCAGAGGCGTCTGGTGCGGATTCATTTTGCTCCAGCGAGCGGCGGTACTCGTGCAGAAATTCATTGCATTCGAGCAGCAGTGGGTACGCTTCGTCCATCATGGTGGGAGATGCAGTCTTGCAAAGCAAGACAGCACGATCTGCACACTCAGCAATGCTATCGCTCCCCGATTCATCTGATAGCAATAAACTCGAGCAGGCAGAAAAACACTTTACTACTTCCGTGGCAGTTTCTGTGTCTTCCAGAAACCCTTCCAGAACAATCAGCAGCGAATCCATCTCATCGAGATGTAAACGTAGGTCATTTATGAGCGAATCCATACCTTGTTAATTCCTTGCTAAACTCAAACGGTCTTTCAGTAAATACACAATTATTCCTAATACGAAATATTTCGTGCTTTCCTGAGTATAGACGCAATACCCAAGCCCGCCATGTTCAAACACGACTGGGTATGACAAAGGCATAGTAATTTGGATACTCGCCTGCAAAATTAAAAAAGCTGTATATACTTATCATTGTGGGCAGCTCTTATCAGCCTCGAAAATTTGGATCTCTTGGTAGGTTCGCATACAAGCAGGAATTACATTGAATGACGAATGAAAAGATGCGAATACTTGTTGTCGATGATCAAATGACAATGAGACAAATCAATATGGATATGTTGTCATCGTTAGGATATAAAAACCTTACGGAAGCAGATGACGGTACAACTGCACTCGCGCTTATAAATCAGCGAGAATTTGATTTGATCGTTACAGACTGGAATATGCCTGGCATGCAAGGTATCGATTTGTTAAAGGCGATTCGGGCACATGAAACCTATTCTGGTTTACCGGTTATTCTGGTAACTGCGGAAGCCAAACGTGACCAGATCGTAGAAGCTGCACAGGCAGGTGTTAACGGCTATGTTGTAAAGCCATTTAATGCAGCAAAATTGAAAGAAACCCTCGATAAAGTAGTTGCCCGCATGGTGGCTACAGGATAGCGTTATACATGTTTAAACTACACGGTAGTTTTTCTTAGCTCCAGTAGATACAGTGGGCTGGTGAAAACGCTCAGTATTGTTATTCCTAATCTAAATGATGGAAGCTTCCTTGAACGCCTGTTGAAGCAATTGGCTTACTATAGGCCGTCTCCCGGGTGGGAGGTTATTGTTGTTGATGCTGGTAGTTCTGACCACTCCCTCGATGTCGCACAAATGGCAGATATAGTTATAGATGCTGAACCGGGTCGAGCTGTTCAGCTTGCTGCTGGTGTGGCGCAAAGTAGTGGGTCTTTGCTTTGGTTTTTACACGCGGATAGTGAGCTAAGCCCGGAAGTATGCCTGTCCATGAATAAAAAGTGTGCCAACACAGGTATCGGGTGGGGACGCTTTGATGTTGAATTACTCTCATCGAACTACTTGCTGGTACTTGTTGCTCGCATGATGAATTTGCGTTCACGTCTGACGGGTATATGTACTGGCGACCAAGGAATTTTTGTTGATCGAGAGTTGCTTGAATCCATTGGTGGCATACCTCAGCAACAATTGATGGAAGACATTGAGTTGTCTCGGCTTTTAAAAAATCGTTGTAAGCCGGATTGTCGTAGAGAGGTATTACGCACTTCTGCTCGGCGGTGGCTAGATAACGGTGCAATAAGAACAATACTTTTAATGTGGTATTTGCGTGCGGCTTACTATTTTGGAGTAAGGCCGGAGCGTCTGGCCGCGGCATATTATAAGCCTTCCTCCTGACGATCGTGCCAGGTAATAATATGTCGGTGGTACTTTTTACTCGAATATCAAAGCTTGGGCGTGTGAAAACCCGGCTTGCAAAGGATACGGGGGATCGAGTAGCACTGATTGCGCATCAATATTTACTAAAGCGTACGCTGGATATATTGGCTGCTATTAAAAATTTGGAATATCAGATCTGGGTGGATACAGAAGCTAAAATCGCCGAGAAAGATGACCCGCTTATGCCGTATCAGGAGGTCCTGAAAATACAGCAAGGAGAATCTTTGGGTGAGCGTATGTCGCATGCGGCTGAATATAACCTGGAGCGGGGTTTAACTCCGCTGATAATTGGTAGTGATTGTCCAAATATGGATAAAACCTATATATTTCAGGCTAATAACGCTTTGGACTCAGGAGCGGATCTGGTTCTTGGCCCGGCATTAGATGGTGGTTATGTGCTTATTGGTATGCGTACACTACACGCAACACTGTTTGATAATATATCCTGGGGGAGTGATCAGGTTCTCCGGCAAACCCTTAACGAGGCGAAAAACCTGGGATTGACGGTGCATCTTCTGGAAACTTTGTGGGATGTTGATTTTCGTGCAGACCTTGCGAAACTTGCCGCTATGGAGTTTGAGGATTTTCCGGCGGAACTAGGGGGTTGTTGAGGGGCGTCGAGAAATGTACTCGATAAATCTTTCCAGTCGTCTGCGATTTTGTACTGACATTTCGGTCAGCTCTATTCCACAAGAGTGTATCTCTTTGGAATGATGATATTGTGCATGCCGAATGATAGCCTTTGATTCTAGATCCAGCATTTTGGGTATATGAATTTCACAACGAGAAATTTCTTCATTTTTATTAAAGCCGGGTTCAACTTGTTGGTCAATCTGAACCTTGCAGCCGCCCACGGAGATGTTGCTAAGTACACCGTTTAAGGGGCCCGATTGGCGGTGTAAAACTACATGTGCATTGTCTTGAAATTCCGTAGACGGTAGTTTCATTCTTTGTTCGCTACGTCTTTGGCGATATAAAATACGTTCTGGCAATGCAATCAGATAATAGGGAATATTACGCTCTACACTTACTTGCTCGACTTTGCAGTCGGTAATATAGATATATAAACCTTGTGCACGAACAACGAGATTAAAGGAGTTGGCATTGGTCAGTATTTTCATGCCTTCGCGAGGTAGAATATTTTCTAGAAGATAGTGTGCGTGGGTGACATCGAGAACTTGTGCACTACAGGCGAATTTCTCGGACTCAATGCTTATCTTTACTCGCGCGCGTAAGTCTCTGAGTAATTTTAAGGCACCGATAATTTCACTTTTTCCTGTGATATATCGGCTGGCACTGGAATTACTAGCAGTCAAGATCGGTTTCTCGGCTGGCTTTGTAAGCTTGCTGTTCGTTTGGGATGACCGAGTTAACGTGGCAGTTGCGTCGTCTGTAGAATTTTTGGGTGAATCTACAAAGTTAGACAATTTGCTGATACTCATAGCGTTTATACCTGCGCAATGGCCTGGCCCGCAGTTGTTGCATGAGTGTGACCCTGGGCAGTATATACCGTATTTTCGCTGCGTGTGAGTAACTTTATTAGTTCGCGTGTGGACTGCTGTGAACGATTGACGATTTTCCCGTTGACATCATTTTCGTGCTTTATTTCCTGGATGCGGACTTTTAAGCTTTCATGCAATGGTTTCAATAGGCTTTGATCAGCTGTTGGTAGCGATTTAATAAAGTGCGTTAGTTTATGCGTGGGCATTTGCCCATCTTCATTGGGCTTTGTGATGACAGGGTTCTCTTTATCGGAAGAGGCTTGCTCTAATTTATGCCCAGATAACAAATGCTTCAATTGTTTTTCTAATTGAAGAATATCCACATTGAGTGCATTTTTCTCCTCAGCATGGCCAGCCAGTTCTTCAAGTCTGCGCTCTACAAGCGTGCGTTTTTCTGCCGAGAGTACAGCTAACATGAATGATAGCTTCTCGTTAAGCTGATGCAGAAGAAGGTGTATTGCTTGTGTAGTAGCGTTCATCGTTACTTGTGCACTTCGCTGATGGCACTTTCCAACGCTACAAAATTTTCTGCGAGTTTCACCGGGTCTATATGGTAGCGGCCTTCTGAAATTTCGGCTTTTATACGTTCGATCTTGGCTGTATCGACATTGCTGCCCAGGGCAGAGTTTTTCAGCTGCTGTACCTGTTGGCTAAGTTCTACATCGTTACGGGCAGGATTCTTGCCTTGGGAAGCCGAGGTGCTCGTCTCGCCGCCAGCTTTCTCTTGCTTAACCCGGTGTTGAACCGGGGTATTACCCACGTTATTAAATTCAATCGCCATACGTTTATGCTCTCTGTTGCTACAGGTCCTGAATACAGGTATCGGCAGCCTTAATATAGACTTTAGCTATATTTTAAAATTAATCTAGATATGGGTGCACAATTAATGAATACGGGGGTTTTGATTGACGCTCACTTGATAAATTGTTTCATACAAAAGTGCTCAGGGCTGTTTATTTAGGGCCGCTCAGGGCTGTTTACCAAAAAAGCTCAAGGCTGTTTATTTAGGGCCGCTCAGGGCTGTTTACCAAAAAGCGCTCAAGGCTGTTTATTTAATAGTTCAGGGCTAGGGTTGGTCGATACAATGCCTTGTCGGGTAACCCAGGCATGTATTACTCGCTTCGATTGTTGATTGCGGACGGAGACCTGTTGGCCCTGTACCCCATCATTTAGCGCAATACCGGAGCTGTCCACTAAAAACCCGTTATTGATGGAGGATATTTGTACTAATTCGCCTTTTCGAACCAATCTGGCTGGTTTCAGTTGCTGTAGATGGATAATTGCACCTTCGGAGATATCTTTTTTGGCTTCTGACCCTACCACCTGACTAAGCTTACTTAGGTACCGGTTTCTGGCTTCGGCTAATGTTCTGGAGGTTATCTGCAGTTCAGAGGGTTGGATCACATTACCCCGTTTGATCGCATTTTTTGCGATAACCATGTCGGTTTTAACATTTATTGCGCCAGTCAGCCATATCGTCCATTCCACAGGAGTTTGGCAACGAATTTTAACTGATACCCGTCCATAGCGGCGATCCCCGGAAATTGTGTGTTTTATTTTCTGGCAGGGTGTCAGTTTCGTATTCGCGTTTATTGAATTCATAGAGACACTTATTTGTGCATCCGGATAGCGTTTGCTCGCTTGGCTCAATACAAAGTCGTGGGCATTTTTTGCTATTAATGTTGGTTGCTCGAAGCGGAGATTATCTGCATGGGCGGTCTGCACGCGGACCGGAAAAATCGAGGCGAGCGATAGCACTATGATAGCAATGGACAAAAAACCTGTTCCTGCATCTGACAGAGGATGATTTTGTGTATTGCCCATTTTTGCTAACGACATTATTGGCCTCTTTTATCTTAAAACAATTCGTCATATTAATAGCACAGATCTGCACAAGTGCATGGTTTGTTTAGAGGACGGCAAGATCTTGCCACTTAGGTACTAATCCAGGGGCAGGGTTTGCCGCTTTTGGATTTCATGGCAGCAGAAGCCGGTATTTGGGTCGATATTACGGCAAATACTAACTTGGCACACTGATTGCTTATCTCTCTTTTGCGCAGCTTTGGTTGCGTAGTTTTCAATGGGGCCTGTTGGCCGAATAGGAATTTATCGTGAATACACCTTTACTATGAATATTAGTTTTGAAAATGCACTTGGTCCGCATGCAGCTGCACTGCAATTGAGAAGTGAACGAGCGACTCTTATTGCCAACAATTTGGCTAATGCCGATACGCCCAATTTCAAAGCACGTGACATCGATTTTAAGGCGGCGCTGTCGAGCATGCTCGACCAGTCAGATAGCCAATTCAATGCACGTATTCGCACAACTAACAAAGGTCATATGTCGGCACACGGCGGAGGTCCAAATTCACCCGGAACAGAAAAACAGGTGTTATACAGAGTGCCGAGCATGTCTTCTTTGGACGGTAATACAGTGGATGGACAACGGGAAAT
>JAHRWB010000073.1 GCA_019090385.1 Pseudomonadales bacterium | reverse complement strand
GCTTGCTGATGCCCTGTCTCTCATCCATAATTCTGCACCCGGTAAAAAAGATGTTATTTCAGTAACATCAAAAGATACTAACTCGCCATTATCATCCACCACCAAAGGACGCTTGACATATGCCAGTGCAAAATCCTGAACAGTTGGATCCGGATTCTGCCCCCCACCCAGCAAGGTTCCACCGTCTCCGCCACAAGCACTTATAAATGCTACAACAAGACTGACGAGAAATATTTTCAGTGTTGTGCAGGAGAATAATAATCGTTTGCTTGAATTGTAGGTTTTAATAAGATTTACACCTGTATTTATGACCAAAAAAATGCTGTTCTAAATCCACTGCACCAAGCCGATCCGCCAAGCTTTTGGCTGCAACTTACATTTATTCCATAATTCTTTCACAAAGTCCTGCTGGTAAAATGTGATATGGCTCGCAAGCACAAGCATGTCATCTATTTTTATAGCCTGTATTTTCAGGTCAATTACCAAAGCATAGTTAACTAATGAAGAAATAATGCAGTTTTTCCTAAGTTCCCTGGCATCTGTGTATTAAGTCACAGTATCTATATAGGTTTTATCAGAAGCTAGTCGAACCCGGGAAACACTAACCCGGAACACTGGGTATCTGCACAATACCAATATGCCATCAAGGAAGATGAGTCTACTCGTTAGCGGATGAAGCAAGTCCAGTTAATGGCAGATACCTGACAATTACAGGAGTGGTAAGATGGCATGTGTTGTAAATTTCTGCAGGTTGGGAAAAAGATCTATTCGGATCCTTTATTTTTTAGCATTCACTTTATGTCTGCCACACCTTACCTTTGCTGATACTAGAGATCAGGCTAAACGTATGCATGACCGCCTGACGGGGGTTCCACCAGACACTGCTACTCTTGATCTAATGCAAGCAGAACTTGACAAAGCCGTGCCTGATCCCATCGCAGCAGCGTTTATCGCGATAGAAGAGAATACTGCACACAACGGATTCTACAACGTCACACTGAAAAATTTCGCCGCACCTTGGACAAACCGTGATCAATCAGTATTCGTATATCTCAATGACTACATTGCCACCATCATAGGCATGGTCAGAGACGACATGGATTTTAGAGAAATTTTATCAGCCGATATCATATATACTGCCAGCCCATCTGCCGGGGTCGCAGCCTACTCAAACTCTAATAATATTCAGTATGAACAACTGGAAGATCAGTCGATTGATCTTAAAGACAACTTACAGGCGCAAGTGCAAAGCACAGTAACCGGTCTGCCAGCCGAAGCCATAGCCGGTGTTACCACCACCCGCGGAGCCGCAAAAGCATTTTTTATAGATGGCACCAACAGAGCCATGTTCGGTTACACCATGTTAAACCAACTTTGTCGAACCATGGAAAGCCTCAACGATACAACCAGAGCCGCAGACAGAATTCACCAGGATGTATCTCGAAGCCCAGGAGGCGATAGCCGAATATTCTTAAACAACTGTATAGGCTGCCATACAGGCATGGACCCCTTAATGCAGGCATTTGCATATTATGACTTTGTTCATGACGCAGACAATGACCCTGAAGGAGAAAATGGATCACTCCAATACAATTCCAATGGAGATATTGATCCCTATACAGATAGCCGCGTTGTCAAAAAAATGCGTCACAATGAAACCAACTTCCCATACGGCTATGTGGTACCCGACGACAAGTGGGACAATTTCTGGCGTGATGGCAAGAATGCCACTCTCGGTTGGGACCAGAGCTTAACGGGTAGTGGGAACGGGGCCAAATCGATGGGGGAAGAGTTGGCGCATAGCCAGGCTTTCGCACAATGCCAGGTTGAGAAAGTATTTCGCAATGTGTGTTTAAGAGATGTAGCCGACAGCACCGATCGGGCCCAGGTTTCGACCATGGTAAGTTCCTTTGAGGCGAACAATTACAATATAAAACAGGTTTTTGCTGAATCTGCTGCTTACTGCAAAGGAGACTAATTGTGAAGAATAATATGAGCAAAAAAAATATGGGCACCACAATTATGTCAATCGTTCGCTATTTTACTTACCTGACTGCATTTTATTTGCTAACAGGTTGTGGTGGCGGCAGTGGTGCGACGACAACCAGCAATCCAGTTACAAGTACCCAACCAACCTCTAGTTACACCGGTCCTGCGCCACAAACTGCTGATATCCAGCAATTCAAATTAAATATCTGGGATAATCTTTCACCAACGAACCGATGCGGATCCTGCCACGATACAGACCAGGCTCCCCGATTTGTTCGCTCGGACGACATTAACCTGGCCTATGCTGAATCTACCGGTTTAATAAACCTGTCTGATCCTGGTGCCTCAAGGTTGGTAGAAAAAGTCCGTACCGGACATAATTGCTGGTTAACAGACGCCAACGCATGTGGAGATATTGTACAAGCCTATATAACAGCATGGGCTGGCGGTTCCAGCGGTGATGGCAATCTGGTTCAGTTAACTGCACCTACCATCAAAGATCCCGGCTCCAGTAAGAACTTTCCGGAAAGTTCGGCTTTATTTGCCGGCACTGTACACCCTCTATTAGAGCAGTATTGCTCAAACTGTCATTCAGATACTGCCACTATTCCTCAGTCGCCCTACTTTGCAAGTGAAGACGCGGATACGTCCTATGAGGCAGCACAATCCAAATTGGACTTGGAAACACCCGCCAGTTCCAGACTCGTTATACGACTGAGCAATGAATTCCATAACTGTTGGAGCAACTGCTCTTTAAATGCTACTGAAATGGAGGATGTAATCACTCAGTTTGCAGGTGGCATTACACCGACTCAGGTCGATCCTTCTCTGGTGACCAGCAAGGCGTTAAATTTAACAGACGGCATTGTTGCCAGTAGCGGCGGCCGACATGAAACAAATCTGATTGCCAAGTATGAGTTCAAGACCGGCGATGGCAATCAGGCTTTTGATACCAGTGGTATTGAACCCGCTGCGAATATGACCTTGAGTGGCGACTACGAATGGGTTGGCGGGTGGGGTGTTCAGCTGCGCTCTGGTAAGGCTCAAGCATCAACCACTACGAGCCAGAAAATACACGGTCTAATTACAGCAACAGGTGAATATAGTATTGAGGCATGGATTGTACCTGCAAACGTTACTCAGGAAGGTCCGGCTAGAATTGTCACATATTCAGGCGGCACCACTGCTCGAAATTTCACCATGGGACAAACCCTCTACAACTACGACTTTTTAAATCGAAATGCCGATTCAGATGCCAATGGCGACCCCGCTCTTTCTACAGCAGATGGCGACGAAGACCTGCAGGCAACACTCCAACATGTGGTGCTCACTTATGATCCCGCCAATGGGCGCCGAATTTACGTGAATGGTGAATTCACTGATGATGTAGACGCCAACTCTGGTAGTAGTCTATCCGAGTGGGATGATACTTTTGCACTCGCCATAGGCAGTGAAGTTGATGGATCTAATGCATGGGCAGGCACTGTTCGTTTGCTGGCGATTCATAATAGGGTTTTAAACGAAACCCAGATCACGCAAAATTTCGATGCAGGTGTCGGCGAGAAGTTCTTCCTTCTCTTCAACGTCAGCGACCACGTAAATATTGATAGCGCTTACATCGTATTGGAAGTAAGCCAGTATGATAGTTACAGCTATCTATTCAATACGCCTTTTTTCACCATCCTGAACAGCGCCACTATGCCAAGCAACATACCCGTGCAGAAAATGCGTATTGGTATAAATGGTCGTGAAGCGCTGGTCGGACAGGCCTATAGAAATATAGATATGACCATTACCGAGGCCACTTATAGCACGGAAAACAAACAAGCCATATCTACCTTAGGTGCCGTGATAGCACTCGAAAAAGGCCCCCAGAATGATGAGTTCTTTCTAACCTTTGAGTTGTTGGGAGACGCGGTAAATGTTGTCACAGAACCCGTACCTCCAACGCCAGCAATTCCACCCGATGTTGCTCGCTCGTCAAGTATTGGCCTGCGAACATTTGATGAAATCAACCTGGCCATGTCTTCCATGACAACGGTCCCAAGAAATGAGTCAAATGTGTTTAGTACCTTTACTACTGTTAAACAGCAAATGCCTTCTTCTCCGAGTATCGAAGGATTTTTGTCATCGCAACAAATGGGAGTCACCCAATTAGCTATTGAATATTGCAACAGCTTGGTAGAAAACGGCGCTTTAAGTGCAGCATACTTCCCTGACTTCGCAAACTTCGGAGCACCAGTGGCCACAGCATTCTCCACGACGGGCCGAGCAAATATTATTAATCCGCTGTTGGATAATATGATTGGTACAAGTCTTAGCACCCAACCCGATAGATCGGCTATAAGCGCTGAAATTAATGCCTTAACCGACAGGCTAACCGCATGTGCTGGTAGCTGCCCTACTGATCACACCAGAACTATCATCAAGGCAAATTGTGCAGCAGTGCTTGGTAGTGCAGCAATGCTACTTCAATAGGCATGATCGATATGCAAATACACGCAAATTATTTAACAGTACTAAAAGGCGAGGACACATAATGTCTGGTAAAAATAAAGAAATGCACCCGGATGCACCCCTCAAGCACGCCGGTCATAAACGTCCTGTAACACGACGTGATTTTATTTCCCAAAGCTTCATAGGAGGTACGGCAGCTGTAGCTGGTGGATCACTGCTAAGCTTGTTTGCCAGTCCTCGCAAGGCTTTCGCTTTATCCTCCGACCTCCAGGCCTTGGTTAGTAGCTGCGGTATCGCAACCCAGGGTGCGGGGAAAATTCCGTTTATCTGTTTTGATCTGGCCGGCGGCGCAAATTTAGCCGGCTCCAATGTCCTTATTGGTGGCGCAGGTGGACAGTTAGATTTTTTGAGTAGTGCTGGGTACAGCAAACTTGGACTACCTGGAGATATGATTCCGCCAATTGTTAATCCCGGCACCCAAACCAATGACTTTATCGATACAAGTATGGGGTTAGCATTTCATACAGACAGCGCTTTCTTTAGAGGCATGTCTGAGCGCATGTCGGCAGCTACCGCTGCAAATTCTAACGGCGCTGTCATTCCCTCGCGCTCTGACAATGATACTGGCAACAACCCTCACAACCCTATGTATGGCATTGCCCAGGCAGGGCCAACAGGAGAAGGTGCCGACGGCTCACTATTAGGGCTAATTGGCTCCAGGAACTCAGATTCTGGTGGTAACTCAATGGCACCAGCCATGCTTATCGACCCAGCCAATAGACCGACCAAGGTAGACCGCCCTTCGGATGTTACCGGACTTGTGGATGTTGGTGATCTGGTCGGTTTACTAACCCAAGCTGACGCGGTTGCAGTGATGGAGTCTATTCAACGCATAAGCGATATGAAGCTGAACAACCCTAATGTACAAACGGAAGTAACTACTGATGCCGTCATTAAGGATCTGGTACGGTGCGGTTATGTAAAAAGTGCTGATCTAGCAGAACGTTTTGGCGACCCAACACAAATTGACCCCGCTCAGGATCCGCTTATTGTTGGTCCAACAGGAATATTCAGTCAGGCAGAGTTTGATGGCGACGGTGAATTCAGAAAAACAGCCTCGGTAATGAAACTTGTCATGAATGGATTTGCCGGTGCCGGCACCATTACTATGGGCGGATTTGACTATCATACAGGAGACAGATCAACCGGAGAGATACGCGACCTGCGCGCAGGAAGATGTATGGGCGCTTGCATGGAATATGCGGCTCGCCTGGGATTCCCGCTGATGATGTACGTATTCTCTGATGGATCTGTTGCCAGCAATGGCATGACGGACGACTCTGCAGAGGGTAGAGGAAAAGGTGTTTGGACCGGTGACAACTCTTCCACAGCTTCTGCATTTTTCATGGTTTACAACCCGAACGGTCGTCCTACCCTGATTGGCGGAACACCTGAAGATCAGGCCCGGCACCAACAAATAGGTTATATGCGCTCGGATGCGTCGGTTGAAACTTCTTCGTCTCCAGCCGCCAACAACGTAAATTTGTTAGTTGATACAATCCTGCTGAACTATATGGCACTGCACGGAGAGCAAGGCTTGTTTTCAACCCAGTTCCCAACAAGTAGTATTAACGCCACAGCACTGGATACACTGACCGCTTTTGAACCTATAGTAAATGGTACCATCAGCGGCTAGCTTATTATCGTTAACGATCTGGCATAACCAGCGGTGCTATAACAGGCACCGAATCTTGCTTTCCAGTTTAATGAGCGGAGCAAGATGTCGTTACAAAATAATTTATATTACCGGGATGCTATTTGAGATAGCCTGCAAATAAACTAGAAGAACTGCCTGCATTAATCAGATAAACCACTGCGACTACAAATCACAGTCAGCCTAAGCGGTTGCCACACCAACTAAAGGACGAATGTCCTGAGTCCATAGTGTGGAATCGTCTACATGGCTACCAACAAACTCCCACGCATCCTGACGCCTTAACAGCTCAAGTGCCAGCTCATTGTTCAAGCCATGTCCAGACATATAACCATCAAATTCTCCAATGACAGTATTACCTAATAGGTATAGATCGCCAATAGCATCCAGCAATTTGTGCTTAACAAATTCATCTTCATAACGAAGACCTTCTTCATTCAGGATGTTAAACCCATCAATACCCACAGAATTATGCAGGCTTGAGCCAAGACACTTTTGCATTGACTGTGCCGAACCCAATTCGCTCAGCAAGCCAAACGAACGTGCACGACTCACTTCTTCAACAAAACTACTGGTAGCAAAATTAACCGAAGCACGTTTAGGATACCTGTTGTACACCGGATGGTCGGCTACAAATGTATAGGCCGCTTTAAAACCATTGAAAGGACTGAGACGCGCCCAGGCTTCACCTTGCCGAACTTCAACGGTTTTAGTAATTCGCATAAATTGACGAATTTCAGACTGCTCTTCAATGCCGGCACTTTGAATTAGGTACACAAAGGGTGCTGCGCTGCCATCCAAGATCGGGATTTCAGACCCCTGTAAATGCACTTGCATATTATCAATACCCAGGCCCCACAGTGCAGACATTAAATGTTCAACGGTTGAAACCTGGTTTTGACCACGACCAATGGTGGTAGATAAAGTAGTGTCACTAACCTGGGTCGCATCGGCTATAATGGGCGTTACAGCTCCAAGATCGCTACGATAAAAACGAATTCCTGTATTAACCTCTGCAGGTCGAAATGAAACTCTCACCTTCTCGCCAGAGTGCACACCAATCCCTATTGCGTGAACTGCCTTTCTTATTGTCCTTTGGCGAAGCATAAACATACCCAGCTATTTATCTATTTTATAACGATCTTTACAGCTCACATTATACGCTCATTTTTTTACAATATGAAGAAAAAATGAAGATTAAGTGAGAATAAGTGGAACAGTTCCTTTTATTCGAAATACCTTGGGAACCACTCAAATATTTAACAAAGCCAACCGGTTTTAGGACTATTGCTGTGAGCTTTAGTTCAAGATTGTTTTATTTAGTTCGGACCGTTTATTTGGCTCAGGGCTGTCTTCATACTCGCTCAGGGCTGTCTTCATACTCGCTCAGGGCTGTCTTCATACTCGCTCAGGGCT
>JAHRWB010000072.1 GCA_019090385.1 Pseudomonadales bacterium | reverse complement strand
TGAGTCTTCTTTCGGTGAAGCTTCCCTGGCTGAGGCTCCATTGGCTGAGGCTCCCCTGGCTGAGGCTCCTTTCGGTGAAGCTCCCCTGGCTGAGGCTCTATCAGTATTTCCATCGATCCTTACCCAGCTATCGTCACGTTTCTCAATGGTCCATGCATCGAGTTTTTCAACCTTAATAATCTGCCCCGGTATAGACAGCAGAGACTTGTCCATCCAATAATCCGCACTTACGCTGAATTCCAGCTGATTCAGATTAACTGAATAAACTTTATCCGAGCCCGCATTGCGCAGGTGAATTTTTCTAAATCCAGGCGACGTGCCCAAATAGAAATCCACCCCGGCCACCTCGAGATCCTTACTGAATATACTTACCCGCCTTTGATAGTTGCTATCCGATAGCTCAAAACGCGTGATTGATTCAGACGTATCTGCCACTGGCCAGCTACTATTAACTGCTGAGATGTTTTTTAATAACTGGCTTACTAAATTCTTTGACACAGTAAAACCATGGGCATCAGGCAAAACCCAATCGTCTCCCAAGCGCATTAAACTCAGTGATTCTTTATCATCCGATTGTCCGTCAGAAATGACCAGGCGATATACAGAGTCTGGGTTAAAACTGTACTGAAGTGCGTTTTCATTTTGTCCACCCTCTTCTCCTGCGTCAAAAAGCAGATAAGCAATAATTAAAAGCTGAAGGATAAGCAGCGTGCTGAGCAGTGAAATACGTTTGATCACGCTTGTCCCTCCGCCAACCAGTGGGCTTGGGTACGTATGCGTTGTCTATCAATCAGTTTATAAGCTAAAAATACTCCCCCCACACTTAACAAGGCCAAAATGTAAATTATATACTCAAAGATCATTTGCGACTCTGCAACAAGATCCGGCGGCAGAGTACGATTAAAATTTCCCCGAGAGCGAATGCTTAAAAGTTGTTGATCTTCCAATGACCATTCCAGGGTATTTAGCATCATGTCTATTGAACTCAGATAAAGTGTTCCACTCGCGCTACCCAGTGTTCCCAGCATTTGATCTGATAAAAATTCATTGGATGAAAATACCAACAAGCGGGCTGAATCAGGTGACTGTTCTATAACCGAGGTGTAGCTAGCGGTTTTTTGATCACCGGGTTTTTCTAATGTTTTTAGCTTAGCCTCAGAGCCGTCAGCCAGTTCTCCTGCTTTCAACAGCGGGGAAACTTTGCCCCGAAAACCAGACTGAAACCTGCCTTCAAGCAATACACCCAACAATGAACGGCCTTGCTCTCCTTGTGGTGCAAAGCCACTCTGTCCGGATGCACTCACTTTTGGTAAAACATCCGTTGATTCACTCAGCCAGCTACCAGGGCTACTGCGAATAAGCTCAGTTATCGCCAGTGTTTCATTCTCAATTTCAATGGGAGAAACCCAGGGCATGGTAATCTGAGGCAAATATGCGGTAATGGGTGAGTCTTTGCTGAGACCATCAGAGCGCACATCAACAAAATATGGATAATCCAGCATCTGGTAATCCCTGAACGAAAAGCCACCCGCTTCGCGCATCACAGGAACAGGGAAGGCAGCATTTTGAGGATCCATCACAAGGCTGGACTTAATCTGTACACCCTGCATCTTTAGCCAGTCCTCAAGCCCAGTCGAGCGTGGAGCAACCGCCAGGGCATCAGCGCTAAAGCGAGTTTCAAACGATCCAACGGAAAGCACCACTGTACCTCCCTGCATCAGAAACTGATCGATAGCAAATAACTGCAGTTCATTGATTTCCTTTGGGTCAACCACCAACAAAAGCTCAGCATCACCCGGCACCCGGCCATCCTGTAATTGGGTTGCAAGCAGATCAAAATCTGATCGCAATGCGTCTGCTAACTGTAAATACTGGCTCGCCTGGGGCTCTTGTCTGTTAGAGTCGTATTGCGGAGCAAACAGGGCAACCGTTTTCAGGTAACCACGGGCAAAACGTTTCAAAGCCGTTTCGATATCGTGCTCCAAAGTCTGCGCACTGAGATCTTCGGCCAGGGGTATTTGTACAACTGAATTTTCGCTTTCCAACACCAGGTAGAAATAAAACCCGGTGGTATCCAGCAAATCTGCCGCCATCGGTGTGAATCCATATTTATCTGCAATCAACTGAACGCCGCTTCCATCACCAGCACTCGGATCAACAAATGCTACCACCAACTTATCACCGGCTTGTTCTTTAAAGCCTGCAAGTACCTGCTCCACAATTCCACTAAATTCAACGAGTGGCACCGGCAACGTTTCTGGCGAGGATACAAAAGCGGTGAATGTTAGCTTATCTACAATGTTGGCAAACACCTCACCACCGGCTTGAAAGGCATAAATCACCTGTTTCAAACTACGCGCCAGGTGGAATTCAGGGTTACGCAATTGCACGTCAATATCTGTTTCACCCCGCATTTTTACTTCGATCAAATCCCTAAACCCCAGGGTTTCATACTGATCTCCGTACTGCAAAACGATATCAAAATACGAATTTACCAAACTTGTCTGATAGCGGCCGGGTATTTGGAAAGGCACTGGTTGAATTCCATATTTTCTATTTGCCTCCTCTTCCAGCTCCGGAAACTCAGCAGGATCTATGATTTCAACACGTACTTTTTTACCACCTGCAACAGAAATTTCTGCCAATAAGTTTTTCATTTGAGGCACTAGCGGGGCAAGCAGAGGATGGGTTTTTGTCGAAAAATACCCGCGCACTAACAATGGTTCATCCAACTGGGCAAGATAGTTGCGCGTCGCTGTAGATATCGAATACATTTTTTCTTCTGTCACATCCACGCGCACGGGATTTGCCAGGAATAACCAAGCATGTACCAAGAGGATGTTCAAAACCACCAAGCCCGTGGCTAATTGCCACTTCCTATGTGGGTTAGCAGCAACTGTCTGTATCCGGGTTTTAGTCCAGCGCTGGGATTCCAGAGCATAGACATTAAGTACCAGAAAACACGCAGCGATACTGAAATAATAATATAAATCCCGACTATCCAGGACACCTCTTGTTATGCTTTCAAAACGCGCTCCAGTACCAAGCAACTGCAGCATTTCCCCGGTATTTTGCCCAAATAAATCGACCATCAACGGACTGCCTACCAGATAAAACACTCCACAACCAAGGCAAGTAAAAATCAGGCATACAATTTGGCTATCCGTTCGTGCACTTACACACAGACCAATGCTCAAATAGGCCGCCCCCAACAATATAGTGGCCAGATAACCAGCAAAAACCGGACCCCAGTCCAATTCTGAAATTAGCGTAACACCCAACGGCAAGACTAAGGTCAACAGCAGAGCAATGCCCAGCAAAATCCAGCAAGCCATAAATTTCCCCAACACAAAGGTGCTGATGCTTACTGGTAATGTCGCTACATATTCCATCGTCCCCGTGCGTTTTTCTTCACTCCACATACGCATGGTGAGTGCTGCGGACAAAAATATAAGCAACACCGGCATCCACTCAAACATGGGGCGCACATCGGCAATATTTCGAGCAAAAAAAGCCTCAACCCAAAAAAATATAAACAAAGTTACGGCGAGAAAACTTGCCAAAAATAGATAGGCTACGGGAGATGAAAAAAATTGTAACAATTCCTTTAAGGCAATTCGTCGGACATCCCTACTTAACATCTGCCGACTCCTGCTGAGCTAGTTCCTGACTATTTCCATTCTGCCCTGCCCTCTCTTGACCTTCATCATCAAGAAACAGACTTTCCAAATCTCGTTGCTCCGGCACAAGACCAAACACGGAGATATCATGCCCAACTAGAGACCGAACAACTTCTGCTGCGAGTGCCTGGGTTTCAACAGCAGAACCCCGGTTTGCTTGGGGTTGTTCCTGCTTTGAAGTGTCCAACGCCTCATCCGAAGAACTCAGAGGCAGAGCCAGTTCGTTAGTATCATCCAAACTACCCAGCAATAATGCCGCGGACAGTCCGTCTATGTCGACAAGCGCTGCATTGACCGCAGCCGGAGTAGCATTTGTCTTCAATAATAGGCGTGAACTGTATTTAAGCGCCTGCAAATATTCGTCGAGCACCAATTGTCCATTTTTCAGTATCAACACGCGATCACAAACCGCATTCACTTCCTGCATAATATGCGTGGACAATACAACAGTGGCATGGCTTGAGATCCTGCGGATTAAACCCCGCATGTGTCGCACCTGGGATGGATCAAGGCCATTAGTAGGTTCATCCAACACCAGAAACTCCGGCCTGTGCAATATGGCCTGGGCTACACCCACTCGCTGCCGGTAACCCCGTGATAGCATGGATATACGCTCAAAAACCTTGTCATGTAGATCTGTTTCAGAAATGGCATCGCGAACAGCACTGGGCCTGTCCAAATCACCCAGTCCATGCATTTGAGCGGTAAAATCCAGGTAATCTACAACGCTCATATCAGTATACAAAGGCAAGTTCTCAGCCAAATAACCCAACTTTTGTTTGAGTGATAATACCTGATCTCGATCAACACCATGCATATCCACACCGTCAAAAGAAACACTGCCCGCATCAGGCTCCAAAAACCCCGTCATCATTTTCATAATCGTCGTTTTACCAGCACCATTTTTGCCCAGTAAACCAACGATTTCTCCGGTTTTTATTGTAAAGGCTACATTATCAACCGCGACCAAATCGCCATAGCGCCGTACAAGTCGATCAGCAACTATCAATTTTTTACTACTCCGTTCGAGACCACATTAAAAAACGCCGGGATTGTATCCCGGAAAGCGCAATTAAAAAGCTTCTGGCAAAATACGGCAATACCTACATCCAATATTTTTGGCCCCAATGGAGTTCATGCTTTTTTACGGTGGACAAAGGCAACCCCTATCAGCGAAACTCACAGTAGCACTCAAATTTTAAAATTACTCGCCTGGAGCAAAATAGTGAAAGAAGTCGAAGGAAAAGTAGCGTTCATCACAGGTGGTGCCAGTGGTCTGGGTCTATCAATGGCAAGGGCATTCACCGCCGCTGGGATGAAAGTCGCCATTGCGGATATACAGCAGGATGCACTGGATATTGTGCTCAAAGAATTTGCAGCCAGCAATGCTGAAGTCATCGGCATTAAACTCGATGTCACCGACCGGGATGCAATGGAAGCTGCTGCTGACAAAGTAGAAAAAGAACTCGGTAACATCCATCTGGTTTGCAATAACGCCGGCGTCGCGGTGGGTGGATCCATCACCGAAATGTCCTATACAGACTGGGACTGGGTTATGCGAGTAAACGTCGACGGTGTAGTCAACGGTATGCAAACCTTTTTGCCAAGGCTTTTAGCCCACGGTGAAGGTGGTCACATAGTCAATACCGGCTCCATCGCAGGCCATCTACCTGTTGCCGGCCTGAGCGTCTACAACACCGGGAAATTTGCAGTGGTTGGCATGTCAGAAGCTGTGAAACAGGATCTCGCAAATACCAATGTGGGGATCTCAGTGCTATGCCCAGGTATCGTGAATACCAACATATTTGATTCCGGCAGGAACAGACCCGAACAGCTCCAGTCCTCAACAGATACAGCTAGTAAGTTGTTAGATGCTGATAAGCAGGGTACAGATAAAACTAATGACAACATCGAAGCGGTATTTGAAAACGTACTCGACCCTTCGGTTATTGGTGATATGGTTTTACATGCCGTGCAAAGTGACGAATTCTATATATTCTCACACCCAGAGTTTCGTAAGCCTCTGGAAGCGCGGGCGGCGGAAATAAGCGCATCAATGGAGCGATGGGCAGACTACCGGAACACAAATAACATTTAGCCCTTAACCTATAACCAGAGGCTGATAAAGAAGGCCCTGCTCAGACACAATAAAACCTGGTGGCACGAGGTTGTTCCATTGCCGCCGGGCATTGGTTTATATGGGCAGGCATATTGCCCTCTCATGCACTATCAACGCATACCTCCAACCAAGCAGACAGCCATACCATGAGGGAAGTAAGAGACAGTCAGTTGTGGAACTATGATCTGGCGCCTACAACCGAAGCTGCCAGAACATGGACTTGGGTTGATATTAGCGCACTTTGGGTTGGCATGGCGGTCAGCGTGCCCGCTTACATGCTGGCATCAGGCCTGATTCAACAGGGCATGTCCTGGCTGCAGGCCTTAATGACGGTATTTCTGGGCAATGTCATCGTGCTCATCCCCATGTTACTCATTGGTCACGCAGGCACTAAATACGGCGTTCCCTTCCCTGTCTTATTGCGCTCTTCCTTCGGTACAATGGGGGCACGGTTACCTGCGCTACTGCGCGGCCTGGTGGCTTGCGGCTGGTTTGGTATCCAAACCTGGGTGGGTGGTTTTGCCATTTACCAGATTATAAATGCAGTATCTGGCGGCGCACTTGTTGGCAGCAATCTTCCGATACTAGATATTGATACAGCGCAACTGATTTGTTTCCTCAGCTTTTGGGCCGTACAGGTTTATTTTATCGCCCATGGCATCGAGTCTATTCGTTGGTTGGAAAAACTGGCAGCACCCTTGCTGATACTGATGGCAATCGCTTTGTTGATTTGGGCATACAATGCATCCAGCGGTATGGGGACGATTTTTTCACAGGCGTCCCAATTTGTGCCTGGCGGCCCCAGAGAAGGGCAATTCTGGGATGTCTTCTGGCCCAGCCTCACTGCCATGGTCGGTTTTTGGGCAACACTTACACTGAATATTCCCGATTTTACTCGATACGCAAAATCCCAGCGGGAACAAATTATTGGCCAGGTAGTTGGTCTACCCATACCCATGGCAATGCTCGCGTTTGTTAGTGTTTCCGTCACATCCGCTACCGTAGTTATATTCGGAGAACAGATATGGGACCCCGTAGTAATGGCCGGCAAAATGAGCGGCAGTACGGCTATTGTAGGACTATTTCTATTGATAGTTGCTACGCTAACAACCAACCTGGCTGCCAATGTGGTGGCGCCGGCCAATGGTTTTTGTAACATTGCACCCAACCGGATTTCGTTTAAAACAGGCGGTTATATAACTGCCGGCCTGGGTATAGCCATGATGCCGTGGAAATTACTCGAGTCTGCCGGCGACTATCTGTTTGTCTGGCTGGTTGGCTATTCCTCACTACTTGGACCCATAGCCGGTATACTCATTGCAGACTATTTCTTTATTCGTAGCAAAAACTTGCACATAGAGGCGCTCTATCAAAGAGGCCAGGATTATGAATATACGCAAGGCTGGAATATCATCGCCATTGTGGCACTCATACTCGGGATAATGCCCAGCCTACCAGGCTTTCTATACGCGGCTGGTGTGACGGAAAACACGCATGATCTGTTTATCACTTTGTATAATTATGCGTGGTTCGTCGGAGCTAGCAGCTCCGCTGTCTTTTACTTTTTATTAATGCGCTACAAAAAATAGGTTAACGAAATGGATTTTGGCATTTGTTTTAAAGGCATTGTTTCTCCGGACCGTGCCCGCGCTTTGGTAAAAAAAGCAGAAGCGGGTGGCTTCACCCATTGCTGGTTTTACGATTCCCATATTCTCTGGCGGGATTGCTATGCCGCGATTGCCATGTGCATGGAACACACCACAAAAATGCGCTTTGGTCCCTGCGTTACCAATCCCGGGGTAAGAGATTGGTCGGTAGCAGCCAGTATGTTTGCCAGTCTCGCTCTGCAAAGCAAGGGGCGATTTGATATTGGCCTTGGCCGGGGCGACAGTTCCATGCGAGTAATGGGCAAACGGCCTGTAACCCTGGCCAAGCTCGCAGAGTTTGCCCAAAAAGTAAAAGTGATGACCCGCGGAGAAGAAGCCGAATACCCGGATTGCCCCAATCCAGTAAAATTCTCCTGGACAAAAAACTACGATATACCCGTATGGATCGCCGCCTACGGTCCCAAAGCTCTGGCAACCGCAGGCAAGCATGGTGATGGCGTTATCCTACAGCTAGCCGAACCCAGTCTGATAAAATGGCTCGCTGATCAAGCGCGCGCTGCAACACAATCGGCAGGTAAGGAATTATCCAATTTTAAAGTAATGGCCGCTGCCCCAGCATTTTTTGGGTCCAAAAAAGTCTGTTTTGAAGCAACCAAGTGGTTTCCTGCCATGGTTGGGAACCACGTAGCAGATATCGTAGAACGATATGGCAGTGACTCTGATCAGATACCCGCTAGCTTAACCGCTTATATTGAGGGGCGAAAAGGGTATGATTACAGTAAACATGGGCAAAGTGATAATCCTTATCTGGATTTTATCACGCCAGAAATAGTTGAGAGTTTTTGTATATTAGGCTCACCAGCTGATCATATTGATAAATTACGTGCCTTGGAGGCTGCAGGAGTTACTCAATTCAATATCTACCTGGATAATGGCAATGAAGAATCCATTATAGATACCTACGTAAACAAGATTTTGCCCAAGTTTCACAAGGAGTAAAACGGCGGCAAAACAATAGTACAATATAAAGCAAAGATACGGCTAAAGGCGCATGACAGCATCAGCAGCTCAGAGAAACGTCAGCAAGTTTAAGGAAAGCCTCTACAATGAGCCAAAGAAAAAAAACAGCAAGCGCACAGAAAATTGATCCCGCCAACAAAAAACACGGCATAGAACTCGGCATAGAAGCGCAAATAGGTCACCTGGTAAACGCAGAGCAAGGCATTCAATCGGAGCGTAAGCAAGCAGTATACAATCCAGCCACCGGCAAGAAATTTCGTACTTTGTCAATGGCCAGTAAAACTGAAACAGAAATTGCCATCGCTGCTGCAGCGGACGCATTTCCAGCGTGGCGTGACACATCTCTAGCCAAGCGCACCAAAATACTATTCCGTTTTAAAACGCTGCTGGAGCAGAATTGTGAGTCCATAGCCCGAGTAATCACTGAAGAACATGGAAAAATACACAGTGATGCCTTGGGAGAAGTTCAGCGCGGTATAGAAAATGTCGAATATGCCTGTGCAGCACCGGAACTGCTTAAGGGAGAATACTCGAAGAACATCAGTCCTGGAATAGATGTCTGGAGTGAATTTCAGCCGCTGGGCGTTGTGGCAGGCATAACGCCATTTAACTTCCCTGCCATGGTGCCACTGTGGATGTATCCACTGGCAATCGTGTGTGGCAATACCTTCGTGTTAAAACCTTCAGAACGCAACCCCAGTGCCGCCCTACTGATTGCCAGATTATTCCATGATGCAGGTCTGCCACCGGGCGTATTGAATGTCGTCAATGGTGACAAAATCGCCGTAAATACCTTGTTAGCCGACCCGCGCATCGAAGCCATAAGCTTCGTTGGATCTACACCTATTGCAGAACATATTTACAGCACCGGCAGCTCCAATGGCAAGCGTGTACAGGCATTGGGAGGCGCGAAGAATCATGCCGTAGTTATGCCCGATGCCGATCTGGACAACGCGGTATCAGCGCTGATGGGCGCAGCGTTTGGTTCCTGTGGCGAACGATGTATGGCTATTTCCGTGGCAATAGCCGTGGGTGACGACGTCGCTGACAAATTGATTACCAAACTCAAGAAAGAAATCTCACAGCTAAAAATTGGCATCGGTACAGACCCAATAAATCAAATGGGTCCGCTTATTTCTGCAGAACATCTAAGCAAGGTAAGCAGCTACATTGAACAGGGCGAAAACGAAGGAGCAGAGTTGCTTATCGACGGCCGAGGCCTGGTGGTTCAAAACTATGAAGACGGATTTTTTCTCGGTGCCTGCCTGTTTGACAAGGTACAGGCCGGGATGAAAATCCATAGCGATGAAATTTTTGGGCCCATTCTGTGTGTAATGCGCGTGGATAACCTGCAACAAGCCATGCAAATAATTGATGCGCATCAGTTTGGAAACGGCACCTGCCTATTTACCAGAGATGGAGAAGCAGCGCGACATTTCTCGGACCACATAACCGTCGGCATGGTAGGTATTAATGTGCCATTACCTGTTCCAGTTTCCTGCCATAGTTTTGGTGGTTGGAAAAACTCCCTGTTCGGAAATTTATCCGCCTATGGACCGGATGCAGTAAGGTTTTATACGCAACGTAAAACAATCACTCAACGTTGGCCTTCAAGCAATGTGCGTGATGGTGCACAATTCAGTTTTCCATCAAATGCCTAGCTATTATCGGTTTTCTGACATTGCTTCAGCCTGCGGCTATAAACTAGTATCCAGGCTATATAGAGGCTGATAATCAATATGAATACATCGCATTCATCGGATAATTTTTTTAAACACAGAATCAACGCTGAGCGTCTATGGCAGAGCCTTATAGAAATGGCCCGTATCGGTGCCACCGAAAAAGGCGGCTGCAATCGTCCCGCAGCCTCCGATTTAGATCGTCAGGGGCGTGACCTGTTTGTAAAATGGTGTGTAGCAGCTGGTTGTAACGTCACGGTTGATGCATTTGGCAATCTATTTGCACGGCGTCCAGGCCGAGACAACAGTCTGCCAGCCATTTGTACCGGCAGCCATCTCGACACCCAACCCACTGGCGGGAAATTCGATGGTGTCTTTGGTGTTCTGGCCGGTGTAGAAGTACTGCGCACCCTACATGAACACAACATTACCACCCAGGCCCCGATAGAAGTATCAGTCTGGACCAATGAGGAAGGTTCACGATTCCAGCCCGCAATGCAGGGCTCCGGTGTTTATTCCGGAAGATTCCAGCTGGATGAGGAGTTGGACAAGCGTGACATAAACGGTGCCCGCCTGGGTGATGAACTGGCCAAAATAGGTTACTTAGGTACGGAAAAGGTGGGGGGGCGGAATATAGGGCGGTTTTATGAAACCCATATCGAACAGGGCCCTATCCTGGAAGATGAAAACAAACTTATCGGTGTTGTCAGGTTAGGCCAGGGCATTCGTTGGTACGATGTTGAAATTACCGGCCGTGAATCCCACGCAGGCTCTACTCCCATGCACCTTCGTGCCGATGCGCTTGCCGCCTCTGCCAATATAGTCTGCGAAATAGAAGCCCTGGCCCTGAGAAGTCAGCCGGGAGCTGTAGCCACCACAGGATTTATGCAAGTATTCCCAAATTCCAGAAATACCATACCCGGCAGTGTAAAATTCAGCGTCGATCTTAGAAACCCGGACCCCGATATTCTCGCTGGTATGGACCAGGAATTCCAATCGTATTGCGTACAACTTGCCGAGCAGCGCAGCCTGAATATAGATGTTGATCACTTCTGGTATTTTGCACCGGTCACCTTCGATAATTCTGATGCCGTGCAGACAGCGGCCAAAAACCTCGGCTACTCGCATATGGATATATACGCTGGTGCCGGGCACGATGCATGCTATATGGCTGATCTGGTTCCCACCGCAATGATATTCACTCCCTGTAAAGGTGGCATTAGTCACAATGAAGCCGAAAGCACAACTATAGAGCAATGCCGCGCGGGCTGTAATGTATTGCTGCATGCCATGCTAGCTGACGCCCAGGTCGTCTGACAGGCACAATTAAAACCAGCATGCCCCTTTACCTACGTCTACTGAGTGAACTCCGCTTGCGCTGGGGTAGCTATTCAGATTACCTTTGAGCCTGCAATTAAATTTCATTCGTTGTGCTGTCTGCAGCACCAGAGGTTAATTATGCAAATCTCCTACAGAAACACCCATTACGATATCCCCGAAAAATATGACGAAGCACATTCCCGTTTCTGGCAACGATTATCAAAACCGGGCTCCTGGTGGAACGCTGAACAACGTATCGATATAGCCCGCGAGGTCCGAAATGCCAACTCCTGCACTACTTGTGAGCTTGTAAAAAAGGCGCTCTCTCCAAATGCGGTGGATACGCCACACAAGAGTGTAAGTGCCCTTGACCCGCTAGTAGTCGAAGTGGTGCACAGGATTACCAGAGATCAGAACAGACTCAGTAAAACTTGGTATGAATCCGTGCTGGCACGCGGCCTAAGCGATGCGCAATATGTTGAAATTGTCGGCACCGTGGCTGCCATGGTCAGTATCGATAGCTTTTGCCTGGCACTGGCTCTGCCAGCCAATGCCTTGCCCAAGCCTGTATCTGGAGAACCTACGCAATATCGACCAACTACAGCCTGTGAAAGCGAGGCCTGGGTGCCATTGATACCCGCGGACGAGAACATAAACGCAGAATCAGATTTATGGCCCAAGGGTAAAACCGGCTATGTGATTCAAGCCATGAGTCTGGTACCGGATGAAGTTAGAACCCTCAGTGATCTCAGTGCTACACACTATCTGCCTATGCATGCGGTCGGCTCACCCACTGCACAGGGCGAATTTCTTGACCGACAACAAATCGAGCTGGTTGCCAGCAGGGTTTCAGCCCTGAACCAGTGTTATTACTGAACTTCAGCCCATGCAACGTTTCTCCGTGTGAGTAGCCTTGCATTAGAAAAAGAAGTGAACCTCAAGGTAATACTGGAAGGCAGTAGCACCACCGAAAATAGCCGGATAGACAATAGCAAACTATTGAGTGCATTTGCCGAGGCCATAGTCGGGTGTGACATTGGTGAGATCGAAGACACCCGAAACGCACTGGTGGCGGTAATGGGTATACCAGCAATGATCGAAGCCGCAGGTGTGGCTTCAAACTTCCAACGTATGGTGCGTATCGCTGAATCCACAGGTATCCCCCTGGGCGGTTTACAGGAATTTTCCAGTGATGTACGTAACGAGCTGAACCTGGATAAATTTCTTAAACAAAAAACAAACCTATAAGTGAATCAAAAAGTAATGAATGATTTTCCTGAAGCAGAGTACATCGAAACCAACGGTATTCGCATGGCAGTTCACCAAACCGGCAAAGGCAAGCCCGTTGTCTTATGCCATGGGTGGCCTGAAATGGCTTACTCCTGGCGCCATCAGATAAACCCGTTAGTAGATGCAGGATATCATGTCATTGCACCTGACCAGCGCGGCTACGCGACAACAGACCGGCCCAAAGCCGTTGAAGCGTACGACATTCATCATCTGTGTTCAGACTTGATAGGCCTACTGGACCACTATGGCTACAAAGATGCGTTGTTTGTTGGGCATGACTGGGGCGCTATCGTAGTGTGGAACCTGGCCATGTTATACCCGGATAGAGTAGCAGGACTTATTCAGCTGAGCGTACCATTTATGGAACGCGGTGAAACTGACTGGGTGAGTTTTTGGGAAGCCGCACTGGGCCAAGATTTTTACATTGTGCATTTTAATCGCCAACCCGGTGTTGCTGCACAAGCTTTTGAAAATAATACCCGCAATTTTCTCAATAACCTGTATCGAACGGAACAATGGAAGGACAATCCCAAGGACTATGGTCCCGGTATGCCTTTTATTGCCATGGCCGCAGACCAAAACCCAAATGGGCGAGCGTTATTAAGCCCCATTGAACTGGATATTTTTGTAAAAGCCTTTGAAACCAGTGGTTTTAATGCACCGATTAACTGGTATCGCAATTTCACTCGCAACTGGGAGATCACAGTCAATGCATCCCAGCAGATCGAACAATCCACACTAATGATATATGGCCGCTATGATATGGTGCCCCCTTCAACAAACCTTGCATCCTTTGTTCCCAGCCTGGAAGAACATACCCTGGAATGCGGTCACTGGATTCAGCAGGAACAGCCTGAGGCAACCAGCAAACTTATGCTTACATGGCTCAAGAAGCACTATCCTGCATGAAGCCACCAGGGAACTGGTAGGAAAATTTACAGCAAATTTATAACTGCACCTACCAGACCACCAATAACCAGGATAACGCTAGGTGCAAAAGACATCAGGAAGCCCACCGTTCTGGAAGCCGGATCTTTAGTATACGACCTCAGGTAAATTTGGCGTCCAGCAAGAAATACTATGCCCAGGCCAGCGGCCCAATATGGATCAACATATACGGCGAAAGCATAGATGCCCGGCAAAAATGCCAACAGTTGCTCAAGGGTATTCTGCTGCACTCGAAAATATCGCTCAAATTCTTCGTTCCCACTCACTGCAGGTGCTTGTACGCCGGTTCTTCCGCGTGCAGCACCCACAAGAGCGCCAAAACCTATAAATTGTATAACTGCAAGCATGGCAACAATGATCGCATATTCCATAAAACTGCACTCCGTAATTACTATTAGGCTGTTTCTTCAAAATAGCAGTATATAATGGCTCATAGCAAGGTGACTAAGCCCTTCGCGGCATAAAACTGGCACTGGCCTCTACCAATACCTGGCCGTCTTCTGCCCGAACAATTTTCCCCTGCATCTGGGCTAATGGGCCTTTACGCATAATCAGTCGCCCTTCCAGGCGCAGCGGCATTCCAATGGGTACCTGTCGACGATAACGAATATCTGCTTTAGCCGTGACACAGGCCTCGCCCTTTAGCCACAACCAATTGGCCATGACATCATCGAGCAAACTAAATAATATTCCCCCATGGGCAATTCCGTCATAACCCATCTGATGTTTTCCTGGTGTAAACTCAGCGCAACAAATATCGTCCTGCATCCGAAACTGGACTTGCAACCCTTGCTTATTTGCTGGACCACAAACGAAACATGAATTTGCGTTATTTTTCAGAACCACTTTTAATACCCGACCAGCTAGATAAACCCGTTCAGGTTAACGTTTCATGAGTCAACAGTTAAGCATTGATCTAATTCAGAATCGCCTAAAACAACATGCCGCGAGCCTGCTTTCTGAAAGCGTGTATCCGCGACAGGCCGCAGTGGCATTATTGCTGAGGGAATCTAAACAAAAAGAGGTGGATATTCTGTTTATTCGTCGGGCTGAGAGAGCCGGAGATCCCTGGTCTGGGCACATGGCTTTTCCAGGAGGTCATATGGAGGACGCTGATCAGAACCTAAAAAATGCCGCTATACGGGAAACCCAGGAAGAGATCGGAATTGACCTCGAACATGTTGAATACCTCGGTGAACTGGACCATTTGAGTGCTAATCCGGTGGGACGAAATCTAAATATGTTGATTGCTCCCCACGTTTTCGTCCTACATGAACCGCAACGAGAAGATCTGAACTACGAAGTAGCAGAAACTGTCTGGACCCCACTAATGCCTATTTTCACCGGGGATAATCACGTCCAGGAGGACCGACATGTTGGTGGCCAACCTACACCCTATGCCGGTTACAGAATCACTGGCCAGCACTTTGTATGGGGATTGACCTACCGTATGCTGCACTCTTTTTGCGGAGTCATCGACAGCAATTGGTTGCCACCAGATTAATACACTCCAGCTACGCATTAGCCACTAACTAAACGTATATGCCTGCGCATCTAGGCGGTTTTTGCGTAACCATAATAGTCAGCAATGGCAAGACCTGTAGCAACACTGGTAAACGGATCGTGCTCGACTACCTTGCCTGGAAATCGCCCATCCAGTAGCTGCCTGACAGCAGGTATCAATGACGAACCACCGGTACGCAGTACCAGATCGATATCCTCGTATTCCAACCCGGCAAGCGTAAGCGTTTCATCAACGATGTTTCGAAAGGTGTCCAGTTCCGGCGCAATTAATTGTTCAAATTCCGCCCGGGTAAGCCGAATTTCCACATCTATTTCGGGTATATCCAGCACGGCGCTCTCCTGCACCGACAACATCGCCTTAAATTCCTTGATTCGCTGAAAAACCAGGTAACCATAATTTTGTTTGATCAACTCTCGTAAACGCCTGAACTTTAGCCTTGCCGGGCCTCCCTGCTCCAGGCAATCCATCACCGGTGTGGTGTACTTATTCTGATTAAGCACATAGGTTACGGCCCAGTTGAGTAACATGTCTGCATATTGTTCAAAGGGAAATTCCGTCTCTATTTCTTTATCTTCACCCCGGCGAATCCAGGTTTCGCCCTCTCCCAGCAGGGGAAACAACAATGTCCGAAATATGGTCTGATCTATATGATCTCCTCCCAGCCCGGTACCGTGAGTAGCCACGACCTGAAAATCACCCTGCTCTTCCCGGCGCAAAATACAGGTGTCCAGGGTGCCACCACCAAAATCTACCGTTAGTACCGTACGCCCTTTTGCTTTGGGGTTAGCATGTAAATAGCTGACCGTTGCTGCTATCGGTTCGGGGTAAAATTCAAATGTTTCAATTCCCGCATAACGATACGCTTCGCCCAACCTGGATAACGCCAGATCATTGTGATGCTCATCCTTGCCTTCAAAATTGACCGGGTGTCCCAGGCAAGCATGACTAAAGTCATGAGAATACGCGTCTATACTTTTGCGTATTCTTAGTAATAGGGGCGTTATCAATGCGACGGGGCGAAATGCCCGATCAAACACCATCAAACGTTTAAGGTTTTTGTTTCCCAACAAGCGCTTTACACCGCGAAACAGTCTGCCCTGCAAACCGGAATCTGTGAGTGGCAGGCCATAAATTTTCTTGGTTATGGTTTCTACAGGTTTAGGGTTCTCAGCACTATAGTCTCCCACCAACATGCTACTCTCACCAATAACCTCGGGTATCATTTCAACCGTGCGACCGGAGTTATCCGCAATATAGCGATCAATAGCAGCTTGTCCGGTTTTACTGTGCAACTCCTTATCAATGTAAGTTGCGGAAGGCATGATTTCATCGTGTTCTTCAAGACGGACCAAAAAGACTTTTTGTCCATCAAAAATTGCCGCCGCACTATTCGTCGTACCAAAATCCACGCCGATTCCCAAATCTGAACCGCGTTGGCTGCGCTTACTCAATAGTACATCACTCCTTCCTTTCGGAAAAAAATTAAATTAGCCAGAATAAAAATAAATATGGGTTGACCATATTTACTTAAGGTTTCCACTCAAGGCGCAGACGCTACACAAACTCCTGTGCCTGCGAGGCCACAATAGCCATTAGGAACCTTAAACAAGTATTGCTGGTGGTAGTCCTCAGCGTAATAAAATTCCTGTAATTGACCGATCTCCGTGGTGATAGCACCAAAACCACCGCTCTTCAGGGCACTTTCATACTGCTTGCAGGATGCCTGCACCTCAGATAACTGAGAATCGGTAAGTGTATATATTGCAGACCGATACTGGGTTCCCATATCATTGCCCTGTCTCATGCCCTGGGTCGGATCGTGTGATTCCCAAAACAATGTTAACAGCTCAGATAGGTTGAGCTCAGCCGGGTTATACACCACCATTACTACCTCTGTGTGTCCGGTGCGACCTGAACAAACCTCTTCATAACTCGGATTGGGTGTATTTCCACCGGCGTACCCTGCGGCAGTGGTAATGATTCCCTTCAGGTTCCAAAACAATCTTTCAGCACCCCAAAAACAGCCCATGCCGAAGAAAATCTGTTGTGCACCCTCTGGAAAAGGCGCTTCCATGGGGCTATTTAGCAAGACATGCTGTGCCGCAACGGGCATTTTAGCCGTACGCCCCGGTAGAAGTTGCTCCTGACTTGGTAAACTGTGCATTCCCATACATACCTCCTTAAAAAAAGCAGCTAAAATTGATTCAGTCAGTATTACAATTGAAACTTGAACTGAATACTACTGTCTGTGTTCTAAACCATGAGGAATTAGAACCTGCTAAACAGACAAAACCCGGTACTAATCAAGGTTAAAAGACCGCATGATATATGGAAATACCAACGGAGTATTACCCAACGTATGCAAATAATATTATCCACCCTTACCTGGGCTACCTACAATCGGGTCTGCAGGGCTCTGTGCATGCTTATGTGCAAGATTAAAGCCATTAAACAGACAGGCCGAAGACAGGGTGCATTGCTACATCGGATTTTGTTCATTTGCTCACTCATGGTACTAAATGCCTGTACCAGCTACCAGATATCCTCGGCAAACTATGCAGATCTGGCCGAGCGGGCATCGAAGGGTGAGAACATTTCGATAAAAAAACTAAAATCCACCTTTGTTGCATCTGAAGATTTTGCTGAACGAATGGAGCGGCTCATTCCACTGGAACAGAATGTGCTTGAAATCATAGAAGACCAACCACTGAAATTAGGTGCCATTGGTGCAACCATTCTGGATAATTACTATGGCAGCATCACCGGACACATGGCAATGCGGACTTACTACCGATATCTGGAAGTTGAGGATGCAGCCCTGGTACATGAAAACTGGATTAATCGGCTGGTAGAAGCCACCGAATCCAAGCGTGATGGCAGCACTGATTTACCCTACGCCGTAATTTCATCCGTTGAGGCAGAATCTTTTCTTCGGCTAAAGCAGCTAAGCACTGTTGGTTCTATCTACGTTGCCAGTTCGGACTGGCCCTTGAATCTGATGATTATTGCAGCAGACCAAGACAACAAGCACGAAAATGTTATTTTCGATTTGACCACACAGTACGATGTCATTCGCGAACAGATTGAAACAAAACTCAAGGGTAAGCCCTTCAGCACGGGCCTGCTCATAAACCATCTGGCGAGCCAGGAGGACGGTGCAGCACAAGCCTGGATCGGTGCCTTTTTAATCTACGAACAACGCTATGAAGATGCCATACGCTGGCTCAATCGTTCCACCCGCTCAGGTAATGTCCTATCAACACTGATGCTGGCAAGAATATTTCAGATGCAGGCCCGATCCCTAGATGGCGAGGTGCGCACAGAAGCACTGGAACTCGCACTTGATCATTATTTGAGAGCCATAGCCCAGGGATCTGACGAGGCTATGTATGTGCTGGGACAGCTTTATATAAGTGAAGTGTACGGCGAAGATAACGTACCTTCCGGGCATGCACTTTTGCTTCAGGCTGCGCAATTGGACAATGCAGACGCAAAATATATGCTGGGCTTTTACTACATGAATCGCCATTCGGAACATTTTGATCTAGACAAATCTGAACAGTTTTTCTACGCAGCTGCCACTCAATCGCATACCCCGGCTCAACTACAATTAGCGCGATTTTTAACAGCTGAAAAACGCCCCTTTAGCAAGGAAGTCATCAAATGGATTAAGCAGCTTGCCAAAGATGATGACCCCGAAGCGCACATCGTACTCGGCAACCTCTATGCAAGAGGAGGAGGCGTCAAACAGAATTTAAAACGCGCTTTGCTCAATTATGAGGCTGCAGTAGATCTTGCCCCCGATAATTCCGCCATCATTAATGAAGTAGCCTGGACATTGGCAGTGACAGAAATTGATGCACTAAAACAGCCCGATTTTGCATTTAGAATAATGAGCAATATCATGGTTGAAGACAGTGATGCCATGCTAAATTCGGCCTACCTTGATACTTTTGCAGCTGCTTCTGCAGCAAAAGGGAACTTTACACGCGCTATTGAGTTACAAACCCTGGCCATCAAATCTGCTATAGATGCTGAGCAGCACGAAGACCTGGAAATACTCAAAGAACACCTGGAAGATTTTATAAATCACCGGGTTATAATCGATACCGTACCCTGAGCAAGATTAAAATAAAATGAACTTTGAGCAACTGCTGGTCGGTGATACCAAGCTTATCGACCTTCGCTCACCCCGCGAATTTGAAGCGGGCGCATTTCCCAACAGTATTAGTTTACCGCTGCTCGACAACGAACAACGCAAACAGATTGGTACATGCTACAAAATCCAGGGTAGACAATCTGCTATTGATCTAGGTCATCAACTAATCAGTGGCAAAGTTAAACAGCAGCGCATGTCCGAATGGCATAATGCGCTGGCCCAATATCCGGGCAGTTACCTTTATTGCTGGCGTGGGGGACTACGATCTCAGATCGTTCAAACATGGCTAGCCGCAACAGGTGCCCGTGTCCCTATTGTTGAAGGCGGTTACAAAGCACTGCGCACATATTGTCTGGACCACTTTGCCCACTTGCCGACGAATCAAGAGATTATTATTATCGCCGGGCGAACAGGCTCAGGCAAAACGCCTTTTATCAATAAATTTCCCTTTTCCGTTGATCTGGAGAAATTAGCCAATCACAGGGGATCAGCTTTCGGACGCCACGACTCCGAACAACCCACCACGATAAACTTTGAGCACGCTTTATCCAGACAGCTACTCCAGCTGCGCTCATCAAAAACCCTCATCGTCGAAGATGAAAGTAGAGTTATTGGCCGCTTGGCTGTTCCGGAGCCCTTATTCCAAAGAATGCAAAAGGCGCCGGTTATCGTACTTGAAAGCTCCCTCGCAGAACGCAGTCAGCGTATTTTTCAGGAGTACGTGGTAGATAGCCTTAAATTACCTGGAATAGGCACCGAGCAATTAGAAGCCCGCTATAACGCCTCATTGCTGCGCATTAAACGCCGTCTGGGCGGTTTGCGTTGCCAAGACGTGATAGATAATCTTACCCAAGCGTTTGCTGAACCTCCAGATACGCCTGCCTATGCCACCGTACACAAGCAGTGGATAGAGAAATTGCTGAATTGGTACTACGATCCCATGTACGACTACCAGCTTTCTCGCAAACAGCCCCGTGTAATTTTAAGCGGCGATTGCGCGACCATCGACAACTACCTAAAGCAACAGGGCCTGGGAGGAGATTAAAAGTAAGACTCGTCAATATTTTCCGCGAACGGTTCAAATTTTTGCTTTAAGCTGGCCAAACCCTGATTCCTCCTTGGCAAGACTCGTTTGTGAATGTTTGGACGTAGCTTTTTTGTCATAGTTCCATTCTGTCCTCTGCTTATGCAAATCACCTATATATGCAGCTGCAACACATCCAATTACAATTCGGTGCTAGAATGCGGCCCTCGCTAAAACAACATTCCTCGAGACCCAATGCATCAACCATTCTCAAGTCTTTCTCTTTCTCCAAATCTGCTGGAAAATCTCGATACCCTGAAATATGTCGAAATGACCGAGATTCAGGCTAAAAGCCTGCCAGAAATACTTTCGGGTAAAGACGTAATCGCCCAGGCAAAAACCGGGTCGGGTAAAACCGCGGCTTTTGGTCTAGGGGTGTTAGAAAAACTGGATACAAAACGTCTTCAGGTACAAAGCCTGGTGTTATGCCCCACCCGTGAATTGGCCGACCAGGTTAGCAAAGAATTACGCCGTTTAGCGCGCCGTATCGAGAATGTAAAAATTGTTACTCTCTGCGGGGGGATTTCCATCGGCCCTCAAATAGGCTCTCTGGAATATGGAGCGCATATCGTGGTTGGCACACCCGGCAGAATTCTGAAACACCTGGGGAAAAAAACACTTAAATTGGATCAGCTTAAAACGCTGGTGCTGGACGAAGCCGATCGCATGCTGGATATGGGCTTCTCTGAAGAAATTTCATTGATTATCGAAGGGTTACCTACCAAGCGTCAAACACTATTATTCTCTGCTACTTATCCAAATACCATCCAGGCTATCGCCAACCAATATCTGTATAAACCAGTTAGGGTAACCGGGGATACCACCCATGGAAGTTCTACCATCCAGGAGTATTTTTTTGAAATAGAAAAAACCAAACGCAAGCAAGGGCTCTCAGCTCTGTTAAAGCACTACCGACCAGAATCCACGTTAATTTTTTGTAACACAAAAAAAGAATGCCAGAGCATTGCTGAATACCTCCAGCAAGAAGGACTTTCAGCCCTGGCCATTCATGGCGACCTAAAGCAGCAAGAACGAGACCAGGTATTGCTGCGCTTTTCCAATCGCAGCTGCTCTGTACTCGTAGCAACTGATGTCGCTGCCCGGGGTTTGGATGTTAAGGAACTCAATGCCGTTATTAACTATGAAATCACTAGGGATGCCGAGACACATATCCACCGCATAGGCAGGACTGGCCGAAATGGAAATACTGGCTTAGCACTCAATCTGTTTACAGTAAACGAACGATACCGTATTGCCGCTATCGAAGTTTACCGAGACGCCGACAGCGTTATTAAAAAGATATCGGATTTAGATCTATCGTCTGCTCTCACCTTTGAACCTGCCATGATCACTCTGCAAATTGACGGTGGTCGCAAACAAAAAGTAAGGCCTGGTGACATTCTTGGAGCGCTAACCGGGGATGCAGGCTTGAAAGGCGATGATGTTGGCAAGATAGATATTACCAGTATGCATGCCTTTGTAGCGGTCAAACGAGAAGTGGCAGACCAGGCACTAACTAGATTGAAAAGGGGTAAAATCAAAGGGCGCACTTTTAAGGTGCGTGAGCTAATAGGCTACTGACAGCTAAGAATAAGGCATTCACATATTCATAAAATAAAGCCCCGTGTAATATCCAGCGCAGGCTAATTCCGTAATTTACCACCATTCAGCCTATTTGCTTATATGTGTAAGCTTATGAGCGTTTTCATCCCAGTTCTGGCCGTCAAACGCTATGAGATCTACGCGTTTAGGCCGAGTATCCAGACAGTTTACATTTATATCGATTCCATCAGGATTTGGACGCGGAGTGTAATATGGTTTTACACCACAGTACTTACAGAAAGTATGTTTTGCCACCCCGGTATTGAAGGAATAGGTTGATAGAAAACTATATCCAATGTCTCCATTGATCGGCTATCATCAATAATTGGTAATAGGGCATTTAACTATTCTTTGCGTTTTTATTACAAATAACTAAGGAAAGATAATGGGATATACTGTAAATGAATACGTTAGTGATCTACGCCGCCTGCGATCAGAAGGTTTGGTAGACAATGCCATGGCAGAAGCGGTAAAGCCGTTAGCCAAAAAACTAGCCGAAGATGGCTCCTGGCTAACCGAAAAAATGAGTTCTATCAATTCGGACATGGGTGTCGGCATATCCGTACTTCATGAGGAGCACGACCAAAGCCTTAACGTAATCGTTGTTGCCTGGGGCGAAAAAGATCTGCATGTACCTCCTCATGACCACGGTACCTGGGCTGTAGTGGCAGGAGTGCGAGGCATAGAACGCAATACACTGTGGGATAGGCAGGATGACGGTAGCCATGAAGATCCTGATTATGCCGAAGTGGCAGCAGTCAGTCATACAGATATCAGTCTCGGCGACGTTATCAGCATGGAAACCAGACATATCCATACAGTTGACAATATTGGTGAAGGTATCAGCTTGTCTTTACACACTTATGGGCAAAACCCCAATACCACCGAGCGCTTTCAGTACGATACCAAGACCAATCGAAAAAAAGTATTGAAAGTGAATTTCGGCTAGCCAGGTAAGGCACTTCGCAAAGTTTTATCCTAGTCATAACAGGCTGCGATTTTGCTAGTAGGCCAAAAGGCTAATAGCAAAATCTCAACGGGAGCGTTTCCTCTCCCGGAACTCTGTCTTATACCTGTCCTCAACATCCCGGTTTTCAAAAAAATCATCATCATCAACATTTCGATTAATGAAATCAGGGCAGTTCACACACATTTTTGGCGGCTGGTTTTGCGCGATTTCCCGTCGCAGCTTCCTAAAAGCAGTGTTATTCCAGACTTCTTCAAATGGCAATTTTTGTTCCAACAGGTTTCCATACGGTTTGTCTGGCCTACAATCTGGATAGGGGTACACATCTCCATTAGTGTCTATATAAACACTGGTGAACGGACGCTTGCAGAACAAATAGGGGTCGGTTGCCTCTTCATTGTAGAAACTAACCACTTTTTCACCTAAGAAAGTTTTGAACCCACAGAGATTTTCAGCCATAAAAGCAAAGGTTAAGGTCTCTTTAGACGCTAGCTGACTACCGACTATATCAAAATAAAATTCCCATCCGGCAGAGTTTTTATTGGGATAATCAGGATAATTTGTCGAAACATCGGGGCGAGAGCCATTAAGTTTTTTTGCATCCCCTACTTTCAGCAAGTATTCGCTTTGCCCTTCTTCTTTAACTCTTATGAAAACGTGAATATTGGTAATTCTGTATTGATCTATTGCCCAGCCACGAAAAGTTACTTTTCGGTTAACTGACTCAAAATCAGTGGAGGGCGAATCGACATCTCCGCTGGGTCTTTCATCCGTTGGCCCCAAGTTCCCGAGAAAGGACGGACTAAAAATGCCACTCGCCATTTCATTATGATTCACCAGTAAATCATCAGAGGTTGAATTTTCTGGAGGACTCTCTAAGGCAGTGATATTAATTATCTGGGTAGTTTCGAAAAAATCCGGAAAAGTAATAACAGAAACGCTTTTGGAGGCATCCGCTGCAGATAAAAACTGTTGGAAATATTCATTAGCAGAACCCGGATCATGTGCAAGTGATTCACTCTGCATATCCAAATCTGCGTAAGGCATGAGATGCCTGCAACCAATTCGCTCCACTCCCAGCTGCTCTGCCAGTGCCACAAACTCAGGAAGCTCCTCCAAATTGCTACGCATTAAGGTAACGTTAAATTGCAACCTTGGGGTTAGCGAACCTTGCTCCTTCTTCATTCTGCTCAGCATTGCAATATTTTTGGTTACTTTGTCGAAGGAGGCCCCCCGGCGTATGTGTTCGTAGGTTTTCTTACTGGCTCCGTCAAAGGATATATCCACTTGTGTAACACCACTGTCAATAATGATTTGGCACAGCTTTTCTGTTAACAAGGTAGCATTGGTTAGAAATAGTAGTTCCTTTAGATGAAAAGTACTCGCTATACGCAGTATTTCACCAAAATGAGGAGAGGTCGTTGGCTCACTACCAGCAGACAGCACCAGACTGTGAGAATAAGGTAGTACCTGCTCAGAAATTTCAGAAAACTGGGTAGGCGACATAAATATTGCTGTGCGATAAAACACTTTATCATAACTAAAATGACACATGCGGCATCTTAGATTACATTTATTGGATACATCGATCAGTGTTTTAAGTTGTTTTTGTTTGAGTCCATCAATATCAAACATATTCATAGCTTCCGATGCCGGTACTTGTCCCTGGAAATATTTCGTCCGTGCAACCACAGCATTGCTACATCAAAAATATATGGAATAACGCGAAACTAACTTGCCACTTCAAGCTGTTCTAACAATTCTGCTGGTTGCTGTCGGCCTTTTGCAATTTTCATTTCGAAATTGTGTCGCCCCGATGCGACTTCGTGTGTGCCACCATCAGGTAAAATAACTGTTGCACTACAATTTGCAGGTATTTTAATCTGTAAGGTAAAAGTGTCATTGGAAATATCCCATTCGCTTTCAACCCGACCGTAGTTTGTCTCCATAGCTACCCTAACCCATCGTATCGGAGCAGATCCTGGAAACTGCTCACCAATAGGCGGCTGTGGCCTAATCAAAAGGTGCCGATAGGCGTTCCTGGCAGGTGCCAGATCGGGTGCCAAATCAAGCCCCCCCAAAGTACTGTACAGCCACTCACCCACCGCTCCAAAAGCACAATGATTAAAGCTATTTCTTTCCGGGTTTTGCATACCGGATTGTTCCGTCCAGCCATCCCAACGCTCCCATATGCTTGTTGCACCCTGGGTAATGGGGTACAACCAACCGGGAGCCGAGGTCTGCATCAGCATGCGATACGCCACCGCAAGCTGCCCATGGCGAGTGAGCACATCCAACAAATAAGGTGTACCCAATTTGCCGGTAGAAAGATGGTAGTTACGCTCTTCAATATCAATGACCAGCTGTCTAATGGCCAGGCTCTGCTCTTTGCGATTCAGCAAACCAAAATGTAGAGCCAGCACATAAGCTGTCTGCGTTTGACTTACCAAACGCCCATCCACGGTGACAAAACGTGCACGAAAAGCCGCACGGATTTTTTGACTCAGGGCTTGGTAATAATCCAGATCAGCCAGATTGCCGATAATGCCTGCTATTCGGGCTAACATGCCCGCACAGTAACAGTAGTACGCAGTGCCAATTAAATCTCGGGGTGTATTACCAGCCTGGGTTTGCTCAGACAGAATACCATCTGCCGCCAAACAATCTCCATAACCACGCCAGGCTACTTCACCCGTAACAGCATGCATGTCTGTTTCTGCATCGGCCCGAATAAAATCAGGATAGCGCTTTTCAAGGTTGGTCAAAAAAGCTTTCATCGCGAAATAATGCTGCTCTAACAGGGCTTTATCGCCATAACAGCGATACATTGTCCAGGGACACAAAATAATTGCATCTGACCAGCCAGGACCACCATCAAGCGGAATATCCAACTGAGGTGGCAGGGGGGCAACCGCAGGCACACTACCATCCGCTCCTTGAGCATCCACAAGGTCCTGCATCCACTTTGAATAAAACGCAGCCATATCTGAATTAAATGCTGCCGTGCGCGCAAATAAATGGGCCTCCCCGGCGCTACCCAAGCGCTCATCACGCTGCGGGCCACTCATGGGCAAATCAATATAATTACCCTGCTGACTGCGAACAATATTACTCTGGAGCTGATTAATCAGCCCATGATCACATTCGAATTCTCCACTCAGCAAGTGTACGCTGCTCAGAACCATACCTTTCACTTCCAGCATCGCGTCCGCATCTAGCTGACCGCTTATTTCTACAAACTGAAAACCATGAAAGGTAAAACGTGGCTCAAATATACTATCGCTTCCAGCGCAGGTCAGGTAGTCAATGGCCTCTGCACTGCGTAAATTGTCGAAGTACAATTCGCCCTCATCATCCAGTCTTTCTGCATAGCGAAAGCGTACCAGAGCGCCGGGCTCTGCCCTTAGCCAGATCCGTATGCGACCAACAATATTCTCACCCAAATCATAGATAAAACGACGACCACCCTGAGGCAATTCACGTATGGACGGTTTTTTATCAGGTTCCAACTCTTCAATCACTCTGACACCGGGACCAAGTGTAGGCGAGAGGTCAATCGACCGCGACCTGTTCTCTAATACTGAGTACCAATTGGTGGTGGTGTAACCGATACGGCTCCAATCGCCCAGTGTCTGCCGTAAATCTACAGATTCACCTTTTTGCATATCCGAATATAGTATTTCCGAGGGATACCACTGCCAGTTTTTATCCGAAATAACGGTTTGTATGCACCCATCATCCAAATAAATTTCCAATTGCACTAACAGTTCAGGTCTATCACCATATTGCTGCCGATTTCCGTTTCCCAATGCACCGCAATACCAACCGTCAGCCAGCAGGGCACCCAGAACATTTTCCCCGCGATCCAATAAATGTGTTACATCATAGGCCTGATAACAAACCCGCTTGGAATAATCTGTCCAGCCCGGTGCCAGCTCTAGATCAATAGCTCTCAAGCCATTAATCTCAATATCATATATACCCAAAGCACTCACATAAAGCCGTGCTGACACAATAGCTTTGTCCACCTCAAACTCGCGCCTTAATGCCGGCACCTGAACGGGTGTATGTTTGTCACCCATCAAGGGCGTAGAAACCCAGTGGGCTTTCCAATCATCCAACCCAAGCAGCCCAAGCTCAAAACTACCCGCTTCGCTCCAAAGTGATACGAGGCCATCACTGTCAAAGCTACGAACTTTCCAGAAAGCTCGCATGCGTGCACCTAGTGCACTCCCTCCATAACAAATGAAGGTCGTATCATGTGACTCAACCTTTCCGCTATCCCACAAATCACCTTCTTCTCTGGATAATTTTTCCGGGGTAGATGCAACCAATAGCTGATAAGCCGTTTGAATTTCGGCCGGTCTATCATCATTTAGCCACCATGATAAACGCGGATTTCGATCATGAATTCCCATCGGGTCAGATAGATTATTACAGCGTAGATGAGTGGGTATGCGCTGTTGCGATCGTCCTTGCATCAATAGTTTCCGCTTAACACATTTGGTTTTAGATTCCCTTGCTGATTATCTTCAGGCATTAATCCTCGCGCCATCACCCCAAAACCAGCAGCCCAGGCCGGGCGCGGATCAAATTCAGAATCGAGTAAGGCCTGTACCAACAGCCCCTCGATCATGCCGGTGAACATGCCGGAGAAAGCCATGGCATCAACCGTTCTTATCTCGCCCTTCTGCATTCCTTCCAGAAGCAGGTGAGCAATCATTTCCCGAGAAGATGCATAAGCCATGGACATCTTTTCACTGGCCTCTTTATGACTTAAAAATTCCAGCCAGACTTCCAGAAGCGCTCGGGAATCCAATAATCTGTTCAGCACCAGTTCGCCCTGTTGCATCAATATAGTGAGTACATCACTGCGCTCAATTCTAGCCCAGGCATCAAATGTCTCACTGATAAACAGATCGAACAAACCTATAAACAGATCGTTCTTGTTTTTAAAATACCAGTAAAGCGCGCCCTTGGAGAGCCCGGCAGTTTTTGCAATTATTTCCATAGACGCGCCGTGATAGCCTTTCTCGGAAAAGCAAATCAGGGCTGCATCCAATATTTGCGCCCGACGGACTTCTGCAGATTCATGACGGACCACGTGTGCACTCGCAAACAATAGAGGCTAAGCAGTATACCGGCGAGTCAGTTTAACGCCAACAATTATTGCAAACTGTTATTAATCAATCCTC
>JAHRWB010000071.1 GCA_019090385.1 Pseudomonadales bacterium | reverse complement strand
TCTCTGGAAAATGTTTTGCGTAGTCGAACGTGCCCATATCAATTTCCATTAAGACTCTTCCACGGAAATTGTTTGCAGCATCTTCGCCTTTTCTTGTGCCCGGAAACCGCAACTGTTCTCGGCAGCGCTCGCCTTTATACGTAAAGGAGATTTGCCAAGCATTTCCCCGGCGGGTTACTCCCCGGTATTTTCCAGCCACGAAAAAAAGTTCTCCAAGTGAATGAAAAGTCGACCGTGCCGTTTAATCCAGTGAATTTCTTGCCTTAGATGTCCTTTTTTCTTATGTGCATAAAGCCCTTCACGGGATATACCGGTAAGTTCTGACAGTTTTTGAATCGTTACCCATTTATACATTTGAAATCTCCTCGGCGGTCACGCTAGTGTATTTATAAGCATCGTGATTTAGTGCCAAGGTTGAAGAATCAATATAGAAGGGACAAACAAAAGTTTGTTTATTCATGGGGCGCATATCCTTTGCGTATTTATTTGGCGTCGCCAGCGTTCCATGCGGCGAACAGTATTAATTTTGTGCGAATGAGAACGCACATATCTCATTGTCCACAAAAAATGCTGATCTGCAAGGGTACGCTGGTCTATATCGGTCTTAACAGCCTCCATCAGATCTATTCTCCAACTGCGAAGGCACTGGAGCCACGTTTATCTGATGTCGTCATCTATAACCCGTTCGATTTGGTTCGAATATTCCTGCTTTGTCATTTGCGTGACCCGGTCAATCAGTTTTATAACCACCTCTACCTCTTCATTCAGCGTCAAAACGCCGGAAATTACACCCAATGCCCCAATCCCAGGCACGGGGAATTCCCCGTCCTCTTTCATCAGCACGGTTTTGTTTATTAGTTTTATGGCTTCTTGCAGTTCAAAGGTCTCGAAATCGTCAATTGTCATCAATTTGCTCATTTATCTGTTGCCTACGATTAGTAGTGTTGATTGTTGGCGTACAGTTATTGACACGAGTCCAAGGGAAGAGCGCAATGTGGCCCCGCTCTTGGTGGTCCGTGCCCACTGTGAATGCCAATGCTTGGGCTGAAGTTTTCTATTTTCCAGTTCAAAGTGCGGGATATGACTTTTTCACCTGTAGCCTTGACTATCAGGCCTCGTAACGGTGGCTTCTTTAAATCGCCGTACCTCGAAAAATGGCTCCTCGGTATTTCACCGGTTTGTGGGTTTATCGCGGTGCGATGTTCGTGATACAGGGAAATATTTCGATCAGCGCGCGGGAGGGTGGGGCCTCCTGTCACCATTACATAAGCTGCCCAATCGGCACTGTCTGCTGCGATCCACGCTTCTTCTAGTCCACTTCCCTTCGGGCATTTCATCCGCCGCAACTCTCGCCATACGCCAACAGGCGGGCCGCCGATTTGTTGAAATTGCCGGATACCATGTATAGACGACCATGCGCCTGCCCTGTCGGCATCATAAGCAGCATCTTCTCCGTAGAGATCTGTCTCTAGGTCCTCGCCACCGATGTTTTTGGAAATGTACTTCGCTATATACCCTGTGGCAGATCCTTTCGACTCGTCAATTTCTACAAATTTGAATCTATGAGTGCGAGCACCCGCTTCGTCTGGGTTGTCTTTTAGTGAATAGTGTCTGAATATCTTTCTAACAGTTTTGCGATCAGAGGGATGCATATAGAGCAGATAATGCCAGTGCGGTGTCCCGTCATGGTGAGGTTCTGAAACACGAAAGCCGTAAACTCGTATTTCTTCTCGGGCTAATTTCGAGCGGATCAACTTAAATATATGGGCTAGGTATGTATTGGCTTCTTTCGGTGTCGTTCCATCGAATTTTGGATTGGGCTGCCCGTTGGAAAGAACAGCATGCATGCGTGATGGTGTTGTCACAGTGTAGAATTCAGCTCTATGCCGGTATGATTTTGCTACCGTTTCAAAGCCATTAAGGCGGGTCATCAACTCAGCTTTGCGGATCTCCGGGTTAGATATGCTTTTGTCGGATAGCTCTTGAAGAGAGAATGTTTGCCCATGTTGATTTGTGGCAAAGGTATTTTCCAGGATATAGCGGTTTTGTAGTATTTCTCGTGCCCGGTTATTTACTCCAATGTTGCTCGCGTAGGCACCGCTATTCTTGGATACAAGGCGAAGATCTCTGGCCGTATTTTCCATGACAGAGCTGCGCATAGTTTTAATAGCTTTGCGCCACCAGGTTTTACTGCATAGTCGCTTGATGCAGGAAAGTACGTTTCCACCAAAGTCATTGGGATGGGGTGGATTTAAATTGTAGTCTGTTGCAACCGCAACGCAGCGAGCATAGTAGTGCTCTACTGATTTTGAATCACGTTCTAAATCAATACAAAGTTTGGATTTTCGATCACAGAACTCAAGGCATTCAGACCAGGAATGAGCCAAGTTTAGATCGTGGATAATCAGCCGTTCAGATAGTTGCCTGAGGCGTATGTTTGCATCTCTGCGATTGGTCTCTTCTGAAACTCTTCGATATTCAAATGCTAAATTGGTCGCGAAAATCGGGGTTTTTATGAAAATTTCGTGGCGAAAATTGGCATCTTCCCAGGTACCAATGCCATTTGTGATGTCATGGGCCTTGGTAATACAGGCTGGAACGTGTGCCCGTACTGTGTCATTTGTGCCTAAATAGTGTCCCGCTGGAGCCCTATGGGGACCACCCAGGACCGATCGAGGGAAGGTATGCGTGGCCCTAGAACCCGCGGCACAATTGGGCTCCAGCGGTCTTCGCTGGTCTAGAGTGGTTTTGAGTTTGGTGGAGGCGGCGGGAATTGAACCCGCGTCCGCCAGTAATCCTCCATCGGATCTACATGCTTAGTTCTGTCAATTGATTTAGCCGCTTCACGACCCGACAGGCAGGGTGTTCGCAGCGATCCCGATTCTTTTTAGCGCCTTGTGCCCCGGGCGAGGCCTTGGTCGCGGTCCTGTGAAACGAGCCCTCGACTTCAACCCACAGGCAGAGATTCATCGAGGCAAGCAGGGTTTATGCTGCTAGTGCGTAGTTTTCGTCGTTGGCAACTATAAAAGTTACAGTAATTGTTTTACGAGAGTTACTACCCTCTCGGCATGCACCTTTGGTCTCATGACCGCCGTCGAATCCAGATCGCCCCCGGTTCGAATGCTTACTCTCTTTCTGAATACTTCTGCAAAAAGAGCCCTCATTCCGGTGATTGAATGAAGGATGAGGATTCTATTTCAATCCCGTATATTATTCGACCGCTTAGTGCACATTTTTATCCCTGCGGGACAAAATATATTCGGTAAGTAAGTAGTCACTTGCCATATTTTCCTTGTGTTTAAGGGTTTTGGTGTGTGGTCATCCGTCAGCCGAGTGTCTCAAAGTTCTCGCTTTTTCTCGCTGCCAGTCTTTGTCTTTTTCGCTGGCACGTTTATCGTGGGCTTGTTTTCCCTTGCCCAGGGCAATTTCACATTTTACCCGATGGCCCTTCCAGTACAGTGCGGTGGCCACGCAGGTGAAACCTTTCTGCTGGGTTGCACGGAAAATTCTGGCAATTTCCTGTCGGTGTAATAATAGCTTTCGCGTTCGACTGGGGTCGGCAATAACATGCGTCGACGCACTAAGTAGGGGATTAATATGGGCACCAAGAAGAAAAGCTTCGCCGTTCTTCAGTAATACATAACTATCTACCAGCTCGGCTTTGCCGGCACGCAGACTTTTTACTTCCCATCCGTCCAGCACCAGGCCCGCTTCAAACCGGTCGGTAAGCGTAAAATCAAAGGTTGCCCTTTTATTTCTGGCAATGGTGGATGAGGGTTTTTTTGGCTTTTTTTTGCTCACGTCGCTTATCTCACTTCTCCTGCCACAGCATTATAGAGTATCTTGGCCCGGCATATAGCCTGGACCACTTAATTCTATGTACGTGGCTATTGTTCAATATCTATAAATTGACGAAAATGCAGTTCCTAAGACAGCAGAAAAAAACAGAGATTTTTCTATGGCGTATACCTCTTCTAAACAAGCCGCGAAATTAAAACAGTCTCGCCAGGGTATGTGGTCCAGCAGATGGTTATTTGTATTGGCGGCAGCCGGCTCGGCGGTGGGATTGGGTAATATTTGGAAGTTCCCCTACATTGCCGGAGAAAATGGCGGCGGCGCATTTGTTGTAGTGTATTTGGGCTGCGTATTATTGGTGGGCATTCCCATCATGATTGCCGAAGTTATGTTGGGCCGTGCTGGGCGGGGTAGCCCGGTGCACGCATTGCGTAATTTGATAGAGTCGGCTAAAGCCAGCAGTTTCTGGCGAGTAATTGGCTGGTTGGGTATTGGTGCGGGTTTTCTGATTTTGTCCTATTATTCGGTAATTGCTGGCTGGGCGCTGTTTTATATTTGGCAGATGGGTAGTGGGGTGTTGGTTGCGGTGACCCCCGACCAGGCTGGTAAATTGTTCTCAAATTTTCTTTCCGATCCTTTTCAGCTGGTATTTTGGCATACATTGTTCATGGCGCTTGTCGTGTGGATTGTGTCAAAGGGGGTGGTAAAGGGCTTGGAAAATGCAGTGCGTATATGCATGCCCTTGTTATTTTTGCTATTAGTGGTGTTATTGGTCTATAGCGCTCAGTCCGGTGGTTTTGAGCAGGCATTTAATTTTATGTTTAGTTTTAACTGGTCAGAAATGCATCTGGACGGTTTTCTGGTTGCGCTGGGCCAGGCATTTTTTACTTTGAGTCTCGCAATGGGTGCCATCATGGCTTACGGAGCCTATGTTTCGGAAGAGACACCCATAATCAGCACGATAACAACGGTTGCGATTATTGATACATCAGTTGCTATTGCTTCCGGACTGGCGATATTTCCTATTGTTTTTGCTAATGGCCTGGATCCATCCTCAGGCCCGGGCCTGATGTTCGTTACTCTGCCCTTGGCTTTTGGTCAAATGCCGGGTGGTATGGTGTTTGGTGCCTTGTTTTTTTTGCTGGTGAGTTTTGCTGCCATCACCTCAGCTATCTCCTTATTGGAACCCTTGCTGGCTTATTTGGTCGAAGAATATAATGCCAAGCGCAAGCGTGTCGCGGTGAGCATGGGTGTGCTTTGCTGGACAGTGGGGCTGGGTTCGGTGCTGTCTTTTAATGTATGGGCAGAATTTTATATCGTCGGCGATAAAACTTTTTTCGATTTTGTCGACTACGTGACCCAAAATATAATGCTGCCTTTGGGTGGTGTGCTGATAGCCTTGTTTGCGGCATTTGTAGTGCCCAAAGAAGTGGTTGCTGAACAATTGGGTTTAAGAGGTGGATTTGTCAGTATAATATGGAATCTACTGATAAAATTAATAGCGCCACTGGGGGTTTTAGCGGTATTTTGCTATACCATTTACACTACACTTTATTTACCGATGACCGCTTAACAATGAAACGTATTTCCCGATCCGCTCTGGTTCCTTTTAGCTCGGCGCAGATGTTTGAGCTAATTAATGATATTGAGCGCTATCCTGAGTTTCTTCCCTGGTGTACAGAAGCAAAAGTATTGTCCGATAATTATATAGCCGGTCCCGCAGGTCCCGATGACTCTTTCAGTTCCGAAGGTTCTGGAAGAGAGGTGCGCGCGGCTTTAACAATTCGCCGTGGTCGCATCGTCGAGAAATTTGAAACCGTGAACCTGTCCAAATTTCCCTCCAGCATAGAAATACAGTTGGTGCAGGGCCCCTTCAAATATCTTAAAGGTCTGTGGCAATTTAAGACATTGGGTAACTTGGGATGTAAAACGGAATTGGTCCTTGAATACGAAATTGCCAGTTCTATGATAGAAAAAGTGATTTCTGGTTTGGTAAGGAAAACTGCCGATATTATGGTTGATGCATTTTGCGAACAGGCGGGTGTTATATATGGCGGTGTTCCCGGTGCTGGTGTAAAAGGCGCCACTTCCTAGCTTGAGTGAGCAGTCACTTACCGTAGAGGTAGTATATGCTCTGCTGAGTCGCCAACACAGCCTATATTTGAATTTGCCCGTTGGTGCTACAGTTCAGCATGCTCTCGACCTGGCTTCCGGCTCGCCGCCTTTTTCTGAACTCGATCTATCTGCTCATACGGTAGGCATTTATTCCGAAATTGTAAATGACCTGCAAAGAGTATTGGGTGATGGTGATCGTGTGGAAATCTACCGGCCCCTGCAAGTCGACCCGATGCAACAGCGTCATGCACGCGCCCTTTCTCAGTCTGGCAAAAAGTGAAAACCTGGAAAGAAGCAGTAGTCTGGTTGAAATTTACACTAACTAAACATTAACTTTTATCGGTGAGTTTTTAACCGCTGTCTGCCGTTTCTTCTTTTTCTGTGTTGGGTGTAGTGCTTAATTCGGATTCCTGCTCGGCTTGATCGGTGGGAACAAAATCGCCGGTAAAGTGGCTCAGGTGTTCATCCACAAAAAATACCGACAGGCGTTTTTCTGAATTGAAGTTAGGCTGTACAAAAATTGTGTAAATGTAATCCCAGCGGTCCTGGTTAAATGGGTTTTGTACCACAGGCTGGCCCAATACAAATGAGACCTGCTTTTTACTCATTCCGGGTTTTAGCTTGTCGATCATGTCTTGAGTAACCAGGTTGCCTTGCTGAATGGTAATTCTGTGAACTCGCGGAATTCGGAAATTCGGCATCGAGCAGGCGCTTAAACCCAGGGTAAGAAGTAGGCTGATTGAAATGATTTTTGATGATATTGCCAGCAAAATTATTTTCCCGATTGTCTGGGGCGCTGATAGTAGCGGCAAAGCACTGAATGTAAAAGTCGGCAGGGCTAATATTCATGGTTTTTTTGCTGACGTAGGGCCAGATCCTTTTTTGAATTAGAACTAAATGTTCAAATTATTATGGGCCTGGCAACATGAATGTAGGGTGAATAAGGCGACCAGGCAGGGTGGCGATAAAGAAGTAAACGACATGCGAGGGACAGATGAGCAGGGACAGAATAGTTTTTCAGATTAATTTGAGTTCGTTGTTTTTTTAATGGTGAGTACTCGCTCGCTATATCGGTTAAGCCGTCTCATTGGAAGTTTCTTTCATGCTAATTAACTCCTCTGCATATTGGCGAGTTTTGGCAGTAATATCTTTGCCGCCGAGCATCCGCGCCAGTTCTTCAACCCGGGCAGATGGGCTTAGCGTAGAGATGGTTGAATCTTGGGATGCAGTTTTGGTTACAACCAAATGTTGATGCCCAAGTGCAGCCACTTGAGGAGCATGAGTTACGCATAGAACTTGGGTATTTTTTGCCAGATCACGCAGTAGGCGGCCAAGAATATCGGAAGTTTTTCCACCCACGCCTACATCGGCTTCATCTAATACCAGTGTGGGAAGTTGCGTTTTTTCGGCGGCGACAACCTGTATAGCCAGGCCTATGCGCGTACGCTCGCCACCGGATGCAATACGTGCCAAGGTAGCGGCCGGATATTTGGGATTGGTTTTAACTTTGAATTCAATCGCATCCAGGCCGGTTTCACTTATTTGTTCATGGAAGGTAATTTCCAGGGCGCCTTCCACCATGCCCAAGTGTTGTATGTGAGTACTTACTGCTGAAGAAAACCCCTTGGATGCTTGCTTTCGAGTTTTTCTTAAAGAAGTAGCCTGTTTTATGAATTGCTTTTTTGTATCAGTTTCTGCTTGGGTGAGGCGTATCAAATCATCTTCATTTATGGATATATTTTGCAGTTCTGTGATTAAGGATGCGTGTAAATCCACCAGTTTTTCCGGTCGTACCCGGTGCTTGCGGGACAAATCACTTATCGTGACCAGACGCTTTTCAAGTATTGCCAGTTGCTCTGGATCTGGCATGAGTTGTTCGGTATAAGCTGAAAGTTCGCCTTGGGCTTCATCCAAAAATGTCAGGGCGTTGCGAGCAAGATCTTTTGCGGAATCCAGACGAACATCGGGGTCATCCACATCATTTAGTCCGATGTTTAGCTTGCGCAATTGATCCAGGATGGAATGACTATCATCGCTTAACAGGGTAAGTAATGCGCCCATTTCATGCTGCAAATCGTGTACCTTGGCAAAGCGTCGGTGCTGCGCGTCAATTTCTTCGTATTCGCCGGGGTTTATTCCCAGCACGTTCAACTCTTCTACCTGATAACTGATCAAGGCCTGCCGGTCTTTATTGGCATTGAGGGTTTGGCGCAGGTCTGAACACCGTTTTTTGCAGGATTGCCATTGTTGATATAAGGCCCGGACCTTCTTATTGAGCTTGGGGTCCACACCATATTCGTCCAGAAGGCTGAGCTGCACTTCTTTTTGTAGCAGGTCCATGTGTTGGTCCTGACCATGAATGTTGATTAGCGAGTTGGTTAGCACTTTCAGGTCTTTTAAGTTAATCACGGAGCCGTTAATAAACGCCCGCGAGCGGCCGTCGGCAGTGATTACTCGGCGCAGCAGGCAGCGAGCAGGTTCGTCCGGATCGGTGAGGTCACGGGAGCTTAAAAATTTTACCGCCTGGGGTTTGTCGGAAAGATCGAGTTCCGCACTGACTTCGGTTTTATTGGCACCATATCTTACCGCTTTGCTATCGGCGCGTTCTCCCAACACTAGGCCAAGAGCGCCTAGCAAAATAGACTTGCCTGCCCCGGATTCTCCGGTAATAACACTCAGGCCCGCACTGAATTCAATATCCAGTGTCTTAACAAGAGCGTAATTATGTACGGACAAATGACGTAACATGGGTGTATATTTCTGCTGGGTTACCTATAGTAAGCTTTGGTTAGTAGAAATTAAACTGATCTTAACGAAGCATAAACTTTTATGAAGCCTAGCGAAGATACTGCAGAAAAAGTAGATGCCCGGTCTCAAGGGCTCTTTAAGATGCTGGTCGAGAGTTACATCTGTGACGGCGTGCCGGTAGCTTCAAAGGCACTGGCCCGATCTCCGGGTGTGTCGGTCAGCCCCGCGACTGTGCGTAATATTATGGCAGAGCTTGAATCAAAAGGCTTGGTCAAATCGCCCCATACCTCTGCAGGAAAAGTACCTACCAATCTGGGGTTTCGTTTCTTTGTCGACAGTTTGATCTCTATTCAAAATCCAAATATCGATTGTATCCACGAAATGGAAGTGGAATTAAACCCGGATTTAACACGCACAGAACTGGTAGAAAGCGCATCGCATATTCTGGCTCGCATTACCCGTATGGCCGGTGTGGTGACGGTGCCTCGCACAGAGCAAGTAATTTTGCGACAGGTAGAGTTTTTGCCCCTGAGCGATCAGCGGGTATTGGTAATTTTAGTGGTGAATGAGCGTGATGTGCAAAATCGTGTTATTCACACTGAGCGGGCTTATACAGAAAGTGAGCTCCATGAAGCGGCAAATTTTATCAATATGGAATTTGCCGGGCTGGGTCTTTCAACGGTACGCGACCAGCTGATTGCCAGCATGCAAAGTGATAAAAGTAATATTGATAACTTGATGCAAACCACCATGGATGTGGCCAGTAAAGCCTTCCAAGTGGAAGATTCCAAGGCAGATTACGTGGTATCAGGTCGTGGTAACCTGCTCCAATCTACAAATACCGATGCGGTACGGGCCTTGCTGGACGCTTTTGCTCAAAAGCAGGATATCTTGCAGCTGCTTGATCACTGCCTGGGTTCAGAGGGTATTCAGCTGTTTATTGGGGAAGAGTCTGGTTATCAACTTATGGATGAATACAGCCTGGTTACTGCGCCTTACCAAATCGAGGGCCAGGTCGCCGGCGTACTGGGGGTTATTGGTCCTACTCGCATGGCCTACCAAACCATTATCCCTGTTGTGGATGTCACTGCTAAATTACTCGGTAGCGCTCTGAATCGTTCCTAGTTCCGCGTATCTGGCCCTGCTCGCGATTAAGCATTTCTATTGCTGCTTTTCCCTTGTACTTTGTGTTGGTCATCCCCATATAAACTCGGGCCAGCTTATGTGTTGCAAAGCAGGTTGGCTAAGAGATTGTGGAATACAAAGAAAGGGTGGCAGATTTAATGACCGAAAATGAATCCGATTCACAAAATGAAGCGCCAGAAAATTCTGATGAATTAAGTGAGCCGACGCCGTTGGAAGGCGAAGAGCTGCAGGCGGCTTTGGATAATGCATTGGCCGAAGTTGCAGCACTTAAAGACCAGACTTTGCGCGCCAAGGCAGAGACGGAGAACATGCGAAAACGTGTTTCACGCGATGTCGAAAAAGCGCATAAGTTTGCCCTGGAAAAATTTGCTTCTAACCTCTTACCTGTGGTCGATAGTCTTGAGAAGGCTATAGAGAGTATTGATACCGAAAGCCCCGATTCACAAGGTGCGCAGATCGAAAGTATGGGTGACGGTGTAAAGCTGGCACTTAAGTTATTTCTGGATACGCTGGAGCGCTCTGGGGTCAAACCGGTTTTTCCCGAGGGGGAACCATTCGACCCTCAGTTTCATGAGGCTATGGGCATGCTGGAGAGTCCAGATGTAGAGCCAGGCTCTGTTGTAGCCGTGCTGCAGAAGGGTTATACCCTAAATGACCGGCTGGTCAGGGCCGCAATGGTGATGGTATCAAAAGATATGAGTAAAGATGTGAACCAAAGCACAAACAAGGACTAAAACGGCTAATTATTCGAAAAAGAGGCTGCATCGAGGTCTAAAACAGCGAAAAAGCGGCTTTTTTAGATCAAATGCTTGAAGTTTTGTTCTGAGGGCCAATATACGGTACTTGATACAAATACGAGTTGGGAACAACAGGAGATTTAAAGATGGGTAAAATAATTGGAATAGACCTGGGAACAACAAACTCCTGTGTCGCAGTCATGGACGGAAAAGAGTCCAAAGTTATTGAGAATGCGGAAGGCGACAGAACTACGCCTTCGATAATTGCTTATACCGAGGATGGTGAAGTGTTAGTGGGTCAGTCAGCTAAACGGCAGGCTGTGACAAACCCTGTTAATACCCTGTTTGCGGTTAAACGCCTGATTGGTCGTAAATTTGACTCTGACATCGTGCAAAAAGATATCAGCATGGTGCCTTATACCATTGCCAAAGCCAAAAATGGTGATGCCTGGGTTGAGGTTAAGGGCGAGAATCAAGCGCCACCACAAATTTCTGCCGAAGTACTGAAAAAGATGAAGAAGTCCGCAGAGGACTATCTCGGCGAGACAATTACAGAAGCAGTGATAACTGTTCCTGCTTATTTCGATGATTCTCAGCGTCAGGCGACTAAAGATGCTGGCCGTATAGCGGGTCTTGATGTTAAACGCATCATTAATGAGCCGACGGCAGCAGCCTTGGCCTATGGTATGGATAAAAAACGTGGTGATTCAACCATCGCAGTATATGACCTGGGTGGTGGTACTTTTGATATATCCATTATCGAAATAGCGGATGTTGACGGTGAGCATCAGTTTGAGGTGCTTTCAACCAATGGTGATACCTTCCTCGGCGGGGAAGATTTTGATCTGTTATTGATTGAATACTTGTCAGACGAGTTCAAAAAAGACAATGGCATAGATTTACACTCAGATCCTTTGGCACTTCAGCGATTAAAAGAAGCGGCCGAGAAAGCCAAGATTGAGCTTTCTACTGCTCAGCAGAGCGAGGTAAATCTGCCATACATTACTGCCGATGCAACCGGTCCCAAGCATTTGGTCGTTAAGATAACCCGTGCCAAACTGGAAGCTTTAGTGGGTGATTTAGTAGAGCGGACTATCGCGCCTTGTGCGACGGCGCTTAAAGATGCCGGTCTGAAAATTGGCGATATCGACGATGTGATTTTAGTGGGTGGCCAAACGCGTATGCCTCTGGTCCAGGAAAAAGTACAGGGTTTCTTTAACAAAGAGCCACGTAAGGATGTCAATGCAGACGAAGCAGTTGCTGTAGGTGCTGCTATACAGGCTGCGGTACTGGCTGGTGATGTTACAGACGTATTGCTGTTGGATGTTACGCCACTGTCACTGGGTATTGAAACCATGGGTGGTATTATGAGTGCGCTCATTGATAAAAATACCACTATCCCAACCAATAAGAATCAGGTGTTTTCAACGGCCGATGACAATCAAACAGCGGTTACCATTCATGTCTTGCAGGGTGAACGAAAGCAGGCAGGCGGAAACAAATCTCTGGGTCGTTTTGATTTGTCGGATATTCCACCTGCACCACGCGGTATTCCACAAATTGAGGTGAGCTTTGATCTGGATGCTAACGGCATTCTGAATGTTTCAGCCAAAGACAAAGCGACGGGTAAAGAACAATCCATTGTTATTAAAGCCAGCAGTGGTTTGTCCGAGGATGAAATCGACGCCATGGTGCAGGATGCTGAGGCGCATTCAGAGGAAGATGCCAAGTTTGAGGAGTTGGTTAGTTTGCGCAATCAGGGCGACGGCCTGGTACATGCTTCCCGTAAAACCCTGAGTGAGGCGGGCGACAAAGCTTCTGAAGAGGAAAAAACCAACATCGAAGCGGCAGCAAGCGCTTTGGAAGAGGCTCTCAAAACAGAAGACAAGGAAGAGATGGAAGCCAAAATTCAGGCATTAACCGAAGCATCATCTGGCCTTGCGCAAAAAATGTATGAAGAGCAGGCTGCAGCAGCGGGTGCTGAACAGCCCGGCGAAGAAGCCCAGGCGGCACCTGACGACGATGTTGTAGATGCGGATTTTGAGGAAGTGAAGGACGCCGATAATAAAAGTTAGGGTTAAAGAGTCCAGGAGAGGGGGGTTGTGGATAAAGCCACAGCCCCTTATTGCATTTAAAAACAGGCTAATATAAAGCGTATGGCAAAAAGAGATTATTACGAAGTACTGGGGCTGGAGCGCGACGCATCTGAAAAAGAAGCGAAAAAAGCCTATCGTCGACTTGCCATGAAGTATCATCCAGATCGCAATCCCGATGATAGCGCAGCCGATGAGAAATTTAAGGAAGCCAGCGAAGCCTACGAAGTGCTGTCTGATGCCGATAAGCGTGCCACATACGATCAGTTTGGTCATGCTGGGCTTGAAGGGGGCGGAGCTGGTGGTGCGGGTTTTGGTGATATTTTCGGCGATGTTTTCGGTGATATTTTTGGAGGGGGTTCGCGCTCACGGAGTTCTGTTCAGCGTGGTGCCGATTTACGTTATACCTGTCAGCTCGACCTGGAACAAGCTGTTGGCGGGGATACGGTAGAAATTAAAATTCCTGTAATGAGTGCCTGTGACGATTGCGGCAGTACTGGCGCCAAAAAGGGCAGTTCCCCCAAACAATGTCCAGATTGTAATGGCGTGGGCCAAATTCGCGTTGCTCAGGGTTTCTTCTCTTTGCAGCAAACCTGCCCCCGTTGCCGTGGTGCAGGCACTATCATCAGTAATCCCTGTGGCAAATGCCATGGTCAGGGCCGGATAGAAAAACGTAAAACCCTTTCCGTAAAAATCCCTGCAGGTGTTGATAACGGAGATCGCATTCGGTTAAGCGGTGAAGGTGAAGCCGGAATGAGCGGTGGTCCTGCAGGTGATTTGTATGTGCAGGTATCCGTTAAAGATCATCCTATCTTTGAGCGAGAGGGGGCCAATTTATATTGTGAAGTGCCGATATCTTTTGTTGATGCGGCCCTGGGTGGACAGCTTGAAGTGCCTACTTTAACCGGGCGCGTGAAGCTCAAAATCCCCGCGGAAACTCAAACTGGAAAACTGTTTCGCCTGCGAGGCAAGGGTGTAACGCCAGTGCGCGGTGGTGGAGTGGGTGATCTCCTGTGTCGCGTTGTGCTTGAAACGCCAGTAAAGTTGAACGCTGCGCAGAAAGATCTTTTGGGTCAATTTCAAACTACTTTGGAAGCCAGTGGGGCATCACACACGCCAAGAGAGAGCACTTGGTTTGAAGGTGTGAAAGATTTTTTCGAGAGCTTAAAATCCTAGACTTTATCCGCAATTTGGGACACGTATGTTAAAAATCCTGCTTTCTGCGCCAAATGGCCGAATGGGCCAGGCGCTAACGAGAGTGATTGGCGACTCTGCAGATGCGGAGCTGGTTGCCCCAGGATCACGTGATTTTGATTTGCTGATCGATTTCAGCACGGTAGACGGGGCCCGTAACGCCCTCGCATTGTGCCTGGAAGAAGGCAAAGGCCTGGTTATTGGTACCACAGGCTTTGATGAGCAGATGCTGAAAGCGATTGATTCAGCCGCCGTAGTTATTCCCATTGTGCTGGCACCAAATATGAGCGTGGGGGTGAACGTTCTATTCAAATTAGTAGAGCTTGCGGCTCAGGTGCTGGGCAATGAAAGCGATATAGAAGTGCTGGAGGCTCATCATCGCAATAAAGTGGATGCGCCCTCGGGTACGGCACTTAAGTTGGGCCAGGTGGTGGCAGATGTGCTTGATGCTGATCTGGATACCCAGGCTGTATATTCCCGTGAAGGACAGATTGGCCAGCGTGAAAAGGGAAGCATTGGGTTTCAGACTATACGTGCAGGCGATATTGTCGGCGAACATACGGTCATTTTTGCCGCACCCGGAGAGCGTGTAGAGCTGGTTCATAAAGCCAGCAGTCGCGATAATTTTGCCCAGGGGGCATTGCGCGCAGCCCATTGGTTAACCGATAAAAAAACCGGCTTATACGATATGCAGGATGTTCTCGATTTAAAATCCTGAGCGCCTTCTGAAGTAGTTCCCCCCGCCCATATGTCAATGGACAAGATAGGTGTATTTCGGCTAGAATACCTCATTGCTAAAAAAGCGAGAAGGATGTGTTTTTCTTCTCGCTTTTTTGTAGCCTCAGTGTTTTTTCAATAAACACACCTTTTTTCAACGAACACACAGGGCTTTTTTTTTTGGACACAGCTTTACTAGCGCTTGAAGATGGTAGTGTCTTTCGAGGGAGTTCTGTAGGCGCTCCGGGCACGGCTGTTGGTGAAATTGTCTTCAATACGGCCATGACAGGTTATCAGGAAATTCTTTCTGATCCCTCCTATGCAAAGCAACTGGTTACGCTGACCTATCCGCATATCGGTAATACAGGCTGCAATGCCGAGGACATGGAATCTGATCGTGTTTGGGCCTCGGGATTAGTAATTCGAGATCTACCGTTGGTGTCGAGTTCCTGGAGAGCAGAACAGACGCTTGGCAATTTTCTCAAACAACAAAACGTTGTCGCTATTGCCGAAATTGATACCCGTCGATTAACGCGCATCATCCGTGAAAAGGGCGCATTGAGTGGTTGCATACTGAGTGCTGCACAGGTTTCCGGTGGACAGGGCCCAGCGACAGATAAGTTTGCAGAACTGGAAAGTGAAGCGCTCAGACAAGCCCACGATTTCCCGGGTTTGCTGGGGATGGATCTGGCTAAAATGGTGAGTTGCACATCACCCTATGAATGGAATGAAGGTGAATGGCAGCTTGATGGTGGTTTTCAAACACCGCCAAAGGCTGAATACCACGTTGTGGCCTATGATTTTGGCGTTAAGCGCAATATATTGCGGATGCTCAGTTCTCGGGGTTGCAAATTAACCGTGGTGCCTGCACAAACAACCGCAGAGGATGTATTGGCCCTTAAGCCTGATGGTGTGTTCTTGTCTAATGGCCCGGGTGATCCAGAACCTTGCGTTTATGCAATTAGTGCAATCAAGACTTTGCTGGAACGTCGGGTCCCCATGTTTGGGATTTGCCTGGGGCATCAGCTGTTGGCACTGGCTAGTGGCGCTAAAAGCATGAAGATGCCTCACGGTCATCACGGTGCCAATCATCCGGTAAAAGATCTTGAGACGGGTAATGTCATAATCACAAGTCAGAATCATGGTTTTGCTACGGATGCATCGAGTTTGCCTGATTGTCTGACAGTTACCCATGTGTCTTTATTTGATAATACGTTACAGGGTGTGTGCAGGAATGATGCGCCGGCATTTTCATTTCAAGGGCATCCTGAGGCAAGTCCAGGGCCGCAGGATTGTGCCTATTTGTTTGATCGGTTTATCAGCATGATGGAGTCAGCTCGAGGGTTGCAGGATAAAGGCCCACTGGAGCAGCGTGATGCCTAAGCGAAGTGATATTCAATCCGTACTGATACTGGGTGCTGGCCCAATCATTATTGGTCAGGCTTGTGAGTTTGACTATTCGGGTGCTCAGGCCTGTAAATCTTTGATGGAAGAAGGGATTCGGACCATATTAGTTAATTCCAATCCAGCGACTATAATGACCGATCCGACTATGGCGGATGCTACCTACATTGAGCCCGTAGAGTGGCGGACGGTAACGCGTATTATTGAGCAGGAACGACCGGATGCAGTGCTTCCCACTATGGGAGGACAAACGGCACTGAATTGCGCGCTGGATTTGGCCCGCGAAGGTATTCTCGATAAATATGACGTTAGGTTAATTGGTGCAGATCAGGACGCCATAGATAAAGCTGAAGATCGTGAACGCTTTGACAAAGCCATGAAGGCTATCAACCTGGAAACACCTCGCTCGGCCATTGCACATAGTTTGGAAGAAGCGATTCAGGTGCAAAGCAGCCTCGGTTATCCCTGTGTTATTCGCCCGTCTTTTACCATGGGTGGTAGTGGGGGAGGTATTGCTTACAACCAGGAAGAGTTCGTTACCATTTGTACGCGCGGGCTTGATCTATCGCCGACCAGTGAGTTGTTGATTGATGAATCGTTGCTGGGTTGGAAAGAATATGAAATGGAAGTGGTGCGGGACGTTAACGATAATTGCATCATTGTTTGTTCCATCGAAAATTTTGATCCCATGGGCATTCATACCGGTGACAGTATTACAGTGGCGCCCGCCCAGACCCTCACAGATAAAGAATATCAGTTGCTCAGAAATGCCTCTATTGCGGTATTGAGAGAGATCGGTGTAGAAACTGGCGGTTCTAACGTGCAGTTTGCTATTGAGCCGGAAAGCGGGCGTCTGGTAGTGATAGAGATGAACCCCAGAGTTTCTCGCTCTTCGGCCCTGGCCTCAAAAGCGACGGGATTTCCCATTGCCAAAATTGCTACCAAACTTGCGATTGGCTATACGCTGGATGAGCTTTCCAACGATATAACCGGAGTAACACCGGCTTCCTTTGAGCCGTCAATCGATTATGTTGTAACCAAAATCCCCCGCTTTACCTTTGAAAAATTTCCGCGGGCAGATGACCGCCTGACAACACAGATGAAATCTGTTGGGGAAGTCATGGCTATTGGCCGAACTTTCCAGGAGTCCTTTCAGAAAGCACTTAGAGGGTTGGAGATTGGTTGCAAAGGTCTGGACCCAATACTTTCCCTGCACACCAAAGATGATGAAAGTCGTCTCATCAGGGAACTCAAAAATGCAGGTGCCGAGCGTGTTTGGTATCTGGCGGATGCTATCCGTGCTGATTATTCAATGACAGAGCTGAATAAGCTGACCTGCATAGACCCCTGGTTTTTAGCCCAACTAGAAGACCTTGTTCTCAGTGAGCAAAAACTTGAAGGGAGGGACCTGGCTTCAATTGAATATACTGAAATGTTCAGGCTCAAGCGCAAAGGTTTTGGTGATGCACGTTTAGCCGCCATATTGAAGGTTAGCGAGGACGAGTTCAGATCCCATCGTCAGGCTATGAATCTTCATCCGGTTTATAAACGTGTGGATACCTGTGCTGGTGAGTTTTCCTCTGCAACTGCCTATATGTATTCTACCTATGAGGAAGAATGTGAAGCTCAGCCCACAGACCGGGATAAGATTATGGTTCTGGGCGGGGGGCCTAATCGCATTGGTCAGGGCATTGAATTTGACTATTGCTGCGTACATGCAGCGTTGGCATTACGGGAAGATGGTTACGAAACCATTATGGTGAATTGTAATCCGGAGACGGTTTCTACAGATTACGATACTTCGGATCGTTTGTATTTTGAGCCAGTTACCCTGGAAGATGTATTGGCCATTGTGCGCGTGGAGAAACCCAGTGGTGTAATCGTGCAGTTTGGTGGGCAGACGCCCTTAAAGCTTGTTGAGGATCTGGAAGCCGCTGGCGTACCTGTGATTGGTACCAGTGCGGATGCCATCGATCGAGCTGAGGATCGTGAGCGTTTTCAGAAAGTCATAGATGAGTTGGGGCTCTTGCAACCCAACAACAGAACTATTTCCAATCCGGAAGCTGGATCCCGGGCCGCCGCCAGTATCGGTTATCCGATTGTGGTGAGGCCTTCATACGTGCTGGGTGGGCGTGCCATGGAGATAGTATATTCGGATGAAGAGTTACAGCTCTATTTGCGTGATGCGGTATCCGTTTCTAACTCATCACCGGTATTGTTGGACAGTTTTCTGAGTCAGGCTGTAGAAGTAGACGTAGACGCAGTGAGTGATGGCCATGAAGTCGTTATCGGAGCCATCATGCAGCATATAGAGCAGGCTGGTGTTCATTCCGGTGATTCTGCTTGCTCCCTGCCGCCTTACCGGCTGGAAAAAGCCGTGCAGGACGAGATCCGAACCCAGGTTAAAGCCATGGCTGTAGAATTGGGTGTTGTTGGTCTCATGAATGTGCAGCTGGCAGTACAGGATGGGCACATTTTTGTATTGGAGGTCAATCCACGTGCTTCTCGGACGGTACCTTTTGTTTCCAAGTGCATTGGTGTTTCTCTGGCAAAGATAGCTGCTCGTTGTATGGTCGGTATCAGCCTTAAGAGTCAGGGCTTCACGGAGGAAATTATCCCTCCGTATTTTTGCGTAAAGGAATCAATTTTCCCCTTTGATAAATTTATCGGTGTTGATCCTATTCTGGGTCCCGAAATGAAGTCTACTGGAGAGGTGATGGGCGTTGGCGATAGTTTTGCTGCTGCGTTTGCCAAAGCAAGTATCTCGGTAGGTGAAGGATTGCCAAAAAATGGCCGGGCCTTGGTAAGCGTGAAGGAATCCGATCGTGCAGGAATAGTTGCTGTTGCCAAAGATCTGGTCGATTTGGGGTTTCAGCTGATTGCTACGCGTGGCACGGCTCAGGTTCTTGAAAGTCAGTCTATAGAGTGCCGGGTCGTCAACAAAATGATAGAAGGTCGACCCGACATATCAGATCTGTTGAAGAATGAGCGCGTGGATTTAATCATTAATACAACAGAAGGCAGGCAGGCAATAGAAGATTCTGCAATTATCCGCCGTCTGGCACTTGAGAAAAAAATATGTTACACCACTACCTTGGCAGGTGGTGAGGCGTTTTGCATGGCCATTAAATATGGGCCTGGGGAAAAAGTCCTTCGCCTGCAGGATTTGCACGCGAGCTTGGAGCGATCAACAGTATGAAAGTACCTATGACACCGGAAGGAGCAGAGAGTTTGCGCAATGAAATGGCGCATCTTAAATCTGTTGTGCGTCCTCAGATTGCCGCCTCTATTGCTGAAGCTCGGGCTCACGGAGATCTCAAAGAAAACGCCGAATACCATGCTGCAAAAGAGCAGCAGGGTTTTTCTGAAGGCCGGGTGATGGAAATAGAGGGCAAGCTTGCAAATGCGCAGATTATCGACGTTAAAAAATTGCAAAATGGCGTTAAGGTTGTCTTTGGATGCACAGTTACCCTGCTGAATATCGACACAGATGAGTCCACGACTTACAAGATAGTAGGTGAAGATGAGGCAGACATTAAGATATCCAAGATATCTGTTCTGTCCCCACTGGCGCGTGCCATTATAGGTAAAAGTGCAGAGGACGAGGTCCGCTTTGAGGCGCCGAGTGGCGTGATTGAATACGAAGTACTTAGCGTCGAATACGTTTAAAGTTCGGTAGAGCTGAATGTTGGCAAGCTTTACTTAATGCAGCGTAAACGCGAATTTTATCCGGATTTATAGCGTAAAATTGTAGATTTTCGAGGGTCTGCTTTGGGATTTTCTTTATAAAGCACGATTACTTTGCCTATGCTTTGTATTACCTCTGCGGCGCACACTTTTGACAATGCCGCGCAGATTTCTTTGCGATCATCTCTGTTCGATATACTCAGCCGGACTTTTATCAGTTCGTGGTCCTTTAGAGCGCGTTTGACTTCATTGACGACAGAGTCAGCCAGGCCCTTTTCTGATACCGTTACAATGGGATGCAGATGATGCGCAATACTTCGCAATTCACGTTTGAGTCTTGTTTTAGACTTTTTGGCAGGTTTTTTGTCCCAGGCAGTTTTTTTAGAGTCGGTCATAAAAGCTAAGTTTAGTAGAAAGTTGAAGTTGAAGTTAAAGTGTAGGCCATTATACGGCCAGTCGTGGGAGTGGGAAATGCCAAAACGCTCAAAATCTAGCCAACGCTGGTTGCAGAGGCAAAAAAAAGACCCTTATACGCGAAAAGCCATCGAACAGGGCCTGGCTTCTCGTGCACATTTTAAGCTTGAGCAGTTGGATAAAAAATTTAAGCTACTTGGTGGCAAAATGCGTGTGTTGGAATTAGGTGCAGCCCCTGGTGGCTGGACTCACTATCTGGCCGAGCGGGTGCAGCGGGTGATCGCCTGCGATTTATTACCTATGGAAATACCGACCGATGTAGAATTCTTGCAGTTGGACATTACCAGTGATGAATTTGTCACTGCCATGGACGCGATCATAAAAGATGATCAACTGGATCTTGTTTTATCCGATATGGCCCCCAATATCAGTGGTATACGCGCTGCGGATCAGGCTGCCAGTATGTACTTGGTGGAACTCGCAACAGAATGTGCGCATAAATATTTGAAACCTGGGGGCAATCTTGTGGTTAAGATGTTTCAAGGAGAAGGCGTGGATGAGTGGGTTTCTGAGCGCAGACAGGAGTTTAAGCGGGTACAATTGGTTAAACCCGACGCTTCGAGGAAAGATTCGCGTGAAATATACGGCGTGGCGATTAACGCACGGATAAAAGGTAAAATATCATCTAGTGTTTAGATGTAGTAAGTATGTGGTTCACTTTGTGAATGTGTAGTAGTCTTGACGCCTGGCATTCAGGCTAGATTGAGGGTAACTCTTTGAACGATATGGGAAAAAACCTATTACTTTGGCTGGTAATCGCAGCAGTACTGCTTACTGTTTTCAATAATTTCAATGTTGAAGAGCAATCGCAGGAACTGAGCTACTCCGATTTTGTTACAGAAGTGCAGAATAACCGGGTCGCACAGGTAAACATTGATAATTACATCATCAATGGTGAGCGATCCAATGGTGAAAAGTTCCAGACTGTGCGCCCAGCCTTGAGTGATCCAAAGCTGATGGATGACCTGATTAGTCACCGGGTTAAAGTGGTAGGCACTCGGGTCGAGAAGCAAAGCATCTGGGCCCAACTATTGGTTGCCAGTTTCCCCATACTCATCATTATCGCTGTATTTATGCTGTTTATGCGCCAGATGCAGGGTGGTGGTGGCGGTCGTGGTGGTCCCATGGCTTTTGGCAAGAGTAAAGCCAAATTATTATCAGAAGATCAGATCAAAACCAGTTTTGATGATGTGGCAGGGGTGGATGAAGCCAAAGAAGACGTTCAGGAGCTGGTTGAATTTTTGCGTGATCCGGGCAAATTCCAGAAGCTTGGCGGGCGTATCCCGCGCGGCATCCTGATGGTAGGGCAACCGGGTACGGGTAAAACCCTGTTGGCCAAGGCCATTGCCGGCGAAGCTAAGGTGCCATTTTTCTCTATTTCGGGTTCTGATTTTGTTGAAATGTTCGTCGGTGTGGGTGCGTCACGCGTGCGCGATATGTTTGAACAAGCCAAGAAGCAAGCACCCTGTATTATCTTTATCGACGAAATTGATGCAGTGGGTCGCCATCGCGGAGCTGGCTTGGGTGGTGGACATGATGAGCGCGAACAGACTTTAAACCAGTTGTTGGTGGAAATGGACGGTTTTGAGGCCAATGACGGTATCATTGTTATTGCAGCTACCAATCGCCCTGACGTACTTGATCCCGCGTTGCTACGCCCGGGCCGTTTTGATCGCCAGGTTGTCGTCAGCTTGCCAGACATCCGTGGGCGAGAGCAGATACTGAAAGTACATATGCGTAAGGTACCCATATCTGAAGACGTAAATCCGAGTATTATTGCCCGGGGCACACCGGGTTTTTCAGGCGCTGATCTGGCTAATCTGGTTAACGAAGCCGCACTGTTTGCAGCGCGATCGAGTAAACGTCTGGTAGGGATGGACGAGTTTGAAAAGGCCAAAGACAAAATCATGATGGGTGCTGAACGCAAAACCATGGTGATTTCAGAAAAGGAAAAGCGCAATACTGCTTATCATGAAGCCGGGCATACTATTATAGGCCGTCTGATGCCAGAACATGATCCGGTATACAAAGTAACGATTATTCCACGTGGTCGTGCTTTGGGCGTGACAATGTTTTTACCTGAAGAAGATCGCTATAGCATTAGTAAGCAAGGCTTGTTAAGCCAGATTTGCAGCTTGTATGGTGGGCGTATAGCAGAGGAAATGACGCTTGGCACCGATGGCATTACAACCGGCGCATCTAACGATATTGAAAGGGCGAGCAGTTTGGCGCGTAGTATGATTACCAAGTGGGGGTACTCTGAAAAACTGGGTCCACTGAAATACGAAGATGATGAAAGCGAAGTATTTTTGGGCAAATCAGCCGGTGCCAATGCAAAAAGAATGTCAGATGCAACAGCAGATTTAATTGATAGCGAAGTACGTTTGATCATTGATAATTGTTATCAGAAATCGCAGGCTTTGCTGCAAGAACATATAAGCAAACTGCATATGATGGCTGAAGCTCTTATGGAATATGAGACATTGGATAGTGATCAGATTGATGACATTATGGCTGGTGCAAAACCTCGCTCACCTGACGATACTCCTAAGGCCACAGGGAAATCTGATTCAATCAATAAAAATACGGGTGATAGCTCTATTGGTGGGCCTGCGGGCGAGCACTAAGTATCAGGCGATGATCAGGTCGGTAGTATGAAGGTGCAGTGCGCCTCACGCAGGCTTGATCTAGGTCCGCCCGCTGTTATGGGTGTACTGAATATTACCCCCGACTCATTCTCTGATGGCGGGCAATTTTATCAATCTGGATTAGTTGACCTCGATCGTGTGGAAGCCCGTGCTCGGGAAATGATAGAGGCGGGTGCTGCTATCCTGGATATTGGTGGAGAGTCGACGCGTCCCAATGCAAGTGTTGTAGGTGAGCAGGAAGAGCTGCGGCGGGTTATACCCGTTATTGAGCGTCTTCGCAAAATGGACGTTATTCTCTCAGTAGATACCAGTAAGGCTGTTGTAGCGTCCGCTGCGATTAAATCTGGCGTGCATATGATAAACGACGTTTGTGCGTTGAGTCGTCCCGGAATGTTGGATTGTGTCGCGGACTCTGATGTGGGTGTGTGCCTGATGCATATGCAGGGTCAGCCCGACAACATGCAGCTTGCTCCCCAGTACAATAATGTGACCCGGCAGGTAAGTGAATACCTGGGGCAGCGTATAGAGGCTTGTTTGAGTGCGGGTATTGGTTCCAGGCGTTTGATTATTGACCCGGGCTTTGGTTTTGGAAAAACACCCGTGCACAACTATCAAATGCTGAAGCAGCTTGCAGATTTTAAGCAATTGTCCTTGCCCATATTGATTGGCGTATCTCGAAAGAGCATGTTGCGTAATGTAGTCGGTTCTAATCCGGCTGCTTTGACTCTGGCGGGGGCTTGCGTAGCTCAGTTTGCCTGTGAGAGGGGTGCTAGCATTATCCGCACCCACGATGTGCATGAAACGATTACGGCGATTCAAAATTATTTGGGTAAAAAAGGGGATTCACAAGAACCTTTACAACTGGTGACAAATCAGCCAAGCGGACATGACATAATCGATAAAATAAATCTATCTGAAGATTCAAAACTGCTGGTCAGCGCAAAACAAAAAATGGATGCGATGTTAATGGAGATATGAACCTATGACCCGAAAATATTTTGGCACTGATGGCATTCGGGGTCGCGTGGGCGTGCATCCGATCACGCCAGATTTTTTATTGCGTCTTGGCTGGGCTGCGGGCAGGGTATTTGCGTCACGAGGCAACAGTTTGATACTGATTGGTAAAGATACTCGCATCTCCGGTTACATGTGCGAAGCAGTACTTGAAGCAGGTTTGTCCTCGGCAGGAGTGGATGTACGCTTGCTGGGGCCCATGCCTACGCCGGGAGTGGCTTATCTCACTCGAACTTTGCGTGCAGATGCCGGGATTGTAATAAGTGCTTCGCATAATCCTTATTACGATAATGGCATCAAGTTTTTTGATCACCAGGGGAATAAGCTGGATGATGAGGTTGAGCTGGCTATAGAGGCCGAATTAGAAAAACCTATGCTGTGTGTAGATTCAGATAGGTTGGGAAAAGCACAGCGTGTACCTGATGCACATGGCCGTTATATTGAATTTTGTAAGGCCACAGTAGACCGCGGCTTTAGTTTAAAAGGTTTAAATATAGTTTTGGATTGCGCGCATGGCGCGACCTATGACGTAGCTCCTGGCGTATTTACTGAGCTGGGTGCCAGTGTGGATGTTATCGCCGCACAGCCTGATGGGCTGAATATTAATGATGGTTGTGGATCAACTCAGCCCCAGGCGCTTTGCGATCGTGTGGTCAGTACCGGGGCAGATCTTGGCATAGCGCTGGATGGTGACGGTGATCGGGTGATTATGGTTGACCATACTGGGCGTATTATTGATGGGGACGAAATGTTGTTCCTGATTGCCGATCATAGAGCCAAACAGGGCACTCTGGTGGGAGGGGTCGTGGGTACGGTTATGTCCAACCTTGGTGTTGAGCGTGCATTTAAAGCTCGGGATATAGCCTTTCATCGTTCTTTAGTTGGAGATAGATACGTGCTGATGGCCTTGCGTGAGCGCGGTTGGGAGCTGGGGGGCGAATCCTCTGGGCATCTAATTTGCCTGGATCTACAAACCACTGGTGACGGAATTGTGTCTGCATTACAGGCGCTAGTGCCCTTGGTGCGCGGTGAGCGTACCTTGGCTGAGTGTACCAGCGAGATCGAGCGTATTCCTCAGGTGATGGTAAACGTAGCCGTGGATAACCCAGCCGAGGCAGCTGTGTTGGACCCGGTGCTTGAAGCTGTGAAAAAAGCAGAAGCAAAGCTGGGTGATATGGGGCGGGTTTTGCTTCGACCTTCAGGCACTGAACCGGTAGTCAGGGTTATGATAGAAGGCCAGGATATGAGCGAAATCGATACGCTGGCCCATGAAGTAGCAGACGTTGTTCGGCTCGCAGTGCGCTGAAAATGGGATTATTTTAAAAAGATGATTGTTTCGGGGTATTGGGTTGTTTAATATTGCCGCCCTTTTTCACCTGCAGAGAGATGTAGAGTGCGAAAGCCAGTAAATGCTGGAAATTGGAAGATGAACGGTGAGCGGGCCAGTATTATGAGCCTGCTTGATGCCTTGGTGGCTGGCGTGGAGCCTGCTGCAAGTGTCCCGGCTGATTCATCGGTGGATATGATAGTGTTTCCGCCGGCAGTGTACCTGGATATGGTTATGCAAAAATTAGCCGGCTGCTCTATATCAGTGGGAATGCAGAATATTCACACAGCTGCAAGTGGTGCTTATACTGGAGAACACTCGGCAGCGATGGTTGCTGATATGGGCGCAAAATATGTGCTGGTAGGCCATTCCGAGCGGCGTATGTTATTTGGAGAAACCGATCAGCAAGTCGCTCTGAAAGTGAAAGTCGCACAAGAACAAGGTTTAATGCCCGTCATTTGTGTGGGTGAGACACTTGCGCAGCGCGATGCAGGTAATGCAGAAACAGTCGTTTTACAACAGCTGGATTCCGTGATCCGTGAGTTAGGCTGTGATTGTTTAAAGCATGCCTTGGTAGCCTATGAACCCGTATGGGCCATAGGGACCGGACAGACCGCGGGGCCAGACCAGGCCCAGGCAATGCACGCTGCCATACGCAGCTGGCTGTTTGGGCAAAATGCTTCCGTTGCAGAAGAGCTACGTATTTTATACGGTGGCAGCGTTACTGCTGAAAATGCTGAGGCACTGTTCAGCCAGCCTGATATAGACGGCGGGCTGGTGGGTGGGGCATCGCTGAAGGCAGAAGAATTTTTAAAAATAGGTCGAGCATTATCTAGACCTGTTTAATATTTGCCTGTGACTATAATGTAAGAGTTCAGGAATATAAGCGTCAGAATCAACAAGAGATTGTGAAATCGTATGATGAGTTTAGAAAATATACTTTTGATATTGCTGGTATCGGATGCGATCACCTTGATCGTGCTAGTCCTCATACAGCAGGGCAAGGGAGCTGATGTTGGTGCTGCCTTTGGTAGTGGGTCGTCGAATACGGTATTTGGTGGTGCTGGTTCGGCTTCTTTTTTGGCAAAACTCACGACCTGGCTGGCCATAGGCTTTTTTGCGCTTTCGTTTGGCCTGGCATTTACTGCCAAGGAGAAAGCTGCAGGTTTGCTGGATCTGGGTATGCCTGCCTTGTCCACACCCCTGGCAGATGAGCCAGGTGGTGATAGCGGAGCAGAGGGTTTGGATGCGGAAACGGCATCTAAGATTTTAGAGGATGCTGAGCCTATGACGGATATGGAAGAGGCTTTGAGCGCCCCCGGAGCGAACAATGATACTCTGAATGAGGTGCCGGATTTATAAAGTTAGAAATTATGCCGAAGTGGTGAAATTGGTAGACACGCTACCTTGAGGGGGTAGTGGGCGTATGCCCGTGCGAGTTCGAGTCTCGCCTTCGGCACCAATACTGTTAAATGTTGTTAATGTGGTAATCAGTATTCAGTTTTAAGATAGTTTTTACGGTTTTCATTTTATAATGCATTGACCGTTTAGCAAGTGGCCTCTATACTCTGCGGCCTTCTGATGCGGGGTGGAGCAGTCTGGTAGCTCGTCGGGCTCATAACCCGAAGGTCGTGGGTTCAAATCCTGCCCCCGCTACCAATTCTATCTTGGAAGGCTTGATTATTATCATTCGCTGCTAATAGTTTGAGTCCTCCAACGATAGTTATTTGTTTGTCTCCTGCAGACATATTCAAAATTTCAGCTAAAAAATCAGTAAGGGGAATGTACTATTACCCGTTCATTGTGCTGTGCCACGTAGCCATATTTCTAACGCGCGGGTGGCCATCACGTCATCTCGATTATAGCCGAGAATATCTGTTTTCAGTTGAGCCTTGGTTTCGGCATCGGTTTCCTCCAGAAACCGTTTGAACTGCACGATTGACCACTGAGAACCTGAGTCATCGTCTGACCATTGGAAGTTAACCAAATCTTTGTGTTTGCAAATATCTTTAAGGCCATACCCCTGGAGAGGCAATATCAGGTTGTCTAATACCGGTTTCTGGATATCGAACAAGGGGCTATCTTCTCCCAGCAGATATAACACTGTAATGTCGTTTTCCATTTTGTATTTTGTGGCGTAGCTACGAATTGTTGCGCGTTCATGGTTTGAGTAGTGGGCGAGTATCAGGTCAGGGTAGCGTATATGGTAGTCGGCCACCTTTGCCAGGAACAGCCGCCAGCTCTGCTCGTCTTCGGATTCGTGATCCGACCAGATAAACTCAAAGTGGTCAGGCGCATTATCAGATGAATCGCCAGGGTTTAAAAACCCCCATAAATAGACATGCCTCTCTCCATTGTCCGCTAAGGGGTTGTCCTCTATATCAAAATGTACCCAGTGACCTTGTGGAAGTGTGACCGGACTAAGTTGGATAACTTTGCCACTCAGGTAGGCTTTAGCCTGCAATACGGCACGTTTTTTCTTGTCCAGCTTTTTTAGGTGAGGCAGGTCTGGGATATTCACAGGGTCGGTAGCAGCAAGCTGCTCGATGGTGTGTATATTCGAATTTTCAAGCCCTTGGGCTGCCTGGCTTGGTACGCCATACAGTAGGGAGAGTGCCCGCTTGGTTTCAAACTGCGGTTTACAGTAATTGTAATAAGGGCAGGCTCGGCACTTGCTGTGACTGTAGTGTACCTGGGGTTCATCATCACGGCCCAGTAAGTCCCGCATGCCGGCGATAAACCGCTGAGTCACTGCATCGGCTTCATTGCCAATCAAGGACGGCTGTCCATCGCCAAGGAACACGATGGCTGGCAGTGGGTTGTCCAGCAGTAAGCGATAAAAGCCCAGCTGAATCTGAATCTCCTTCTTTTTGACCCGCATAGAGAGTTTTGCATCTGCAGCCTGATACTCGCCACTTTCATGTAGTATTAGAAAATCCGGGAAGCCGATAAAGCCTTTGCTCTCGTCTTTGAGCTGTGCCTGATAGATTAGGGGTACGCGTTTGGCAATCAGGTTTTGAGTATGTTCTGGTGAGCTGGCCGTATGTACTTCCAGTTTGCGAGCGAGATTATCCAGAACATCTTGTTCGTGTTTATTTCCCAGAGTAACAAGCAGTTCCTGGAACGCGTCTTCTATCGGTTGGGGCTTAAAATCAGCTTTGTTATCTAGCCAGGCACGACGAATACATGATGACCAAGACTTTGCATCGCTGGGTTTTATGAGTAGTGTATTTGAGTTTGTAGTCATTTGGGCTGCTAATACGCTCTAATATTCGTTTTTAGGCTCCTGTAATTGCCGTGAAATAAATAAAAAGCGCTTTCCTGGCTAATTCCGCAAACCGACATTGTAGAGAAAGCGGGTTTTCAGGTATAATCCGCGCCCACTATAGCTTGGGCTCCCTCCAAATATTTGGCAACTTGTTGGCAATATAGGGAAAGTAACATGCTAGTGGCGTGTGGTTTGGGAGTTTAATCGCGGTGATAGAATTGTGGTAGCGGTTTAATGGGCCAGGCCCCCGTTACCAAAAAAGAGGTAAGCTCGTTTTGAAGGGCTTAAATACTTGGGCGTTAGCCCATTTTTTATATCTATAAGAAACAGCCTTGAGCTGCTTTTGTAGACAACCCTGAGCCATAGGGTAGGCGGGATATGAGGAGTAAGGAAGAGGAATTAGAAGCATTACTAAGCCCGACGATTAAGTCGCTGGGCTGCCGTATTTGGGGTATAGAGTATAAACCCCAGGGTCGTTATACGACATTAAGAATATATATAGAACATTCCGACGGAGTATCTGTAGAACACTGCGCGGATGTAAGCAGGGAGGTGAGTGCCCTGCTGGATGTAGAAGATAGTATTAAGTCAGCGTATACCTTGGAGGTTTCATCACCGGGTACTGACCGGTTATTGTTTAAGGGTGAGCAGTATGCCCAATATATAGGCCAGGTAATTGATTTACGGCTAAATTACTCCTTCGAGGGTAAGCGAAAGTATGTTGGCCAGATAGTAAATTTTAAGGATGATGAAGTGATAATGCAGATTGACGAGATGGAATTCTGCTTCCCTGTGGAAAATGTGCAGCGTGCTAGAGTCATGCCACAGTATGATTGAGTGAACTTGTAATATGAGCAAAGAACTGCTGTTGGTTGTGGAGACGGTTTCTCATGAGAAGGGTGTCTCCAGAGAGATAATATTGGAGGCCCTTGAAATGGCCTTGGCTTCTGCGACGAAAAAGCGCTACAGCGAAAGTGCAGAATTTCGTGTGACGATAAATCGTACGACTGGCGAATATGACACCGTTCGGTGCTGGGATGTGGTGGATCTCTTAGATTTGGAGGAAGAGGAGCGCAATCCTGAGGCGCAACTGACCGTTGAGCAAGCCAAAGAAAAGGATCCTGCTCTGGAATTAGGTGGTGTTTGGGAAGAAGAGGTTGAGTCGGTAGAATTTGGGCGTATTGCAGCTCAGGCAGCCAAGCAGGTTATCGTCCAGAAAGTCCGCGAGGCAGAACGCTCTCTGGTCATCGAGGAGTATCAGTCCCGATTGGGCGAGCTGGTTAATGGTACGGTTAAACGCGTATCACGGGATGCCATTATTGTTGATCTTGGTAAAAATGCAGAAGCCATTCTCACCCGGGATGATTTAATTCCCAGGGAAAATTTTAGAACTAATGACCGGCTGCGAGCGCTATTGGTTGATATTAACCCCGATGCACGTGGGCCGCAGTTGATATTAACCCGTACCTCTCCAGAAATGTTAATTGAGCTGTTTAAGCTGGAAGTTCCAGAAATAGCTGAAGACATTATTGAAATTAAGTGTGCTGCAAGGGATGCGGGGTCTCGGGCTAAAATAGCTGTTAAAACTAACGATGGTCGAATAGATCCTGTTGGGGCCTGTGTTGGTATGCGTGGTTCACGAGTGCAGGCAGTGTCGGGAGAATTGGCAGGTGAGCGAATTGATATTGTCTTGTTTGACGATAATCCGGCCCAGTTGGCAATTAACGCCATGGCACCTGCAGAGATTACTTCTATTGTGCAGGATGAAGAAAGCCTGGTCATGGATATTGCAGTCGATGAAGAAAATCTGGCCCAGGCGATCGGGCGCGGAGGTCAGAATGTGCGACTAGCCGCAGAACTCACTGGCTGGAAATTAAATATTCTTTCTGAAGATGAAGCTGCTGATAAGCAGGAACAGGAAGCAGGCAAGTTCATTCAGAATTTTATGGATGTACTTGAAGTGGATGAAGATGTTGCTGGCGTGTTGGTTGATGAAGGGTTTACTACCCTTGATGAAGTTGCTTATGTGCCGCAGGAAGAGTTGCTGTCGATAGAAGGTTTTGATGAAGAGATTGTTCAGGAACTCAGAAGCAGGGCGAAAGACGCGCTGTTGACCAAAGCCATCGCTAGCGAAGAAGAGTTGGGTGATGCGCAGCCAGCTGATGATTTGCTGGAGATGGAAGGAATGGACCGCAAGCTGGCCTTTCAACTGGCAGCCCATGAGATTATTACCCAGGAAGATCTTGCAGAACAGGCTATTGTGGATCTGACCGATATTGTGGACATTGATGAAGAGCGTGCATCTTCGCTGATAATGACAGCAAGGGCACCCTGGTTTGCAGACGCGGAAGCGGATGCAGAAGACGTATCAGAGAAAAGTTAATAGGCCGACTGTAAAGAGTATTTCGGTAGGAGATAGATAATGGCAAACGTAACTGTTACAGAGCTTGCAGAATCCGTGGGGACATCCGTGGATAAACTGCTGTTGCAGTTAAAAGATGCCAAGCTTACCCAAACCAGAGCAACGGACGCGGTGTCTGATGAAGAAAAACAGCAGCTACTGGCTTTTCTAAGAACCAGTCATGGAGCTGAAGGTGGCGCAGTTAAGAAAATAACCTTAAAGCGAAATACGCATACGGTGTTGAAATCTGGTAAAGGTGGCAAAGGCAAAGCCGTCGCGATCGAAGTCCGAAAAAAACGGACATACGTAAAACGCACACCTGCGGCAGTGCCGGAAGAAGCGGAAGCTCAAGCGGTTTCAGATTTGGCTGCTGATGCTGCCGGGAACGAAGCCGCAGACGCTGCACCTATCAAAGCGACAACAGACACTACAACGATAGAAACCACCGAAACTGCATCAGTCGAATCACTATCGGTTGAGGCTGTAGTGGAGCAAGCTGAGCCTGTAGTGGAGCAAGCTGAGCCTGTAGTGGAGCAAGCTGAGGCTGTTGTAGAAGTACAGGATGAGGCTGAAGTACCAACTGAAGCCCAGAGCGATGTTGGAGAAACAGTAGCAGAACCAATAATTGAATCGTCCACCGAAGCCGTTGAAAGTGCTCCGGAGGAAGTGGCAGAACCCGTTGCAGAGGATGTTTCTGAAAAGCCGGCACCTGTTAAGGCGAAGGTAAAACCGCCGCGATTGTCCCAGGCGGCGTTGGCAGCGGAAGAAATTCGCCAACAGGATGCTATGCGTATAAATGCGGAATTAGAAACCAACCGTATAGCTGAACAGCGGAAAATCGACGCAAAATTGCGCAAAGAAGCAGAAGTACTAAGAATTGCCGATGAAAAAGAGAAAAAGACAGCTGCGGAGCAGGTAAAAACCAAACAGCCTAACCAGGAAGACATGGCGCTGGAAGTGGCACTTAAGGCCCAGGCGGAGGCATCGTCAGCAGAAAAAAGCGGTCCTGGCAAACGTTCCCAACGCAGTGGCAGTGGCGGCCGAAGCGATGGGCGTGGAAAGGGAGGCGGTCGCAAAGAGATCTCTCTTAAAGGGCGAAGAAGAAAGCAGCATAAGAAGCCGCTGGCTGTTGAAACTCATGGTGGACAGTTTGAAGTACCCACTGTGTTCAAACAGCTGGAAGTAGAAATTGGTGATATGACATCCGTAGGTGAGCTTGCTCAATCGATGTCTGTTAAGACCGGCGAAGTGCTTAAGGTGCTTATGGGTATGGGAGTCATGGCGACCATAAACCAGTCTCTTGACCAAGACACAGCAACTTTGCTGATTGAAGAAATGGGCCACACTGCTAAGTATATTAGTGAAGATGCCGTCGAGCTGGCTTTGGAAGAATCTTTGAATGTTGATGGTGATGCGACGCCACGTGATGCTGTGGTCACTGTCATGGGTCATGTTGATCATGGTAAGACTTCATTGTTGGATTACATTCGCAAAAGTAAAGTTGCCAGTGGTGAGGCCGGTGGTATAACGCAGCATATCGGGGCTTATCATGTAGACACGCCATCCGGTTCAATTACATTTTTGGATACACCTGGACATGCCGCATTTACTGCGATGCGTGCCCGTGGTGCACAAGTAACGGATATTGTTGTATTGGTCGTTGCTGCCGATGACGGCGTGATGCCCCAAACCGAGGAGGCCATTCAGCATGCTAAGGCCGCTGGTGTACCGTTGGTGGTGGCAGTTAATAAGATTGATAAAGAAGGCGCTGACCCCGAACGGGTTAAGAACGAGTTAGCAGCCAAAGATGTAATACCTGAGGACTGGGGTGGAGATACGCAGTTTGTGCATGTATCTGCGCTAACGGGTGAGGGTATCGACAAACTGCTTGAAGCATTGACTTTGCAGGCGGAATTACTGGAATTAACCGCTGTTGTGGATGCACCTGGCAGAGGTATTGTTGTTGAAGCCCGTCTTGACCGCGGTCGTGGTTCTGTTGCGACGGTATTAGTTAAAAATGGCACGGTAAAACAGGGCCAGATCATGGTCGCTGGAGAGTTTTATGGCCGTGTGAGAGCGATTTTGAATGACACTGGTCAAGCGGTAAAGCAAGCCGGTCCGTCTATCCCGGTGGAGGTGCTTGGTTTGTCTGGCACGCCAGCTGCGGGCGATGACTTTTCGGTAGTCACTGATGATCGCAAGGCGCGTGAAGTTGCAGACTTTAGAAAATCACGTAGTGATGCTCAGCGCGTTGCCGCACATCAAGCGGCACGTATGGATAATCTGTTTGCCAGTCTTAAGGAAGGTGAGCTTCGGGTTATGAATCTTGTCATAAAGACTGATGTCAGGGGTTCATTGGAAGCTATAGCGCAGTCACTATCCAGTCTGGGTAATGACGAGGTTAAAGTTAATATTGTCCGCACGGCAGTGGGTGGTATTACTGAGTCTGATGTGATTCTGGCGCAAACTTCCGGTGCTGTAATATTTGGATTTAACGTAAGAGCAGATGCCCAGGCTAAAAAAGTTATAGCCTCAGAGGGAGTTGAACTGCGTTACTACAGCGTTATTTATGAGCTGATAGATGATGTCAAAGCAGTACTGTCGGGCATGTTGGCGCCTGAAATTCGGGAAGAAATTTTGGGAACTGCCCAGGTACGGGATGTATTTCATTCTCCCAAATTTGGGCAGATTGCGGGTTCCATGGTCCTGGAGGGTACGATTTTCCGGAACAAGAAAATCAGGGTGTTGCGAGAAGATGTGGTCATCTATGAAGGTGAGCTTGAGTCCCTTCGGCGTTTTAAGGATGATGTCAATGAAGTACGCAATGGCCTGGAGTGTGGAATTGGCGTAAAAAATTATACGGATGTACGCCCGGGTGACAAAATCGAAGTATTCGACACCAAAGAAGTGGAAAGAACACTTTAACAAATATGTACGGTTTGGGTGCAGGGTTTTGGTGAGTCGATGAAAGAATATGGTAGAGATCTGCGTGTAGCAGACCATTTGCGGCGAGAACTGGCGACCATTATTCGTGCTGAAATGCGCGATCCACGTGTGGGAATGATCAGTGTTACTGATGTGCGAGTTAGTAGCGATCTCACTAATGCCAAAGTGTATGTGGCTGGGTTTGGTATAGATACCCAGGAACAAAGGCATGAACTTTTGGGTGTATTAAATAAAGCCAGTGGTTTTTTGCGTACTAGTGTTGCGCGCGATAGCGCGATGCGTATCACCCCGCACCTGAGATTTTACTATGATGAACTCATTGAAGAAGGTGCCAGACTGGAATCATTGATAAACAAAGCTGTTAAGTCAGATTTGCAAGCAGGCAGTACTAAAACTGATCAAGAAAAAAATGACACGTAAAAGACGAAGCAAAGGTCGGCCTATTAGCGGTGTGATTGTGTTGGATAAACATACTGGCATCAGCTCAAATGACGCAGTGCAAAGGGCTAAAAGGATGTTTAGAGCGCAAAAAGTCGGGCATACAGGGAGTTTGGACCCGCTGGCAACGGGTGTGCTGCCTTTGTGCTTTGGTGAGGCAACTAAGTTTTCTCAGTTTTTATTGCATTCTGATAAATCCTATCAGGTTGTTATCCGCCTGGGTCAAACAACAGACAGTGGTGATTCCGACGGTAAGATTTTGCAAACTAATACGGTAGAAGGCATAACAGAAGAACAGATAGAAAGTGCACTGAATGCGTACAGAGGCACTATACAGCAGGTACCTTCTATGTTTTCTGCGATAAAGCATAACGGTCAACCGCTATACAAATTAGCGCGCCAGGGTATAGAGGTTGAAAGAAAACCGAGGACGCTCACTATTTTTTCGAATGAATTGATAGCATTCGAGGGTGAGCGGCTAGAGTTACAGATTCATTGCACCAAAGGGACTTATATTCGCACGATTGCTGAGGACCTGGGGGCCGATTTAGGTTGTGGTGCGCATGTTATTGCGTTGAAACGGATACAGGCTGGCCCATATGCTGAGTCAGATTCTTTATCATTTGATGATCTGGAGCAAGTGTACGAAACAGAAGGTCTGAGTGGGTTGGATAAGTTGTTGCAACCTATCTCCTCCGCGGTACGAGAATGGCCGGAAGTGCGTTTGACCAGCAGTAGTGCTTTTTATGTGAGGCAAGGTCAAGCAGTCTTGGTTCCCAATGCGCCAACAGAGGGCTGGGTTCGGCTTGTTACAGAAGATAGCGAGGCTGCGCCGGATATTGAAATCCAGGCAGCCCGAGAAGAACGCCAATCATCTGACATTCGTGACAGGAGTTTTATTGGTGTGGGAGAAGTTTTGGATGACGGGCGAATCGCTCCTCGTCGTCTTTTAGCTGCACGTTAGTGCAAAAAAACAGGTGGCTGTACGTATGCGCGGCTATCTGTTCAATTTTTTTAATTAGCATATTGGAGATGTAAATAATGGCTTTATCAGCAGAAGAGAAAGCAAAAATAGTTGCAGAGTATCAACAATCCGAGGGTGACACTGGTTCTCCTGAAGTTCAAGTAGCATTGTTAACAGCAAATATAAATGGATTGCAAAGTCACTTTAGGGCTAATAAAAAAGATCACCATTCGCGTCGTGGATTGATTCGGATGGTTAGCCAAAGAAGAAAGCTACTTGATTATGTGAAGATTAAAGATGCTTCGAGATATGCTGCTTTGATTAAGCAGTTGGAATTAAGACGTTAGTTTAGATTGTTGGAAAAAAAGAGAAATTGGAAAGAGGAAAATATTTTGAGTTTGGTTAAAAAAGAATTTCAGTTTGGCGATAAAACCGTAGTCATTGAGACTGGTAAGGTTGCTCGGCAAGCAACGGGTGCAGTTGTTGTTAGCGAAGGTGACACTGTTGTGCTTTGTACTGTTGTTGGGGTCAAAGAGGCCCGGGCTGGTGCTGCTTTTTTCCCGCTGACGGTTAATTATCAGGAAAAAACCTATGCAGCCGGAAAAATCCCTGGCGGATTTTTTCGACGTGAGGGAAGACCTTCAGACAAAGAGACACTGACTTGTCGGCTGATCGACAGGCCTATACGACCAATGTTTCCAAAAGGGTTTATGAATGAAGTGCAGGTAGTGTGTACTGTAATTTCTGTAGAAAAAGACACAGACCCTGATGTGCTGGCATTGCTTGGTGCATCTGCTGCTCTCGGTATATCTGGTATTCCTTTTGCGGGGCCGGTAGGTGCTGCGCGGGTGGGATTCAAAGATGGGCAGTTCCTGTTGAACCCTGGATATGAAGAGCTGGAAGGTTCTGAGCTGAATATGGTTGTCGCTGGTACACAAGCCGCGGTGCTTATGGTAGAAAGTGAAGCTAAAGAGCTGTCAGAAGATCAGATGTTGGGTGCGGTATTGTTTGGGCATCAGGAAATGCAAACTGCAATCAGTGCGATTAGTGAGCTGGTAGCCGAAGCTGGGAAACCACGTTGGGAGTGGGTTGCTGCTACAGAAGATCAAACCCTGGCGGAATCAGTATCTTCATCAGTTAAAAATGATCTGGGTGATGCCTACCGTGTGACGGATAAGATGGAACGGCAGACAAAAGTTTCGGAGCTTCGCTCAAAGATCGTAGCAGATCTTACCGAGTCCGATGATGCAAAATGGACCAGGGATGACGTTAGTTCCAGTTTTTCGAAACTGGAAAAAGGCATTGTCCGTAACAGGATTCTTGAGGGTTCACCACGTATTGATGGGCGAGACCTGCGTACCGTCAGGCCTATTGAGGTAGAAGTCAGTACCCTGCCAAAAGTCCACGGCTCTGCTTTGTTCACGCGTGGAGAAACCCAGGCGATAGTAGCAACTACCCTTGGCACCCTGCGGGATTCAGCAATTATTGATGCGCTTCAAGGTACCTACAAAGATGCCTTTATGCTGCACTATAACTTCCCTCCTTATAGCGTTGGTGAAGCCGGATTTATGTCTGGACCCAAGCGTCGCGAGATTGGTCATGGCAAGTTAGCTCGTAGAGCATTGGAAGCGGTATTACCTAACACGGAAGATTTTCCCTATACCCTGCGTGTTGTGTCTGAAATAACCGAATCTAACGGTTCCAGCTCAATGGCATCTGTATGTGGTGCTTCACTATCGTTGATGGATGCTGGTGTACCTCTGAAATCAGCTGTGGCTGGTGTAGCTATGGGTTTGATTAAGGAAGGTAATCGTTACGCAGTACTTACCGATATTCTGGGTGATGAAGATCACCTGGGCGATATGGATTTTAAAGTCGCGGGAACAAAAACCGGTATTACCGCATTACAAATGGATATCAAAATTGATGGTATCACTGATGAAATAATGGAAGCTGCATTGTTGCAAGCTAACGAAGGTCGTTTGTTTATTTTACAGGAAATGAACAAGGTCATCGGTGAGTCACGTACAAGTTTGTCAGATAGTGCGCCAGCCATGACCGTAATCAAGGTACATACGGATAAAATCCGTGATGTAATCGGTAAGGGTGGGGCCACCATCCGTTCCATTGTTGAAGATACCGGCGCACAGGTCGATATTGAAGACGATGGCAGCGTACGTATTTATGCGGATGACAAGGAGTCTATGGAGGCTGCTGTTAACCGTGTAATGGAAATAACCGCTGATGCTGAGGTTGGAAAGATCTACCTGGGTAAGGTCGCACGTATCGTAGACTTTGGTGCATTCATTAATATATTGCCCGGTAAAGATGGCTTGGTGCACATTTCTCAAATTGCTCAAGAACGAGTAGAGAAAGTGACTGACTATCTGAAAGAAGGCCAGGACGTTGAAGTTGTGGTTCTGGATGTTGATGCACGCGGTCGCGTTAAGCTCAGCATGAAGGAAGTTGAAAGCTATAAGAGTAACTCTGATGAAGGTGCTGTAGAAGCGTAAACAAGCACTTTAAACCTGGAAATACCCGGGAGCATGAACCTGTTCATGCTCCCGGGTTTATCGGCCCTGTCCGTTATCTCCTTAGTCTGTCTCGCGATTAGCGATTAGATGTTCCACCACAGTTGGATCCGCAAGCGTACTTGTATCACCCAGGTCGTCGAGATCATTTGCTGCGATTTTACGTAATATGCGGCGCATGATTTTTCCCGAGCGGGTTTTGGGCAGTGCCGGTGCCCATTGAATAACGTCGGGTTTGGCAAATGCTCCAATTTCACTTCTAACCATTTTAATAAGTTCTGCGTGAATGCGCTCTAGAGTTGAGGCGCTGGTATCCTGGTGTGCCATTAAAGTAACGTAAGCGTATATACCTTCACCCTTTATATCGTGAGGGAAGCCCACCACTGCGGCTTCAGCTACTGCTTCGTGCAGCACTAGTGCACTTTCCACTTCAGCGGTACCGAGACGGTGCCCGGAGATATTCATCACATCATCAACACGCCCGGTGATCCAGTAATAACCATCTGCATCTCGACGTGCGCCGTCGCCAGCAAAATAAACACCAGGATAGGTTGCATAGTATGTATCGACGGTTCGTTGATGATCACCATATATGGTGCGCAATTGGCCTGGCCATGTATGGGTGATGACCAAATCACCGTAGGCTTCCTGTCCCGCCTGGACAGGTATTTCTTTACCATTTTCATCCATTAATGCCAGTTGTACACCGAAGAAGGGAACGCTGGCAGAGCCGGGTTTCAAGTCTGTTGCACCTGGTAGGGGGGTAATCATGATGCCGCCGGTTTCTGTTTGCCACCAGGTATCCACGATAGGGCAGTTAGCGGAGCCTACAACATGGTAGTACCACTCCCAAGCTTCCGGGTTAATTGGCTCTCCAACGGAGCCTAATAATTTTAATGAGCTGCGCGAGGTGGATGTGACAAATTCATCGCCCTCCGCCATTAATTGTCTAATAGCTGTGGGCGCCGTATAAAAAATATTCACTTGGTGCTTATCAACGACTTGCCAGAACCTTGACGCGTCGGGGTAGGTGGGAATGCCTTCAAACATTAGCGTGGTAGCACCGTTTGCAAGGGGTCCGTAGACAATATAGGAATGTCCTGTAACCCAGCCGACATCAGCGGTACACCAGTAAATATCGCCGTCATGATAGTCAAAAACATATTTGTGGGTAATAGCTGCCTGCAGGAGATAACCGCCGGTACTGTGTTGAATGCCTTTGGGTTTTCCCGTTGAGCCCGAGGTGTACAGAATAAACAGTGGGGCTTCAGAATCCATTGATTGTATGTCGCACTGATCCGACTGGCCATCTACCAGATCGTGATACCAGACATCCCGGTTTTCGTGCCAGGCTATTTTATTGCCTGTGCGTCGTACGGTGATTACTGTACTGACATTGGGGCAGGATGTTAGCGCCTCATCAGTGTTGGCTTTGAGAGGTATTGGGCGGTTGCCACGCATGCCTTCGTCTGCCGTGATGACTGTTCGACAGTCCGAATCAAGAATACGATCTCGTAGTGCCTGGGGTGAAAATCCGCCGAACACAACTGAATGAATCGCGCCAATTCGCGCACAGGCGAGCATGGCATAAGCAGCTTCTGGAATCATCGGCATGTAAATACAAACGCGGTCGCCTTTCTTAACACCTCGTGATTTCAGCGCATTGGCAAACTTGCATACGTGTTGGTGCAGTTCTCTGTAGGTAATTTTGGCTGATTGTTCTGGGTCATCACCTTCCCAAATAATGGCGGTTTGATCTGCCCGCGTCTCAAGGTGTCGATCGATGCAATTGTAGCTGGCATTAATTTCCGCACCTTCGAACCAATTAACATTGCCTTGCTTTAGATCGGAAGAGAAAACATTGTCCCAGGATTTATTCCAGCTAAGGAAGGCATTCGCCTGCTCCGCCCAAAAAGCAGCGGGATCACTGATCGAGGCGGCATACATTTCTGCATATTGCTCCTTGTTGATCAGGCTTTGTTTTCGTTGTTCTTCTGAAACGGGATAAATATCACTCATGGTGTCTGCCTCTTAACTATTTGTATGGTTCATATGATCAACCAGACCCTGGGTAGATGCGTCAAGTTGTGTATTGTTTGAAAGCGTACATAAATCTTTGTAAATGCTCAGGCTAAGCTGTTTGCCTAACTCTACACCCCACTGATCAAAGGGGTTGATATGCCATATCATTGATTGGAAAGAAACTTTGTGCTCATACATTGCTAGCAAAGCGCCCAATCCTTGCGGGTTCAGTGTATCAAGCAAAATGGTGGTATTGGGGTGGTCGCCTTTGACGCATTGATGGCTAGGCAAAGCGTCTTTATCGTCTGAATCCGAGCGACCTAACAACATTGCCTGACTTTGACTGAGGCAATTCGCCAGCAGCCAATTATGATGCTCGGTAAAATGATGGTCGGGTTGTTTGCAACTGATAAAATCTGCACTGAATTTTCGTGTGCCCTGGTGTAATAGTTGATGGAAAGCATGTTGACCATTTGGTTCCTCCCCACCCCAGATGATAGGTGCGGATAAAAACCCGGTTAATTCCTCTCCATCTGCATGTACTGACTTGCCGTTGCTTTCCATTTCTAGTTGTTGCAAAAAATCAGGCAGTAGACGCAGGCGATGATCATAAACAAGCACTGCATGGGTTTCTTTCTGCAGAAAGGTGCTATTCCATGCCTCAAACAAGGCCATAAGTGCTGGTATGTTATTTTCCGTCGGCGTGTTTAGAGCATGATGATCCATATGATGGGCGCCCTGTAAAAAGGCCCTAAAATTTTGGCTGCCGATGGAGAGAGCAAGCGGAAGTCCGACACTGCTCCAGACAGAAAAGCGTCCTCCTACCCAATCCCACATTTCAAACACGTTTTCTTCTGCGATGCCAAAATTTGTCGCAGCTTCAATGTTGGCGCTGACGGCGACAAAGTGGTTGGCCAGTGCGGCTACAGAGCCTGTGCGCTCTAGGAACCAGCTGCGCAGACTATGTGCATTGGTTTTTGTTTCCTGGGTACTGAAGGATTTGGATGCAACAATAAACAGCGTTTGTTCGAGATTAAGTTCGTCTGTTAGCTGTTTGAGACAATGACCGTCTACCGATGCTAAAAATGAAATACGCAGATTACTTATAGCGTAGTGGGCTAACGCTTCTACGGCCAGTTCAGGCCCCAGATGAGAGCCGCCTATGCCAACGTGCACCACATGGTTAATAGCTTTGCCAGTGTGTCCACGCCACTCACCCGAGATAACCCTGTCAACAAAGCTAAACATTTTAGTTTGTGCGAGGTTGATGGTTTCCTGGTAGGGAGCCGCCTGCAGTTCCTGAGGAGTACGCAACATGGTATGCAGTGCAGGCCGATTTTCACTTTGATTAACGAGATCTCCGCTGCATTGTTGGGCGAATTTATTGCCGAAATCAGATGCTTCTGCCAGTGCCATCAGTGCATCGAATACTTCATCATCTACTTTTTGCTTGGAATAATCGACGCAGAGCCCACATGTTTGGAAGGCGTATTTTTTATATCGATCGGTTTCGTCTGTGTATATTGACAAATGGCGATCCGCAGCCCGTTTTGCCAGCGTCTGCAGCGCCTGCCAGCTCGGGTCGGCGGTGGGGTGACGCTCAGCTCTGGAACTTGTCATCGGAATTACTCTGTTAATGATATATTTACAGTGCCGGGTTTGTCAGATTAATGCCGGCTTTTTTTGATCTGTCTATAATAGCGAAGGTTGAGGGTTAAAATATTGTCTCAACCCCTCCATTTTCGATATTTGTTTTAGCAGTGACTCGTAGTGAAGGTCATCGTGCGCTAAATCTATGGCTGCCGAGTTTACGATAAGTAGGGGGGCCGAATCATAGAAGTGGAAAAATCGAGTATATGCATGGCTAAGGTTTTCAAGATAATCTGGCGTTATAAATTGTTCAGCGGCATTGCCGCGCCGTTTTATTCGTGCACCCAGAATATTTACCGGTGCCTGGAGGTAGATTACCAGATCCGGAGCAGGCGGATTTATATCCAACTGCTGGTAAATTTGCTCATACAGCGAAAACTCTTCGCTGGTCAGATTAACTTCAGCAAATATGCGGTCTTTCTCCATCAGAAAGTCACTGACCAGCGTTGGCCTGAACAGGGTATGCCCCAGTTCCGAAACTTGTTTTGCACGTTGGAGCAAAAAAAATAATTGTGTCGGCAGCGCCTGGTTACGTTTGCTGCGGTAGAACTGTTCTAGAAACGGGTTTTCCGCTGCCGCTTCTTTCATGAGCGGATATTGAAAGGTTTCCGCCAGTCTTTGAGCAAGGGTCGTTTTACCTGCGCCAATGGGTCCTTCCACTGCGATGTATTTTGGCTGTTCGGGCTTTTCCCGGGTAGCGGCAAGCTGGGTATTCATAATGCATCCATATTTGGTGCAGGCAGTAGCCGAATAAACAAATATGATGGAGCGGGTGGTATCATCAAATCAAGCATTAATGGATCAGAATAGGCAAGCTTGCTACGGTTGCGGCCTAGAAGGCTTTTTTTTCTTTCTTTTGGGGTTTTTATTTCCCCTGGTTTGTTGATCTCTGATCATTTGCGCTCTCTCGTCACTATCGACTTCCTGTATACGAGTCCACCAGTCAGCGAGTTCAGACGGTAGTTCGCCAGCACTGCAGCGCATTAGCAAAAAGTCGTATGCGGCTCGAAATCTGCGATCTCCCAGAGTGCGCTCAATTTGTCGAGATTGGCGTTTTTCCAATTTAGGTTGCAGTCGCCAAACGTCTCGAATGAATTGAGTAAAACGTTTGGGAATGGATATATTGGGTTGCTGCTCGGCAATGACCTCGGCAGCGGCAGTTTCTCGTGCCTGGGGGACGCTCATATTTGCGCTGTGTGATTGGGTTCGTCGTTGTAGAGCAGACCATAGTAGTACACCGTAGATAAAACCTGGTGTGACCGGTTTTTCAGCGCTGATTCGGGTGTCTGTAGAACGCATGCTCTCAATAATCATGCTGTGATCATCACTGACCGACGGAAAAAGTAATGATGCAAGATTGTAATGTACTAATAACTCCCATATTTTTTCAGCATTTCCGCTTAGGAACATTTTTGAGAGTTCATCAAACAAGCGTGCAGGCGATACTTCGCCGATGAGCTCGGCGGTATGATGAATGGCTTGTGAACTGTCATTGTCCAGCTCAAACCCGAGTTTTGCAGAAAAGCGGACTGCGCGTAACATGCGGCCAGGATCTTCGCGGTACCGTTGTTCGGCATTACCTATAATTCGCAGTACGCCAGCATCTAAATCCTGCATGCCTTTGACGTGATCGATTAGTGTTCCTGAAAGAGGGTCGTAATACAGTGCGTTAACCGTGAAATCGCGGCGAAATACATCTTCATTCAGAGAGCCGTATGCATTGTCTCGCAACATAACGCCTTTACTGGATTGCGCGGATACTTTTCCTGATAGATCTTTTCTGGAATGAGCCAGAGAGATATCTTCTTTATCTACCGCCCGCCGGAAGGTGGAGACCTCAATTATTTCACGCTTAAATCTCACATGCACAATGCGAAAACGTCTGCCGATAATACGAGAACGTCGAAATAACTGGTTGATTTGCTCGGGCGTTGCATTGGTGGCGACGTCGAAATCCTTTGGTTGTCGTTTAAGCAACAAGTCTCTGACACAACCACCAACCAAAAATACTTCATAGCCGGCAGTGGCTAATGTTTCAACAACCTGTATAGCACTGTCGTCTATGTCCGCAGAGTCGATTTTATGCTCTGAAGCAGATAATAGAACGGCATCACTTTGCGCTATGGCAGATAAATTATTCGACAAGGCTTTGGTTGCCTGCATTAGTGTAGATTGCTTAATCTTACCAGACACACAAACAAAAAAGGGAAAAGCTGTGCTTTTCCCTTTATAACAGTTCGTCAGTAGCTTATTGTTATTTTACTTACCGACTCTCTGTATTTGCAGCCTGGGACAACCCAGGTTGAGACCCCTCCCCTGCAAACATCAACCTATTTTTATTATTACTGTTAACTAAAGCACGTTTCATGCCACATTCTAAATCGTTTAGAATCAACAGCTTATTGTTTCGAGGTATTTCTATGTGTAACAGTAGTTACTCAATGACCCGAAAGTGTTACCGCATGGTGTATTTGGGTAACACTTTACAGTGCCCGGCAGATCACTGATCCCGTCTAATGGCCTTACGGTGTGTTTTTGTTCGAGGAATACCCAAACGTTGGCGTCTTTCCCATAAACTTTTTCGGCTGATGCCGAGTTTGTGTGCGAGTTCGGTTTCGGTATTTTGATCCTGGTGCTCCAACACAAATGCGACAAAATAGTCTTCCAGGCTAGTCTGCGAGGTTTTTGCCTCTGTCAGGGGCGCCTGGGTTTTTGGTTTTACCAATGACAGATGGTGGTCGATTGCCAGAGCTTCTGCTTCAATTACATTGTGGTCGCATAGTATGACCGCGCGTTCTATAGCATTTTCCAATTCCCTGACATTACCTGGCCAGTGATAGGTAGAAATGAGATTGAGCGCCTCTGATGAGAGAGACATGAGTGGCCGGTTGAGAGTCTTACAAATTTTGTCTAAGAAATAATTGGCGAGATCTGCGATATCTTCGCCTCTTTCTCGGAGTGGTGGTGCAGTCAAGGCCACTACATTTAGTCTGTAATACAAGTCTTCTCGGAATTGCCCGGTCCCGGTTAGGGCTTTGAGGTCCCGATGCGTTGCAGCTATCAGGCGGATGTTGACCTTACGTGTTTTGGTAGACCCGACGCGACGAATTTCACCTTCTTGTAATACGCGCAGTAATCGTGCCTGAGCTTCGACGGGTAATTCGCCGATTTCGTCAAGAAAAAGCGTTCCGTTGTCTGCTGATTCTATCAAGCCGCTTCGCGTGGTCGTGGCACCGGTGAAGGCGCCTCGTTCGTGGCCAAATAATTCTGATTCAATCAAGGTATCGGGAATCGCAGCACAGTTGAGGCTGATTAGAGGCGCATTTTCTCGAGCGCTGAGAATATGAATTGCCCGCGCAACGAGTTCTTTACCGGTACCGGATTCGCCTCTGATGAGCACAGTAGAATCAGTAGGTGCGACTTTATTAATGTGCTTAAAAAGAGCCAGCATTGGCTCGCAGCGGCCCAGCATGGGATAAAACGCACTTTGATCAGTAATACTCAGTGTCTCGTGTCGCACTGTGGCTTCCAGGGCACGTTCCACTGCAGCAATAAGTTCATCGGGTAAAAAGGGGTAAATGAGATAGTCTGCTGCGCCTTCGCGAATGGAAGCAACAGCTTTTCTGATATCCGCTGTCTGACTAAATAAAATAGTGGGACGTTCTTTAAAATTGAGTAGCTGTACTTTTTCTTCGGCAAGTTCTGCGGGACAAAGGATTACCTGTGCAGCAATCGTCTCGGTGGAAATCCCAGCACGGCATTCAACGGCATAACCATGATTCTGCAACAGATCCCGTAGGGACTCCTGTCGCTCGGAGTCCGGTTCAATCAAGAGTACCTTAGTCATCGTGCATCTTACTACGCTGCCTTTTTGCTAAGGGCTGGTATGAATAGTGTTTAATAGCAGGAATCAAATTGATTTGCCAGTTATCGACACCCCATTGTAGTACGGATGTTACTGATTGATATTGTAGATGCATTGGTGGGTTTTGTCCTAGTCTGACAAGACAATCAAATAGATTGTCCACAGGCGGGCTATCGTCTATAGATTGTGGTTGACTGTGTTTGCTCAATTTGTGCCCGCGATCATCGATGATCACCGGGATGTGAGCATAAATTGGTGGGCTTATGCCCATTAATTGCGACAGATAGATTTGCTGTGCAGTGCTTTCGAGTAAATCCGCACCTCTGATGACGTGGCTAATACCCTGGTAACTGTCATCGATGACAGTGCATAAGTGGTAGCTATAGATACCGTCTCTGCGAAATACGATAAAGTCGCCGCCGTCTTGTCGCAGCGTACATTTGGAATGTCCCTGAATAAGGTCGTTTAAGTGGATATCGGCATGCTTGACCTGGATACGCAATGCGCCTGAGTTTTTGGTGTTCAGGGCCAGGTTTTCAAAGGCTGGTATGGTATTTTTACGGCAGGTACCTGGGTAAATGCTGGTGCCTTGTAGCAACTTGCGGCTACAGTTGCAGAAAAATACTCGTTGGGTTTCTATCAGCTTCGAAAGTGCAGTTTGGTAGGCATCTATACGGCTGCTCTGGTATAAAATTTCACCGTCCCAGAGTAGTCCGTGACGTTCCAGACTTGAGAGGATCAGGTCGGTAGCACCGGGTTGGTTTCTTGGCGTATCCAGATCATCTACGCGTACTAGCCAGTTGCCCTTATTTGCACGGGCATCAAGATAACTGGCCAAAGCGGTTAGCAATGAACCCTGATGCAGTGGCCCCGAGGGTGTGGGTGCAAATCGTCCGGTGTAAGTGATCATGGGCAGTCAGCGTATTGCATTGACTGTCCCTCGGGTAGTGGTTTAGCCGTGGATTTGCCGTTCTCTGATTTCTGAGAGGGTTTTGCAGTCCACGCAGGATGTTGCAGTTGGTCGCGCTTCAAGTCTCAGCAGGCCAATTTCCACACCACAGGTGTCACAAAAACCGTAATCTTCTTGTTCAATAAGCTCCATCGTCTTATTGATTTTTTGTATCAATTTGCGCTCTCTGTCCCGGGTGCGCAATTCTATGCTGAACTCTTCTTCCTGGGTTGCCCGATCTGCGGGGTCAGGGAAGTTAGCAGCTTCGTCTTGCATATGGTGAACGGTTCTATCTACTTCTTCCATAAGCTCTTGGCGCCAGGCTAAAAGAATGTCCTGGAAATGCACCAATTGCTTGGAATTCATATACTCTTCATTCTTTTTCGCAGTATAAGGTGTGAAATTTCGAAATGGAGAGTCGGAAGCTGCTTTTTTGGCTTTAGCCATGAATAAAAGTCCCTGAAACAGTCGGTATCTAAAAGGGCGCGTAACCTAACAGAACTAGTATAAATTATCCAGTCGTTTTTATCTTAGGTTCTAGGTCTATCAAAAAAATTGAGTGAATAATGAAGTTTGAGCCGGTCTTGCAATGTGGAATATTGTTGCGACGTTATAAACGATTTTTGGCAGACGTTGAGTTGCCGGATGGTAGTGTATTGACAATGCATTGCCCAAATACCGGTGCCATGGCCGGTTGCAGTGAGCCAGGGAGTCAGGTCTGGTTTTCTGAATCCTCTAATACCAAGAGAAAATATCCTAATACGCTGGAGCTGGTTAAAAATGCCGAAGGGCACATGATTGGTGTAAATAGTGCGCTGGCCAATCGTATTGTGGAAGAGTGGCTTATTCTGGGTTTGATAAAGCCGCTGCTGGATTATTCTGTAATCAGGCGTGAAGCTCGGATACCCGAGAGTAACGGGCGTTTTGATTTTATGCTGAGTGCGTCAGATTCATCCCTGCCGGTGTGTTACGTCGAGGTGAAGAGTATGACGCTGAATGCTGGACGGGGTTTAGGGATATTCCCCGATGCCGTTAGTGATCGAGCCAAGCGGCATGTGCAGGCATTAGAGTGGTGTGTGCAGGAGGGTTACCGGGGGGTGTTGTTATTTTGTGTCCAGCATAGTGGCATTGACCGTGCGGCTATTGCCGGGGAAATCGATCCATCCTATGCTCAGGCTCTTGAGCTGGCGAAACAAAGCGGTGTTGAAGTACTCGCCTATGCGGCATCTATGGACATTACAGGTATTGGATTTTCGCGGCAGTTGGAGTTTATTGATTAACCCCGGCGAATCCTTGGTTAGTTTCGAGGCAAGCTACGTTTCAACTGCAGGTACTCCTTAACTGAGTCGAATCTAGCGCCAAAACGGGTAATTAGTTGAGCTGCGGAGTAGTTTGCAAGTGTAGCCGATTCTTCTGTACCCATGCCGCTGGCCCAACCGTGTAAACAGGCACCGGCATATATGTCTCCTGCCCCGGTGGTATCTTTTGGTTTTACAGCATATCCGGGTATGAGCTTTTGGCGGTGGGGTTCTATCACCATGCTACCTTTGGCACCAAGGGTAATATTCAGGGTTTTGGCTACATCTTTGAGTTCCGTAATAGCAATATCGAGACGGTCCGTTTTTGCCCAACTTAAGGCCTCTTCTTCGTTGCCGAATAAATGGTCAACACCATTGCCTAACATCTGTTCAAGTTCTGTACGAAAAAATTCAACCATCGAAGTATCAGATAGGGTGAGTGATGTTTCAACGTGATGCTGCTCTGCGACTTCACGGCAGCGAATGGCTGCCGCGCGTCCGCTGGGTGATGTGCATAAATATCCCTCGATGTATAAAAAACGAGATTGGCGAAGAATTTCTTCATCGATTTCTTTGATCGAGAGGGATTCAGAAATACCCAAATTGGTATTCATGGAACGTTGCGCATCGGGCGTGATCAAGACCACACATTGCCCTGAAACACCACGTTCTCTTTTAGTATGCGATAACGAGCTGACACCTGTACTGTCGAGATCCGAATAAAAAAAAGTGCCAGTTTCGTCTTCGGCCAACTTACAAGAGTAAAAGCTCTTGGAGCCAAAGCTTTGAGCTGCAATGATGGTGTTGGCGGCCGACCCTCCACCGCTTTTTCTGGACGGGGCCAGTTCATAGTCTTCATGCAGGCTGGTTAATATATTTTGCATGAATGCCGGCTCAACAAGGGTCATTCTGCCCTTGGCAATGCCGTGTGCGACAAGGAAGCTGTCCTCGACTAAATACTCTGTATCGACAAGGGCATTTCCAATGCCATAAACATCATAGTTTTTTATGTGCATAATTTTCGCTTAGTGCTTAGTGCTTAGTGCTTAGTGCTTAGTGCTTAGTGCTTAGTCAAAAATAAAGAATGACTTATGTGCAGCATCCAGGGTTTTTTGTATATCTGCCTGGGAATGGCTTTGTGACATAAATCCTGCCTCAAATGCCGAAGGTGCCAGATAGATTCCATTCTCTAACATGGCGTGAAAATATTGGTTGAAACGCTCTATATTACAATTCTTAACGGCTTCGAAATTGTTCACCGTATCGGCATCAGTAAAGAATAGCCCAAACATTCCGCAAACATGGTTAACGCAGACATCTATATTGTTAAATTTGCTGGCTAGATCGATAAAACCTTCTGCCAGCATGCGTGTTTTTTCAGATAGATTCTCGTAAAAACCCGGTTCAGATAGAATTTTGAGTGTTTCTAATCCTGCGGTCACTGCCAGGGGGTTGCCGGACAAGGTGCCGGCCTGGTAAACGCTTCCCGTCGGAGCAATGTGCTGCATAATTTCCTTTCTACCACCAAAAGCACCAACGGGCAGGCCCCCACCAATAATTTTTCCCAGGGTGGTTAGATCGGGGCTTACGCCATAGAGTTGCTGAGCACCGCCAGCGGCTACTCGGAAGCCGGTCATCACTTCGTCGAATATCAGCAGGGCGCCATGCTTTTCAGTTTGTTCGCGTAGTGTTTCTAGAAAGCCAGGTAGTGGGGGTATGCATCCCATATTACCTGCTACAGGTTCGACGATCACTGTGGCGACTTTATCCCCGAATTCTTTAAATGCGGCGATGATTGCCTGGGCATCGTTATAAGGGAGATTGATTGTATATTTTGCCAGATCAGCGGGAACGCCGGGACAATCCGGTATGCCTAACGTTAGCAAACCTGAACCAGCTTTCGCTAATAAAGAGTCTGAGTGGCCATGATAACAGCCTTCAAACTTTATAATAATATCGCGATTAGTGTAGCCGCGAGCGAGGCGAATAGCCGACATGGTGGCCTCGGTGCCAGAGTTTACCATGCGTAATTGCTCAATGGAGGGAACCATGCTGATGACTTTTTCAGCCAATTCTATTTCAAGTTCGGTGGGTGCACCAAAACCGAGGCTAAGCAGGGCTTGTTTGCGTACTGCTTCGATAATTGAAGCAGGTGCGTGGCCTAATATCATGGGCCCCCAGGAGCCAACGTAATCAATGTATTGATTGCCGTCGACATCGCTTAGCAATGGACCCTGGCCGGATTCAAAGAATATGGGTGTACCGCCCACACCTTTGAAGGCGCGAACGGGAGAATTAACACCGCCAGGAATACTATGTTGCGCGCGCGTTATCAAGGTCTGGGATTTTTTGAGCATGATAGTTTTCAGGTCTCAGAAAGGTTGAAGTTCTACGAGCAGTATAATCGATATTAGGATTAACACAGGGAACTCGTTATATACCCGGTAGAATTTATGGGATTTGATAGCTTCGCGCTGAGAAAATTGGCGCATTAGTGTTTTGCAATAGATGTGGTAAGCGAGAACCAGCGCCACAAGACCTAGTTTCAGTAGAAACCAGTTACTGGCAAAATAACCTTTTGGATCTGCACTCACCAGAACAGCTCCGCAGGCCAGCGCCACCAGAGCTGATGGTGTCATGATTATGCGATACAGCTTGTCCTCCATTATGACAAACCTGTCCTGGCTAATGCGATCAGTTGCTGTGGCGTGATAGACAAATAGACGGGGCAGATAAAAAATTCCGGCAAACCATGTAATTATGGAAATAATATGAAACGCTTTGAGCCAGAGCATGGTCTAGATGGATACCTATAATTGGGCAGTTATTAGCAGAGCACGAATAC
>JAHRWB010000070.1 GCA_019090385.1 Pseudomonadales bacterium | reverse complement strand
TTTTCAGTTCCGCACAGCAACTAATATGGCCGGACAATAGATGCCCACCTACTTCATCACCATACTTGAAAGAACGCTCAATATTGACTGAATCGCCTTGTTGCAGAACGTTCAAATTAGTTGATTCGAGAGTCTGTTGAATAACATCAAAGCCCACCAGTGAGCCCACGGTGCTTACCACGGTAAGGCAAACACCATTCACAGCTACCGATGCTCCGGATACCAGATTATCAGTCAACCCTGGCATCTCTACCTTTAACCTCATTAAGTTTTCGAGGCGTTGTAAATCTGCTACCTGGCAAAGACCTTGTACAATCCCGGTAAACATAAGTCCAACTTAGCCGTCAGCAGCCAGAATATCTCTACGTACCTTCTCTTTATCTATATATGCAATCCATTGACCACAACTTAGGCGGCTGGTCTTATCCTTATCTCGCTTCGCCTCTTTGCGGCATTGAACGAATGATTTTCGTGCGGCAGCTAATTTGTCTATATTAAACTGGCACATGCCAAGGACAATGTAAGTATTCTGAATGCGCTTAAGACCACCTTTGTTTATGGCATTGGTGGCGGATGTCACACATTTCTTATTCTGATCATCATCCAGGTAGACCGACGCCAGGCGTTCATAAACTTTTCCATCATCAGCTTTTTTTGCGGCATCTTCATATGCCGCAATGGCTTTATCTGTCTCAGACGCCAATTGCCACGCCTGTCCCAGGAACAACATGTTCTTTGAAGATTTTTCTACCTGCCCACTATCAATACATTTATTGAGGTAGTGAGCAGCGCGCCAGGGAACCTCGTCCTGCATAAGCAGACCACTGAAACTCAGGCAATCCTGTTCCTTCTCAAAAAACTCCAGTACGTGAGCAGATTCCAATGCGTAAAGTTGCTCTTTCTCGTAGCCCTGTTGGCCAAGAATCCCGGAATATTGAATCCAATATGATCGCTTTGGAAAATCGACCACAAGCGTTTCCAGAATCTCAAGTACCTTTGGATAATCTTCCTGCTCATAATACAGGTACTGTAATAGCTGCCACCAATTTTCTTTGACAGCCAAGCCCCGCTCCTGAGCAACAGCAATACCTTTTTCGATTTGTTGTATCGATTTTTGGTACTCCTTCATTTCATAATAAACCTGGCCCATAAAAATATATGGATCAGCACCCGGGTTATTCGCCTTGGAAAGCCATTTTTCCATGTAAAAAATAGCTTTCTTATGGTTACCATCAACAAAACTTAATTGCGCGAGTGTATACAGTGTTGTAATTTCCAAGCCTTCAGGAATTTTATCGCCCTGGGCAACAACTATTTCATATTCTTTAACCGCTTTTGCATAATCTTCCATCGTAAAATAAATGAAGCCACGAATATTATGGATCTGGCCCTTTTCATTCTCGTTGGTTTTACGACTATTCAGCACATCCAGGGTAATGGCCAATGCCGTTGTATAATCTTTAAGCTCCATTGCTTCATTGGCTTCGCCCAGCTTTTTAAACACCCGCTCACTCATCGTAGGCACACGGCGTGTTTTCTTGGGCTTTTGAGACGGTGCGTCACCCGACTTAGCTGCATAAGCATTGCCCAAACCTGTAGACAACACACCAGGCAGTGCCTGTATTAACAGGGACATTAAAAATACGACTAAAAACTTTTGCACTATCCGCATATTGCTACCTGCATATTTCTACCTAATTAATCGTAGCCATGATAAATCGGCTAATCTGCGAGTTCGAATTTGATAAGGTTTCGAACACCGCCAACATCAACGGGCTCACCATTTACTACCTTGGGCTTATATTTGAATTTTACAGCGGCTTTCATGGCTGCTCGATCAAATATACCCGGTGGTTTTGATTCTATAACAATGGGATCAACCACTGCCCCTGTCTTCGTCACCGTAAACTCCAGTAGTACATAACCTTCCAAACCACGAGTTTGCGCACGACGAGGGTATTGAGGTGCGACCTTAACAATAGGAAGATATTCACCATCGGAGGAAAACCCGCCGGTCCCGCCAATATTCAGATCCACTTTGACGTTTACAGAACCAATATCGATTCCCTGGGATATATCCGACGATTCAAAAGTGGGTTTCGGCTGATCAGGCGGTGGCTCATCTGGCGGCGGCGGCGGCTTTGGTTTACGAATTTTGGTCTCAATATTAATATCGTCCTTAACCTGAATGAAATCGGCAAGACGACGTTTTTTGCTTTCATCCAAAGCCATATCATCGTTAATTATCAAAGCCTGCATAATATAGAAGAGCACGCCGGTAATAACCGCACCTGCTGCAACTGCCACGCCATATCTTGCTAACATCGTTTTTTTACCAACCTCATCAGAATTCCGTGCCCACAGAAACATCTGTCAATCCCGCAGCGCGGGCTGCAGACAGTACTATCAGCAATTTCTCCGCTTTTGCACCCCTATCAGCCTGTACGACCAAACTCCCCTTCGGGTTTTCAGCGTGGATGCGTTCAATATTGGCGCGGACAGCACTTTCGTCCACACGTTTCTTGTCAATCCAGATTTCACCTTTTTCACTAATTGCCACCAACACACTTACAGTGGGCTTTTTCTCTGCAGTCAGGGCAGTGGGCTTAGTTACCTCAATACCTGCCTGCTTAATAAATGTGGCAGTAACAATAAAAAAGATCAGCATGATAAACACCACATCAAGCATGGGTGTCAGGTTGATATCTTCTTTGTCATCGTTGCCTGAAAAGCGACGAGAAGCACCTCTACGCATTTTTTCTACCCCGCTTTTTAATGGTCCATAGTCAAGTGATCCTGGAGCAACTCAACTTCGAAATTAACCTTGCTCCTAAGGAACGTACTGCCTAAAACACCGGACAGTGCAGTTACCATGCCCGCCATAGTAGGAATGGTCGCCATTGATACGCCGGCGGCCATCGATCGAGCATTACCACCCTGGGTTGCCATCGCATCAAACACTGAAATCATACCGGTCACAGTACCCAGCAAACCCAGTAAAGGTGCCAGAGCAACACAGGCAAGAATAAAAGGCAACGCTCCAGTTATACGTTCAGCAGACGCAGAAATTAGCCCCTCCCGAATCATGTGCGCACTCCAGGAAGTCCGCTCTGGGCGAGACTCCCATATTTCAGTGGCATCAGCTATAACCGATTTATGCTCAGCCTGGAAATACCAGACACGTTCAATTATCAACGTCCACATAACAAAGGCCAGCGCAGCGATGAGATACAACACATCGCCACCCTGATCCATGAATGATGAAATCGCGATATATAAATCGTGAAACATATCAGCCTACCCTAAAGCCTTACCGGCTTTCTCTGCCTGATCAGCGACAATACCCGCGCTCTGCTCTTCCAGGACATGAATGATAGATTTGCTCTTGGTACTGACTATCGAATGCAGTAATACAGTCGGAATCGCTGCACACAAGCCCAGTACTGTTGTCATCAATGCCGTAGAAATACCACCCGCCATTGTTTGTGGGTCACCTGTACCAAATAGGGTAATAGCCTGGAAGGTATTTATCATGCCGATCACCGTTCCCAACAAACCCAGTAAGGGAGACACTACGGATATAACCTGGATAATCGTAATAAATCGTGTGAGTCCCGGCATTTCGCTCAACACCGCTTCCCCCAGTTTCAATTCGAGCGTTTCCACATCGACATCTTTATTGTCTTCGTAAACGTTCAATACACGACCCAGCGGATTGTCTGAATTAGCCACATCAGATTTTCTCTGCGCACTAACGCGCTTGCCAACCATGCTCAAGCTAAACATACGCTCGATAGAAAGTAACACGCCAAAGATACCCAGCATGATAATGACCGAGCCTACTTCACCGCCCTGACCGTCACAGAATGGCATGTAACATTCACCCGACAAGATACCGCCCATAGGTGAGCCTACTCTCTCTCCTACAGTCGCAGCCTGAATGAGCAGGGACAATAGCGATCCACGAGTCGGATCAACAGAAAATGGCACGAGTCCATCAGAGCTGCTGGCATCTGTTAGGTTGCTTACGGTATTAGTAAATCTTGAAGGTGGTTGCCGGCCCAGTTCAGTCAGTGCGCCAATATCATCCTGATAATGCAGGTATTCGCCATCTGAAATAATGCCAAAGGTTCCAACACGAACCACTTCCCGGGTTTCTGTCGTACCGTCCGATAAATTCAAAGTGGTATCAAATTTTACCACTTTACCGGATTCCGTCATTTCACGTTGAAGCTCGTACCACAGTTGTTCTATTTCGTCTATCGTTGCCAGCTGGCTGGATGTACCCATTTTCTTAGCCAGTTCACCCAACCAATCTCCGCGGTTAGGATATTGAACACTGATGATTGAGGTCTGGAAATTTCCACGTGTATCCCCGGCAACCTGTTGTAGCACGCCAAACAATTCCCTCAATGAGCCCAGACGAGTATCCAATTGCCCCTGCAGCTGCTCTATAAGGCGCTCGTTCTGCTCAAAGGTAGTTTCCAAACGGTCACTGCGCTGCTCTTCACGACGCCTCTCAGCCTTGGCATCTTTTAAATCCTGCGCTTGCCGGGCTTTATCCGCACGAAAAACAGTCAGGCGCTTGGAATGCTCTCTTGACTCAACAACTCTTCGCTCTTTGACGAGATCAAGCAAATCACCCAGCGTGTCCACTTTGTTGACCACCAAGCCGGTTTCTTCGTTTGCATTCGTTACGGCTTCTTCAGCCACGGCACCTAAGCCCAAGGTGACTGAAAACAGTGAAAGACTGAATATCGTAAATAATTTTCTCATATTGCTTATTTTTACCCTCATTCTGCCGCTCCTGGAGCCTGTATCGGCAGTGTCAGTAAATCAACGGATAATTGCTTCCGGGCCATGCGGATTGCATTTCTCACCGGCGTTTTATAGGAATCGTCCAACTCAACCCATTTGTTCTGGCTTGAATCCCAAGCACCGGTTTGTGCTCCGTCAGAACTTTGATAGACCAACACAATGCGACCCAACTTGAAAACATCCACTATGCGTTCAGCGCCAGCCACATCAATCTTGTCCGTATAGGCCAGCATGGTGCGCCCGTAATCGTTTTCTATCTGGAAGGCTCTAAACACTGCACTAAATTTTTCAGAAGGTAAGACATCAGCACGTTCGAGGGTCTGTCGAAGTAACGCCACTCTCTCCTTTCGCTCATTCAGCAAAAACGGGATATCCAGGGCAATGAATTGATCTAGGCCGTCAACCATCCTGAGCATGAGGGGTGTTATTTGTCGCTCAATAACAGTCACCTGATCCAGGGATTCTCCGATTTGCTTCATTTCTTTTTCTTGGTTGCTTATCTGACGTTCCAGCTGCCGGTTATAAACCCGCAAACCTTCAATCTCTTTAAGCACTATTTTGTAGTCGCTGAGCAATGCTCGAGTTTCCTCAGTCAGCGCATCAATTTTGGCTTGTGAACTCTTGGCTTGAACATTTAGATGTTCTGTAACTTTAAAAACCTCGTTGAGCGTTGTGCCATTTGCGCTGGAGACCCAACCAAACACTAAGCACATTGCTACGAGCAGCGGTGCCACAAGCCTACGATTGTAAAATATTTTCATGCTTTTCCCTACCGGATATATTTTATGCTCTAGATTAAAACAGTACTTTTGTATTGGCCAAAAGCGCTGCAGATTTTATTTTTTTATGCTACCTGCCCCACAGGTGAGTGAAGGATCAACAAACCGTCAGTGGATGTCAAGCGACTAGACGGTATTGACTGCCGCTCTTTTAAATCCACCAACTCTATAAGCAAGTCAACAGATTTATCAATCTATTTTAAGCCTTTTGCTATCAACTCCAGTTGACATGACTGTATCTCACCGCCTTCCTAAAGGCGCACCACTTAAGTGCATTCCACCGTCAAGCATTAAAGTCTCTCCCGTTACAATATCTGCACCGGTTATAAAATACAAAATTGCATTACTCACACTATCTGCGGTAGCCGTTTGACCAAGCGGTGCGGTTTGCTTTAGCCCGGACAACATATTATCGTAAACTTCGTCACCCAGACCCTGCCGTAACCATTCGCCTTGGATAAACCCTGGGCATACCGCATTTACACGTATTTCACTACCCAACGATCGAGCCAAAGATAAGGTCATTGTTACCATCGCGCCCTTACTGGCCGCGTAAGCAATAGAGCTCCCTACTCCGGTTACTCCTGCAATAGAAGCGACATTTACGATGCTACCCATGCCTGCGCGTTTCATCGCTGGAGTAACCGCGCGCACCATCTGATAGGCACCCACAGTATTCACTGCATAAATATCCAGAAAGTCCTGTTTATCGAGTCCTTCCAGATCTTCATGCGCGCAGAATTTCGTAGTACCCGCATTATTGACCAGAGCATCAATTCGACCCCATTTATCCAGAGCCGCGGCGGCCAATGCGCGACATTCTGTATCTTCAGACACGTCCGCCTTTACAACAACTGTTTCCACACCGTAAGCATGACAAGCCGCTGCGGTAGCCAAAGCACCATTTTCATTGCTTGCATAATTTATAACTACGTTACAACCTTTTTCAGCAAGTTGGGCCGCACACGCAGCGCCTACACCAGAAGACGATCCAGTGACGATTGCTACACCTCCCTCAATATCCAATACTTATACTCCCCACGCCTTTACCACGCGATTAAAACTTCCAAAACCAGCGTCTCATAACGGCATTTAATAACAGCCAAAACACACACATTCCAAATAAGGCCTTGATTGTAGACTACAGTGCCATTCAGAATAGCGCTATTCTAAATGCAGAAACTTACACTACTAACTATGGCCCAGTCTGTGCAAATTCTCGACGGATTTAGTGCCTGCCTTTGACGGATTCTATTATGATCAAAGCAATTTTATGGGATTTCGGCGGAGTGATTACAACCAGTCCATTCGAAGCTTTCAACCGATTTGAAAACCAACAGGGACTTCCGCAAGACTTTATTCGCGGCATTAATTCCATCAATCCGGAGACCAATGCCTGGGCGCAATTTGAGTCTAATCAAATTGATACAATAACCTTCAACGAAGCTTTTAAAACAGAATCAAAAGCCCAGGGACACGAAATACCTGGCAAAGATGTACTGGCTTTATTGAGCGGTGATATTCGCCCACAAATGGTGAAGGCTGTTCAGACTTGTGCAAAACACTTTTCCGTTGCCTGCTTAACTAACAATGTTAAAACGGGGACAGGTCCCGGAATGGACCGATCCAAAAGCAAGGCATCAGCCGTCGGCAAAGTTATGGCGCTTTTTGATCTGGTACTGGAATCAAGTAAAGAGGGCATTCGCAAGCCCAACCCTGAATTTTATCAAATAGCCTGTGAGCGGCTGGAGATCAAGCCCGAACAAGCCATTTTTTTGGACGACCTTGGAATCAATTTGAAACCCGCGAAAGCTATGGGTATGCAAACTATCAAAGTACTAAACGAATCCCAAGCACTTAAGGCGTTATCTACCCTAACCGGCTTGTCGCTTTGCTAACCGGGAGGCTGCCCCAATAACGAGTCAAGCATTTAACCATGCGACCCATACCATTAAGTCAGTTACTAACTTAATTAAAACCGCAAGCGTTATCCTGCAGCAAGGCGGTGTAGAAAATACACTTCCGAGTCTGTAGCGATTTTTTCCATGTAAGGTTCATGGCAGATTTCACCATCAATGGCTACCGCCACATCTTCGAGCAAAACCTCTTCAATGCCCGGATAGCGAGCACCTAGCTTTCGCACCAGCTCGCGATAAGTGGAGGCTTGCACCTCCACTTCCCGCTCGCGCTTACAATATGACATTAGATGATCAGGAAAAAACACCTTAGCCATAAAATTATTTTACTCATCCATTGCAGCTAAAAGCCGCGGTGGTGACAAAGGAAGTTCCCCTACCCTAATGCCAATAGCACTGCGCACTGCATTTGCTACAGCCGCCAGCGGAGCAACAATGGGAGTTTCTCCCACACCTCTTACACCGTATGGATGTGCCTTGTTGGGAACTTCAATTATTACCGTATCTATCTTTGGCAAATCAGATGCAACGGGAATCCGATAGTCCAGAAAACCAGGATTCTGCATGACACCTTTATCGTCATAAACATACTCCTCATTCAATGCCCAGCCGATACCTTGTACAGCACCCCCTTGCAGTTGCCCCTCAACGTAAGCAGGATGAATGGCTTTGCCAGCATCCTGAATTGCAGTGAAGCCTACAACTTCTGTCTTTCCGGTTTCTGGGTCAACATCCACTTCTGCTATATTCACGGAAAAACCAGGACCAGCACCCCGGGCGTTTAAGGAAGCACGACCTAACAATGGACCACCTGTACGACCAGACTTGGCAGCGATTTTTGCCAAACTCAGCGGTTCCCAATCGGCATTAACACCCGGCATTGGTACAGCGTGCCCATCCTGCCAATCAACTTGATCTTCATCAATTTCCCAGGTTTTTGCAGCACGTTGTTTAGCTTGGCTAATAATGTCTTGGGATGCCTGAATAACCGCCATACCCGTTGCGAAAGTCGTTCGGCTACCACCCGTTACATTGGTAAAGCCTGCAGTTTCTGTATCACCTACCAGGACCCGAACTTTTTCGTAGGGTACGCCCAGTGTTTCAGCCGCCATAAGTGCCATGGAGGCCCTTGATCCACCAATATCCGGGTTACCTTCAATCACCATCACCGTGCCATTTTCATTAATATGTACTTCGGCACTGGATTGCATACCAGCATTAAACCAAAACCCGACAGAAATTCCGCGTCCCTGAGTCTCTGTAAGTTCACGGCTATAATTTGGATGCTCTTTAGCAGCGATCAAACACTCTCTTAGACCGACTTCATTAAATTTTGGTCCATACGCAGCCTGGTCACCTTTTTCTACAGCATTTTTTAAACGTAAATCGATCGGGTCCATTTCCAGTTTATAAGCGAGTTCATCCATAAGACTTTCGCAGGCGTACATTGACTGAGGTGCTCCCGGTGCCCGGTATGCAGCAACTTTGGGTTTGTTAACAACAACATCAAAACCTTCTATTAGAAAGTTATCTGTCTTGTAGGGTGCAAATATGCACATAGCACCTGGTGCCATGGAACTTCCAGGGAAAGCCCCTGCTTCATAAGCCATCCAGCAACTCATCGCAGTGAGCGTGCCATCTTTTTTAGCACCCAATTTAATTTTGGAAAGCGTTGCCGACGCTGGCCCGGATGCACGGAAAACCTCTTCCCTATCCATCACCATTTTTACCGGTCTGCCACTGATTTTTGACATCAGGATAGCAACAGGCTCTTGGTATATAACGGTTTTACCGCCAAACCCTCCGCCAATTTCAGTGGCAATAACTTTGATGTCACAGACGTCCATATCCAGCGTCTTGGATACAGCAGTACGTACCTCAAAATGACCCTGGGTACTGCACCATAAGGTAGCTTGTCCACCCTGGTTCATAGTAGCCAGGCACGCATGCGGTTCAATGTAACCCTGGTGTACGGTCGGCGTGCGAAACTCTCCTTCTACAATAACTTCTGCATCAGCAAACCCTGCATCTATATCACCACGCTTGAATTCCATTCGCGCTGCTACGTTGCTGGGTTGCTCAGGCTTGGGGTTAACCCCCATAGTATAAATTTTATCATTCAGCAAAGGCGCGTTTTCTGCCATCGCTGCATCGAGGTTCATTACCGGGGTTAAAACCTCATAATCAACTTCGATCAAATCCAGCGCTTCAATAGCCAGCTCTCGAGACGTCGCTGCCACCGCTGCAACCGCATGCCCATGATATAGAGCTTTGTCTCGGGCCATGATATTTGAGGCGAGGTCTTTAAAATCACCTCCACCCTCACCACCCATTCCACCCGCAGCAACGTCTGGAAAATCTGCTCCCGAAACAGCAGCATAAACACCTTCCAGAGCCAGTGCTTTACCGAGATCTATACGTTTGATATTTGCATGTGCGTAGGGGCTTCTCAACACAACGCCATGGAGCATGCCTGGTAAACTGTAGTCTGCACCGTAATTAGCCCGTCCGGTGATTTTATCTACGCCATCGGGTCGGATCGGACGGGTACCAATTTGTTTGTAATCATGTGTATCGCTCATACCACCTCCTTGAATTTATCTGACTGTCCAGCCAAGTCCTGAACAGCAGTGATAATCTTGTCATAGCCTGTGCATCGACACAGATTACCAGCCAACCAATAACGAATTTCCGATTCGCTGGGATCAGGGTTTTTCTCAAGCAACGCTTTAATCGCGATCACATATCCCGGAGTACAAACACCACACTGAAGTGCAGCATGCTCAAGCAATTTTTGTTGTACAGGATGCAAGGTATCACCGTCAGCCACGCCTTCGATGGTACCAACAGATTTGCCCTTGGTTTCCGCTGCCAGTGTCAGGCAAGAACATACCAGACGGCCATCCAAAGTTACTGAACAGGCACCGCAGTCTCCCGTTGCGCAACCTTCTTTGGTACCCGTCAAGTTCAGTTTATTTCGCAATACATCCAGCAAAGTTTCCTGTGGCTCACACAAAAACTCTACCTTCTCATCATTTACTCGTGTAACTACATGAATCTTGCTCACTATCCTTCTCCTTTAGCTCGTGCATATGCAGTGGTAGCTGCGCGTTTTGTGAGCACACCCACAATTTTACGTCTGAATTCTTCTGTACCGCGCTTGTCACTGATCGGACTAGACGCCGCCGAACTGGCCTCAGCAGCTTTTTGCAAAGCACTCGCATCAAGCGCAGAACCTACCAGAGCCTCCACAGCTGCAGGGACATTCAGAGCAGTGGTTGCGACCGCCCCAATTGCTACCCTGGCTGCAACGCAAACACCATTGTCATCAAGACTGACCGAAACAGCTGCCCCGGCTACCGCAATATCCATTTCTGTTCTCGGTATAAAACGTAAATAAGCATCGGAAGTATTTGCTGCCGGCTTGGGCAATTTCAAGCCAAGCAATAATTCTCCTGGTTGTAAGGCATTACGCCCAACCCCCACTACAAATTCATCAACAGGCATTTCGCGAAGCCCTGATTCATTGGCGATTACGCAGGTCGCACCATTGACAAATAACGCAGAAATAGTGTCACCAGCAGGCGAGGCGTTACACAAATTTCCTCCGAGTGTCGCTTTACCCTGGATTTGAGTAGAGCCTATTAAATCAATCGACTCTGTAAGCCCTGGAAACATTTCCTTAAGCTCCGCATTTTCATATAAAACGGCACAGGAAATGGTAGAACCAATAAAAACATGGTCACCATCAAAAGTAAGCTGACTGGTTTCTGCGATTTTTTTAATATCTAAAATAGTGCGTGGTTCAGAATCTATCGACTTCAGTTGTACGAGTAAATCCGTGCCACCAGCAAGCACCTGTATTCGATTCCCTTCTGCGGCGTGTTTATTTAGAACGGCTAAAGCCTGCTCCAGTTTTTTTGGCGCAGTATATGCAAACGACCCCATAAAAATCCTCTCCCAAAAATTATTTTCGCTGTTACTTGTTTTAGCTGTCTTAGCTTGTTTTTATTTTAGCTATTACAACCGTTGTAGGTATATCACGATAGCCTTGGGGCTTGCATCCCCAATTAAGTACAAACAATATCATGATAAGATTAAGTAATGTGCTCAATCTTCTATCATTTACCACATCAGGTCCACATTGAACCCAGGTCGGACCCTTTAAAAGGTAAACATTTTCAATGACACTTTATGACAGACATATTAAAGACCTGCGCTTAGTCTGGGAACAGGCAATGGCTAAAAATGATTT
>JAHRWB010000069.1 GCA_019090385.1 Pseudomonadales bacterium | reverse complement strand
TGCCCTTAAGTGATATTAACAAGGCATTTGAGCTGATGGAAAATGGAGAAGTGACCCGTAGCGTGCTTACCTTTGATTAGTAGCCATTGATTAGTACATAGGTGCACTATTTCGCTGGAAATCCCCAACCTGGGACAAATATAGGAGCTGCAGAATGACCGAAGCAACTGATTATTCAATAAACCTGACGGACCCGGATTTTCTCGCCGATCCGCAACCTTATTATGATAGATTGCGAGCCCAGGGATCTGCTGTGCAGGTTGGACCTGGGGGGATGTGGAGTGTCACTCGATTTGATGATGTAGTGGATGTTTTGAAACGCCCAGAAGATTTTTCTTCCGAGCCATCTGAAAATGACCGGGAAAGTTTGTTTGAAAATGCCTTCGGTGGGGCAAATATCATTGGCGCTGATAATCCTAAACACAATCGTTTACGCTCTATTATGCAAAAGAAGTTTACGCCTAATAATGTTAAAAACATTGATGGAAGAGTGAATGAGTTGTGTCTGGCTCTACTGGATTCGGTTAAAGACGATTCATCCTTTGATATGGTTTCCTCATTTAGCGTGCCATTGCCGGTGACAGTTATTGCCGAGCTGCTGGGTGTTGAGAATACACGCATTGATGATTTTAAGCGTTGGTCTAATGGTTTGGTCACGCTGATTAATGCCCCTGCGGATGATGAAGTACGTACCCAGGCCATGGCTGAGGTAATTGAGCTGGCGCAATATTTGTCTTCTGCTGCAGACAAACGTCGTGAACAGCCGGCGGACGATTTGATCGGGCACCTTGTAACCGCAGAGCGGGAACCAGGTAAAATATCTTCTGGAGAAGTCTTGTCTTATTGTGTTTTGCTGTTGGCTGCAGGCAATGAGACCACAACGAATCTTATCGGGGGAATGGTCCACGCTTTGTTGGACAATCCAGATCAACTGGCTATGTTGGTCAAAGATCCTTCACTTATTCCCAATGCAGTGGAAGAAGGCTTGCGTTATTGTTCGCCGGTCCAGGGGTTGTTTAGAACTACCAAGAGAACCGTTGTAGTGGGTGACACTGAAATACCGGCAAATTCCAGAGTTTGGGTGAGTTATGCTGCTGCAAATCATGATCCGTCTCAATTTGAGAATCCCAATAAATTTGATATCACACGCAATTATCGGGGGCATGTTGGCTTTGGATGGGGGTTACATTTTTGCCTGGGTTCAAATCTTGCCAAACTCGAAGCACGTGTGGCGATGGAGAAACTAGTGCCCATATTGAATCATTTGCAGTTGGATGGGCCGGTTGAATATTTGCCTACCTGGATTGTTAGGGGGCCGAAAGCGCTAAATGTCAAACGTATTTAGTGTGGTAAGTGATGTAGCAATAGTAGTGGTGGAAAACTGACAATCATGAAATTAACAAGCTTGAATTTGGGGAAGCACAGTGGCTGAGTTAAATGGAAAAGTCGCACTTATCACCGGTGGAGCAAGTGGTATAGGTGAACGTAGCGTACGCCTTTTTGTTGAGGAAGGTGCGCGGGTAGTCATCGCGGATATGCAAGTAGCGCGTGGTCAGGCTTTAGCCGATGAGTTGGGTGAGTCCGCAATTTTTGCCAAGGTCGAAGTTCGCCAGGAAGAGGAAATCAAGGCGGCTGTAGAACTGGCTGTATCCACTTGGGGCACGCTGGACTGTATATTCAACAACGCCGGGTTTGGTGGTGTTCTTGGTCCCGTAGAAGACACTCCTGTTGACGAATTTGACATGACTTTTGCAGTGTTGGTTCGGGGTGTCTTTCTGGGTATGAAGTACGCAGCACCGATTATGAAAAAACAAGGCGCTGGCAGTATTATTAATACCGGTAGTATTGCGGGTTTGCAGGCAGGTTATAGTCCCCATGCCTATGCAGGCGCGAAAGCTGCAGTGATCCATATGAGCAAATCAGTGGCGATGGAATTGGGTGAGCATAACGTTCGTGTAAATGCTATTTGTCCAGGACTTATAGCGACACCTTTGTCGGCTAATACAGTGGGTAAATCTGATGAACTGGTTGATCGGGTAAAAACTTCTTTCAGCAAAAGTCAGGCAATTCCGCGGTCAGGTATACCGGACGATATCGCACAAATGGCATGCTGGCTGGCCAGCGATCGTTCGTCTTTTGTGACGGGGCAAGCGATGGCTGTGGACGGTGGGCTGACCACAGGAATGAAATGGGCGAAGCAGCCAGAGTTTCAAAAGCAGTATCACCCAATTAAAGTTTATCGGCCCGAATAATTACCGGGTTTTTAATTTGAAGAATATGCAGGATATCAAGTGAAATTATCGGAGGTTAACATTGAAATTAGATAGAGGTTTGAGCGCTAAGCTGAGTGCGGTTCCGGGCAGTGTTAAAAAACTGGAAGCGGCAGGGTATGACGGGGCTACTTCAGTGGAAACCAGCCATGATCCTTTCTTCCCATTGTTACTGGCGGCGGAAAATAGTGAACGCATAGAGTTGATGAGCTCTATTGCAGTCGCGTTTTCAAGAACGCCCATGTTATTGGCAAATATAGGGCATGACCTGAACAGTTTTTCCAAAGGTCGCTTTGTGATGGGCTTGGGTTCACAGGTACAGCCGCATATTACTAAACGCTTCAGTATGCCTTGGTCTTCGCCGGCAAAACGCATGCGTGAATTTATTTTGGCTATGCGTGCAATATGGGCTTGTTGGCATGAAGGTGAAGCACTGAATTTTCGGGGTGATTTTTATACCCATAGCTTAATGACACCGATGTTCTCACCCCAGGACAATAGTTATGGGGCACCGAAAGTTTTGCTGGCAGGTGTTGGACCGTTAATGACGGAAGTTGCAGGTGAGGTTGCTGACGGTATTATATTGCACGGTTTCACTACAGAGAAATACATACGGGAGGTCTCACTGCCAGCGA
>JAHRWB010000068.1 GCA_019090385.1 Pseudomonadales bacterium | reverse complement strand
GTAATAACCCGGGGCTTGAAGCCGCAGTGGGTACCTTTATCGATGGTGTGTACCGAAGCCGCGCCGGACTGGCGTTTTCAGATTTAACAGACATCGAGCGTGTTGAAGTACTGCGGGGTCCCCAGGGCACCCTGTTTGGTAAAAATACATCCGCTGGTGCTTTACATATCATTACCAAAAAACCTGAGTTTGAACCAGGATATATGGCCTCTTTATCGGCGGGTGATTTTAATAGCATTCGTGTTCAGGCCTCTGCAACAGGCCCTCTGATAGAGGATAAACTGGCCTATCGTATAGCCGGTTCCTACAATGAACGTGACGGTTTTTATGAAGATGATTTCAGCAGTGCAGATTTTGCTGGTCGCGATCGTTATTCCATAAAGGCGCAGTTATTGTGGACACCTACTGATGATCTGGAGAGTCGGTTTATCTGGGATTACACAGATAAAGATGAGTCCTGTTGTCCTGCAAGATATGACCGGATCAATACCGTTAATTTTGGTGATAGTTCGACCAGTCGTGGGAGATTATTTTCTGGCGAACCAGCAGGCGTGATTGTTGCGGATCTGTTGCAGCGTCAGGGCCGGCCAGCTGCTTCCACCTCGGGTTATGATGTAGGCACTAATTATGATCCGTTTGAGCAAGTTGAAGAATGGGGCATTCAAAATGAAACCAAATGGCACATAAATGATGTGTTAAGTGTGGTTTCTATCACGGCTTATCGTGAATTTGATGTGAGTCGTGGTCAGGATGTAGATTTTTCTGGTGCAGATATACTGGAACCACAAAATACGGATGAAAGTTTTGAGAACTTTTCCCAGGAATTCCAGTTCACCTGGGCAACGGATACGGTGGATTTTCTTGCTGGAGCGTATATTTATAGTGAAAAGATTCGCACTAACGAGTCTGTTAGGCTGGGTAGCCAGGGTGGCGAGTACCTTGCCAGACTTCAAACGGCAGGTGTTGATGCTGCTTTTGGTTTGCCACCGGGTACCTTTCAGACTTCACCTGCCATGCCCTTTGCAACGACCATTGGGGCTGCACTGGGTACCTTTGATCCTGTTACCCGGGCATATATAACCGGTAGAGATGGTGAGGCACGGGGTAATCATGCACCGGGTGATGGATATTTTGCAGACTATAAGCAGGATACCGATGGCTGGTCACTGTTTACCCACAATGTATGGCATGTGACCGATCGCTTTGATCTGACCTTTGGTGCACGTTATTCCAATGAGAAGAAAAAGGCACAAACACGGATCAATGGTATTGATCCCATATCGGGCACTGAAAGTGACCTGAAAGATGCGTTGATAGCCAATACATTCAATGAGGATCATTGCACGGGTGGTGCTGCTGTTGGGGCCCTTTGTGATAATGTTAGCTGGAAAGACAAAAATACCGAGAAAGAATGGACTGGTACTATTAAAGCTGCTTATGCTCTAAGCGAAGATATGAACGTTTATGCCAGTATTTCCCGGGGTTATAAAGCCGGTGGGTTTAATCTGGACCAACAGTCCATTGAGCTGGATGTGTTTTCTACCTGGCTGGCTACCGGCGGTTCTGCACGTTTCCTGGCACCTTTGGGTACCGACGCAGAACTAACCCCTGAGTTCCTGGCTGCAAATGGTATTCCCTTTTCAAATGGCTTAACCCAGTTTGCCTGTGGTCAGCAGTCCGGCATTATTAACATCACAGAAAGTGATAAAGACTGTGCATTTTTTGATGATGATCATGCTTTTGATCCCGAGTTTGTAGATGCCTATGAAATTGGTTTTAAGAGCGAATTCCTTGAAGGGGCATTAACCACTAATGTGGCATTTTTCTACAGTGATTTTGAAGATTTTCAGGTGAATACCTTTACGGGTACTGGCTTTTTGATTAGCAATACAGACAAAATGGTTTCCAAAGGCGTTGAGCTCGAATCCACATGGTTATTAACTGACAATGTGTTATGGACCTTTGGTCTAACTTATGCCAATGCCAAGTACGGAAATCACCTGAATCTGGATGGAGCTTCAGAAACCAGCCTGTATCTGGATCAGAACTATGAAGAGCTTGAAGATTTCCAGTCTTTGGAAGATATTGAAGGCCGACGTATTACCCATTCTCCTCTTTGGCAGGGTAGTACCTCACTGTTTATAGAACAGCCGGTGGGTGAGTTGTATGCTTATGGTAACCTGAACGTGGGTTATCGCGGCAAACACAATACGGGATCGGATCTCAAAGCAGAGAAGAAAGTGGGTGGTGAGTTTCTAGTGAACTTGCAAATTGGTATTCGCTCTGCGGATGATCGTTGGGACTTGCAGGTATGGTCGCGTAACCTGTTTGATAATCAAGTAGAGTCACTTATATTCAATTCTGTATTCCAGAGTGGTGGCAGTTTCAGCGCCTTTCTGGGGGCACCGCGTATGTCGGGTGTGACAATAACCAGCCACTTCTAGTATTTGGCGAATAATATTGCAGGTATGGCTGTGCTGATATAGCCAGCCCTACCTGCGATTTTATGTATCAATGCTTTTTCTTTTCGATTAATGCGGCCTGTCTATTTGCCACTCGGCGAGCTTGTTTACCGCCTACACCGCTTCGCTTTATATCCTGCCCGTTTTGAAAGGCTTTTCCCGGTAAGGTTCTTTCCTGATACTATCGCAGGGCACTCTAAGTGTAGCTAAATAACAAGATCTAGTGAGGTCTGGCTCATGGGAGAAGATGGATATGATTCGTTTAATATATGCAATAAGACGCAAATCAGGTATGTCCTTTGAAAATTTTCAGCAGTACTGGCGTGAACAACATGGACCGCTGGTTGCAAGCCATGCCCAGCATCTGCAAATCAGGCGGTATGTTCAAGTGCATACGATTAAAAACCCGGATGAATCTCGCTCAGAAGGGGTGCGTGGCAGTATGCAGAAACCCTATGATGGCATGGCAGAACTCTGGTTTGATTCACCAGAGGTATTGCTAAAAACATTTACTGACAAAGCTGGCATAGCGGCCGCTGCGGAATTACTGAGTGATGAAAAACAGTTCATTGATCTGGCCCAATCACCGGCTTGGATGGCTTATGACTGCCCCCAAATTAATCCTGCGCCAGAAACCCTGGTGGCAAGCCCCGACAGTCCCTACGTTAAACTTTACTACCTTTTAAACCATCCTTCGGATCAGTCATTTTCAGAAGTACAGCAGTATTGGCGACAACAGCATGGCCCGCTTGTTAGAAGTTTTGCGGCACCACTTCAGGTGATGCGCTATATCCAGGTACATCGTATTGAGCATGAATTTAATC
>JAHRWB010000067.1 GCA_019090385.1 Pseudomonadales bacterium | reverse complement strand
TCAGTCAATATTGAGCGTTCTTTCAAGTATGGTGATGAAGTAGGTGGGCATCTATTGTCCGGCCATATTAGTTGCTGTGCGGAACTGAAAAAACTTGTGCAGGCAGAAAACTTAAGGGAACTAACATTTTCTGTAAATCCCTCCTACATACCTTATCTAATGCCAAAAGGTTTTATTGCCCTTGATGGTGCGAGTTTAACCATTTCCAAACTGGATCGAGAAAAAGCGGAATTTTCTGTTAGTTTGATTCCTGAGACCATTGCTCGCACAACGCTAGGTCTGGAGCGTTTGTCTGTTTCGAATAAAATAAATTTGGAGCTGGATTCAAGTACTCTGGCAGTAGTTGATACGGTTAAGGAAGTGCTATCGAATATGGATATTCCGTCCCGTCCGGTTTAGACAGGTTTGGGTTCATTATTTCTATGCATATGCCGTAAATTTCCGATAACAGATTGCAGTGCTTTATCAAATACCTGGGATTCATCCAATATAGTTAATCTGTTGGATTCAAGTGCGATGGCCAATGCCATACGACTTTTTTCCGCCACTTTCATTCCCCGTTGGTTCACAAAAACGTATTTTCCACCGGGTTCTATAATCGTAGCAACCTTTAGGCGCATATTTTCGTCTAACAGTTCAACCCAACGCCCTTCCTTCAGACTATTAATTTGTTCGATAAAAGATGGGTCAGGTGCAGGGCCGTCATTTATATCAGATTGAACCTCTTTGGGGGTGAGTATTATTTCCTGCATGGTTGCTATATCGGGCAAATCTTCTACTTCACCACCATCATGTAGCGTACGATCGTTGACAGAAATTTCACGTATCAGTGCTATGATGTTGGATGTGTGCTTGCCTATGTCGGATGTATTGGGTTCTACGAAAGCGATGCCATTTGCAAGTTGATCGCCTAACCGATCTAAAAGGCGTTCTCGGCGTTCCATGTCGCTGATTTCATCTAGCGGTTGTACTGCCCATAAGAGCTCATCAAGCGTATTTACCATTTCTTGCCAGTTATCGCTTTGGTCACTTTCGTTTATCAATATATAAACCAGTGCTTTGCTCCAGGTTTCGCTTATAAATTTCCCTATTTCCTGGGGTAATCTAAGTCCGCTGGCTTTCTGATTAATTAGATTTTGTACATTAAGTTTTGCATCACCGGTAAGCGCTTTGCCCTGTTCAGCATCCTTTACCCGGGTTTCCAGAACATCTGTTCTCTGTTTGTCCTTCTTAAGGAACTTTCTTAAGTCCGCTACCAGGTCTTCAATGATGCTTATATCGTCAGTAAATTCATCCAGGACACAGAGTACAGTAGATTCAATTTTGCTGTATACCGCATCTCTTCTCAGTTCTTTTGCGTTCGACCATCCTATACCAGCACTGGAAAGCTCGTTTAAAAGTTGGCGTGCTGGATGACCAGTTTTAGTAAAGAATGATTTGTCGATAACGGCAATTTTGACGAATGGTATCTGAAGCCTTGAAATCAATGCCTTCATCGGGATTGCCAGGTTTCTATCGTTCAAAATGCAATCAAATAACATTCCTACAAGGTTTATTGCATCATTGTCAGCAGCGGTTACGCCTTTGTCTTCATCGTCTCCTGGTTGCTGCGTTTCTTCGAGTACCCTGCGTATGCTTGGTTCAGCTAATTGGCTTAGGTCAATAGTGCTGTTGCGGATATTGGATTGAGCTTGAGAGAGTGTTTGCAGTAACTGCATGGTACAAGCTGCGTCAACTGAGGGGTCTGATTGGGACAGGGAAGGTGCGCCCATACCATTGCTGGCCAGAAGTGCTTGCAGCATTGGAAAACCCGGCATGGCCAAAGATGGATCCGATGTATATCCGGAATACTTCTCATCGCGAGGGTGTTCAGTGTAAGTGTTAGATTGTGCTGGGCTTGCATTGCCAGAAACGGGACCAGGTGATATCGCTCGATCAGGTATTATTGTGTCTGATCTTTGACCGGGTGCCCTTGCAGTTTTTTTGGAGAGCCTGGCAGTTGCTTTTAACTTTGGCAGTATGCCTGCCTCAATGAGCAGGTTATTGGCTTGGGTATAACAATGTTCCAGGTTCTCTAGAACAATATGTTCATAGAGCTTAAGGATAAATATATATACTTTAAAATCAATGTTCAGAAACTCACAAGCACTTGAAAAAGCCTCACTTAAGCTTTGGGGGCTCAGTGGGTTTTGCTGTTCGGTTATGCTTTGGTCGGGAAATATTGCATCTATACGCTGAGTTAATTGCATTATAGGTGTAGAAAACATAGTGGTTATCTTTGAGCACATTCCGTGCAGAGCAACCGATACTTCTAGATCATCGTTATCAACAAGCTCCATATCATCCAGGTTAGTGATACCTGAAAAGGTGCTTTCTTCAGTTATGCTGGCAGTATTTAAGTTATCAAAGGATTTGGAAAACGTATTGATAAAATCGTCAATAATTTGTGAGCGATTGAGACGAATTTCACGCATGGATTCAAAGTACATGCCCTGGCTTTGATCATCTGCAGAGCGATCGGCCATTTCAAACAAAGCATCATCCGTATGGTTAAATAAATCGGCCAGTAATTTGGATAATTCTTTTTTGGCACTTTGTCTTACCGAAAGCAGTATGGGTGGCAGACTTTTAAGCTTGTGCTTTTGTGTCGTTTCGCTCTCGTTCAACTGAATTATTTTGGGGTTTGTGGACACGCCTAACTCCGCACTTATATCGCTCTATTTAATCAGGATTAAAGGCTTATCGTCGGAACCAGAGCGCAAATTGTATGTGGCCCAGTGCACAGATGTAACATGCCTGAAATGTGCGAGCATCAGCTACCTGGCGCTGGCTTTAACCTGATACTCCCGCCAGTCCAGAATGTCGGTGGTGGCGCCTGTTTTAAGCTGTACGCCGGTGAACCAAATTTCGCTACCGTCCTCATTAAATTTTCCTGAAGCACGGCTCCATCTAACTTCTCCAGCGAGAAAAAACTTGCCGGGTCGGCTTTTGATGTCGATCCAGAGATCCAGTAACGTTCCCGTGGGTACAGACTGCGTTGTTTCAAACTGAATTCCACCCGCGGAAAGATTTACGGAGCGGCAGGCTAGCGTAGTACCGACAAGGTCGGGAGCGCATGCTGATAGCACAATTTGTACGAACAGCCGGTCATCGCTTTCAAGGCGATACTGCATGCGCTTATCATTGTTTGCACGGTGGGTAATATCATCGTTGAATGCTCGTGTGCGTACTGTATGAAGTTCTACTACATTGTTGTCAGATTTTTCCATAACTTCTTTACTTCTCTGAGCCAGTGCGTGGTATTTGGTTTGGTATTCTAATTTATACTCTATACACAAAAGCGAAATTCATGCCAAGAGAAAATATTTAATAATATCTAAAAATATCAATAATATATGGCAATAAACTAGAACTATTGGATTATTTGCCCGCTTACCCTTTGAACCTTAGAGGCTCGAAAGTGACAAAAATTAACACTTTGTGCTAACATCTTGCCTGTGCAAGCCTCGCCATCATTTTATACGCAATTAAACCGTTCGATAACAGATAACAACACATTATTGTGTGTCGGTCTGGATCCCGTTCCCAAATTGATTCCGCAACATTTAGGTACCGGCCTAAATGCCTTATACACGTTCTGCAAGGCAATTGTGGATGCCACTGCAAGTTTAGTATGCGCATTTAAGCCACAAATCGCGCATTTCAGTGCGCTTGGCGCTGAGCAGCAGCTTGTGCAGCTAATTCAATATATACATGAAGCCTACCCTGGATTGCCGGTTATTTTGGATGCAAAGCGCGGTGATATTGGTTCTACTGCCGAGTTGTATGCAAAAGAGGCCTTTGTACGTTACTGTGCAGACGCAGTAACCGTTAATCCTTATTTGGGTAAAGAGAGTATTCAGCCATTTCTTGACTATCCAGGCCGTGGGACCATCGTTCTGTGCCGAACAAGTAATCCTGACAGCGCGTGGCTGCAAAAATTCCCCGATGATGATCCAGCATTCCTGAAAGTTGCCAAAGCTGCAGTAACATGGCAAAAAACATCAGAAGTCATGTTGGTGGCGGGTGCGACATACCCTGAAGAAATTGCCGCAATTCGAGACATAGCCACTCATGTTCCATTATTGGTGCCTGGAATAGGCGCTCAGGGTGGGGATTTGCAAAAAGTATTAAAAGCCGGGCTAATCGATGGGACCGGAATGGTTATAAATGCTTCCCGATCCATTATATATGCATCAGCTGATACGGATTTTGCTCAAGCAGCCGGTTTAGCTGCGATCGGTCTACGAGATGAAATTAATCGTTATAGGTAGATGCTTGTGTAGATAAAAACTGCCTCTATTAAATGTCAGCTTTAGCTAGTCCATTTAACTAATTGATATACTTCAATTAGTTAATAATTTCAGTAAAGTCGGTTTACAATACTGTCACCAAATAACTTCGTATGTTAGTCAAAATTCATTAGTATTGTGCATCTCCTTATTAGGATTCTTCCGGGACCGAATATTCTAAAGGGTGAAACATTGTCAGTTAGGTACACCGCTATGAACTGACATTCGATGAGTACCAGCCCGGAGGCACGGTTTGATTCCAGAATCCATCATGTATGGATATTTTCGGCTCAGCACAGAGCAGGAAATTCGCGTAGACAAGCTCTTTCAACTTGTTAGCGCAGAGGCAGGGCTATTATCCTTCTGGGCCCGGACCCTGGATACGTCCGTTGCACCTGATCAAATTTTAAAGATTCTAGGGGATATGGAGTCTCGTAATCTCCGTCGCATAATCCAAAGCCATCTTCTGATTTTGCAATCTGCGCCAGTTCAACAGACAGACCTGGAGTGGCAGAATCACATGCAGGCATCTTTTGTCGCCCAGGCCTTGGGTGATTTCACACATCCCAAGCGTGCAGAGGCGCTTCAGTCCAGGGTACTCATCGCACTGTCTGGTCTGGAAGTGCCGAGTGATGCGTTACTGACCGAATTGTTTGAATTTCGAAATGTGGCGCCTGAACAACTGGCAGATACGCATCCCTTGTTAAGGGCTTTTGCCTGTGTATCCCAGTCCTCTGTTGAAGAGGAAGCCAGGGTTGCAGAATTGTTGTTTGAATTGGAGCAAGGGCAATACGACAAAATTTGTCAGCAAGCTGATTCACGTTGCGAGGAATATATCAATGGTTTGAATTTACCGCTCGAAATTCCTGAATCCTGGCGAGCCGACTTGCGTCGGGCTGTTCAGCTGAGTTTGTACTCAGAGACCCTAGCCCGCCAGAAGAATATGCTTGATTTGCACTATGCATATGCGCGAGTTTGCCTCGCGCTATTTCAGGTTGCACCGACCTGTTTTGTGCTGGATACCAAAAATCAAAACCTGAAAGGTATTAATTTTCCCGATATAAGTATTTCCGTTGAACGTTCTCCAAGCATGCTGGCGCGCTGTGCCCGTGAAGATGAAGAATATTTGGAGCAAGACGACGAAATGTTGTGCGTGTTTGATCGTCAATTAATACGTCGGATGTTTACGCAACAGATAAGAGTTTTGCCGCTTAAGGATGACAATAAGCTAGTCGGTGTATTGGCCTATCCTGTTGACGTAAATCCTGATGGGCTGGTGCTCGATGAAGACGTGCTGGTAGAACAGCGAAGTGCTGCCAGTGAATTTGCCTACTGGCTAAATAACTTGCAACAGAATAGAAGCAGGCAAACCCAGACGCTTGAAAATTATCGAACACTGCACGAGAAAAAACTTCGGGAAATTGTGCATGAGGCTAATAATCCTCTGAGTATAGTGAATAACTATTTGCATATTCTGGAACTCAGGTTGCAAAATGAACAAGGCGCGACGGACCAGTTGCATATGATAGGAGAAGAAATTCGGCGCACTTCGGATATTATCAAACGGGTAATAGATGTGCCCTCCCTGGCTCAGGATGATAGTAGTGCTGAGGACTCTGAGCATTTTGAATATTTTGATATAACAGATGTACTTTCAAAAGTGGCTGAGCTGTCCCGGGGATATGCAAAAAATCATGCTATTAAAATTGATACTGTGCTGGGTAACAATTCCCTGGTTATACAGAGTGATGCTGACAAGGTCACTCAAATGCTGGTCAATTTATCAAAAAATGCCATAGAAGCAATGCAAGAGGAGCAGCAAGGAGACGCTTTGGTTTTCGAAGCCCAAAGCGGTATTTACAGAGATGGTGTTGAAGGTGTCGAAATTCTGGTTAGTGACAATGGCCCGGGTATCCCGGACAAGGTAATGTCCAGCCTGTTTGAGCCTAAGACTGGTACCCGTGGATCGGGCTTGGGACTGTATATTACTTTTGCTATTTTGCAGAGTTTGAACGGCTCCATGGACGCACGTACATCCGACAGCGGGACGGTATTTTCCCTATTCTTGCCTAAAGACCAGCAATTGGTATTCTGAGCGTGATTTTCGCGGAATAGACTACAAGTGCATTGGCTAGGCATATACACTGCCACCAGCATGAGTATTGTCTCCCTTCATCGAAGGATAAACCCTGCCCATGTACTGCCGGCTAATTTGAACCCTAATGATATGTTTAAAGGAAATGGAATATGAGTAGTATTCGCACTCAGTTTAATTGGGAAGACCCTTTACAACTGGATGATTTACTTACCGAAGATGAGCGCTTAATAAAAAAAACCGCTGCGGAGTATGCCACAGAGAAGTTGCTGCCCAGGGTAATTGAAGCCACTCGCAACGGAAGCTTCGATCGAGAAATTATGAATGAATTTGGTGCATTGGGTATGTTAGGTGCGACCCTACCCGAAAAATATGGGTGTTCCGAAGTGAGTTATGTAGCATACGGTCTTATGGCACGGGAGGTCGAAAAGGTCGACTCCGGGTATCGCTCGGCAATGAGTGTGCAATCTTCTCTGGTTATGCATCCTATTTATGCTTATGGAACGGAAGCGCAACGAGAAAAATATCTGCCTAAACTGGCAACCGGTGAGTGGGTGGGGTGTTTCGGTTTGACAGAACCTAATCATGGTTCTGATCCAGGCAGCATGATCACCACGGCAAAAAAGACTACAGACGGGTATTTGTTAAATGGTGCCAAGATGTGGATTACCAATGCGCCTATTGCTGATTTGGCAGTGGTTTGGGCAAAACTCGATGGGAAGATTCGAGGGTTTGTTGTCGAGCGTGGTATGCAGGGTTTTTCTACCCCGACGATCAAGGGCAAAATGAGTTTGCGTGCATCCATTACTGGAGAAATTGTACTGGAAGATGTGGCTGTTCCCGAAGATGCCTTATTACCCAATGCAAGTGGCCTGGCGGGTCCTTTCGGTTGTTTGAACCGGGCACGGTATGGTATTGCCTGGGGCTCAATGGGGGCCGCTGAAGACTGTTGGCATCGCGCGCGTGAATACACGTTGGAACGTGAACAGTTCGGTCGTCCCTTGGCTGCAAATCAGTTAGTTCAGAAAAAACTGGCTGATATGCAAACTGAGATAACACTGGGATTGCACGGTGCCCTGCGTATGGGCAGACTATTTGATGAGGATAGGCTGGCTATAGAAAACATATCGATGCTCAAGCGCAATAATTGCGGTAAGGCCCTGGATATTGCTCGGGTGGCCCGTGATATGCTGGGTGCCAATGGTATTTCTGACGAGTTTCACGTGATGCGACACATGGTGAATCTGGAAACGGTAAATACCTACGAAGGAACCCACGATATTCACGCATTGATTCTGGGTCGTGCACAAACAGGAATACCCGCTTTTTCTTAGCATGGTGGCTTCCTGATTCAACCTGGCTGGTCTTTTAGGCTGCTAAATCTGCCCCTAGTATTAACCCGGCATCATTTCATGGAACTTTCGTGAAAGTGCCGGGGAATAGCCCCTGATAGCTTGCGCCCAACAGCGCGACTGCATAATGTCGAGTCTGCCTGGAAAAATTCGTTCCGGGGAGAACTCAGATAACTAATCAAGGAAGGGGCTTACATTGATAAAAATAATTGTGGCTGATGACCAGAGACTGGTTCGAATTGGCCTGACACGCGTACTTCAAAATTCCAATCGTATTGAAATACTGGCGGAAGCTACTAGCGGGGAAGAGGCTATTGAATTATGTCGTTCGCTGCATCCGAATATTGTGCTTTTAGATGTAGCTATGCCTGGCATAGGTGGTATAGAGGCGACCCGGCGTATCAAGCGGATGGAATTGGGCATTAAGGTAATTATCGTAACGAACCTGGTGAGGGATCCATTTCCAGTTCAGGCGCTAAAAGCTGGTGCAAATGGGTATTTGAGCAAGCGCAGGACTGAAGAAGAGCTGGAAACCGCGATAAGTAAAGTCTTCGTGGGCAATCGATATCTCAGCACAGATGTAGCGCAATTACTGGCATTCAAAAACATGGATGCTTCTGCAGCTTGCCCCTTTGAAAATTTGTCAAATAGAGAAATGCAAATCGCGCTGATGGTGGTGAGCTGTCACAAAGTGCCTTATATTTCCAAAAATTTGCATTTGAGTCCAAAAACCGTCAACAGCTATCGTTACCGAATTTTTGATAAGCTGGCCATCACCAGTGATGTGGAATTGACGTTACTGGCAGTACAGCACGGCTTGGTAGAAAATCCGGTAGTGCAGGTGGCTTAAATTGACACTTTTCATATAGCTTTTTATTTCCCTTCGTCATTGGCACAATAATAGAATGACAAAGGCTCCTGTAAATTCTAATTTTGATCATGAATCCTATTTACGGTCACTGACCAAACAGCCCGGCGTGTACAGGATGTACGACGCCGAAAACAACTTGCTTTACGTAGGTAAAGCGCGAAATCTTAAAAATCGGGTAACCAGCTATTTTCGAGCGTCAGGGTTAAGTGCCAAGACCATGGCTCTGGTTAGCCGTATCCACCGCATTCAGATAACAGTAACTGCCAGTGAAATGGAAGCACTGCTACTGGAGCAGAGCCTGATAAAGCAACACAGGCCGCCCTATAATATTGTGTTAAGAGATGATAAATCTTACCCCTATATTTATTTATCGACACATCAAGACTATCCGCGTTTGTCCTTTCACCGGGGCACACGTAAAAAGCTCGGCAGCTATTTCGGGCCTTATCCTAGCGCAACATCAGTGCGGGATAGTTTGAATATTCTTCAGCGCTTGTTCCAGATTCGTCAGTGTGACGATGCTTTTTTTAAAAATCGCTCAAGACCCTGTCTTCAGTATCAAATTAAGCGATGCACAGCGCCCTGCACACAGAAAATATCAGTTGCTGATTATCGGGCAGATGTGCAGGTGGCAGAGCTGTTTTTGCAGGGTCGAAATCAGGCCGTACTTAATCATATTCGTGAGGCTATGCAAAAGGCTTCTGATGAACTTGAATTTGAGAGGGCGGCAAAATACAGGGATCAAAATATACAGTTGCAGAAAATTCAGGAGCAGCAGTATGTGCATGCGCGAAGTGGCGACGTTGATGTTTTTGCAGTGCAAACGGAGTCCAATGTGCATTGTGTTCAGGGCATGTTCGTTCGTGGTGGGAGAATGTTGGGCAATAGAACCTGGTTTGTGCGTGATCAACTTGCCAGAGAAGATGCTGATTTATTGAGCGCTTTTTTGTCCCAGTATTACTTTGGCAGCATTGAGAGAGAAATCCCGAAAGTCATCGTGTGCAACGCAAAAATCGCCTATTACGATGCGGTCAAGGAAGCCCTTGAAAGTAAAGCCGAACATAAAGTGGAGCTGCTTTTTAATGTACGCACTCAGCGAGCGCGCTGGTTAACCATGGCTCAGGAAAATGCCCAAAATAGCCTTAATACTTACCTGGCCGAAAAGCGTAATGTTTTTGCGCGTTTTGTAGCATTACAGGAGCTGCTTCAGCTGGAAGACGTGCCAGCACGTCTAGAGTGCTTTGATATTAGCCATACCAGCGGAGAAGCAACAGTGGCTTCCTGTGTGGTTTTTGATACTAACGGGCCTCTAAAATCTGACTACCGGCGTTTTAACATTGAAGGTATAACCGCGGGGGACGATTATGCGGCCATGACCCAGGCGCTTACTCGCAGATATGCACGCTTAAAAGCTGGCGAAGGAAAACTTCCTGATGTCTTGATTATAGATGGAGGCAAAGGCCAGTTAGGTGTGGCGCGGGAAGTATTAGAGGGTTTTCAGATCGACAATGTAGTTATTCTTGGAGTAGCTAAGGGAGAGTCGCGTAAACCGGGTCTTGAGACTCTGTTTGTAGTGGGGCAGGGTGAAGTTGTTGCACCACCCAACGGTGCAGCCCTGCACCTGATCCAACATATTAGGGATGAAGCACATCGTTTTGCCATTACCGGCCACCGGCAAAGGCGTGGCAAAAAACGCACACGCTCAGAACTTGAAGGTATTCCTGGAATTGGCGCAGGTCGGCGGCGAGAGCTGCTGACCTATTTTGGCAGCATTTCCGCTGTCAAAGGTGCCAGCAAGGAGGAAATCTCAAAAGTTGCCGGAATAAGCAGCAAACTGGCCACTGAGATATATTCAAGACTACACCTTGAGTAGTTTGAGCTATTATACTGCCCTGTATGCGTGAACTATATGATTCCATGAATTTGCCGAACTTGCTGACCCTGGTCCGCATTTTGTGCGTGCCAATTTTTGTAGTAGTGTATTTAATTCCCGGGGCATATATCTGGGCAGCAGCAGTTTTCACGATTGCAGCGATCACCGATGCTTTGGATGGATACCTGGCACGCCGCTGGGAACAAACCACTGCATTTGGTGCTTTTCTTGATCCGGTCGCAGACAAGCTGATAGTGGTATCTGCCTTGGCATTACTCATCGGTAGCTATAACAGCGTGTGGATGACGCTACCCGGGCTGATTATTATTGGTCGAGAGGTGGTTATATCGGCTTTGCGGGAATGGATGGCCGAAATGAATCGGCGAGGACTGGTACGCGTATCCTGGGTGGGTAAGGTAAAAACAGTATTGCAGATGATCTCTATAATTATTCTCGCGGCCAATCCACCGTTTATGGATAGGCCTTGGGTAATCGTTGGGTATATTCTGATGTATGTCGCCGTAATCCTTACTTTGTGGTCTATGGCACTGTATGTGAAAGCCGCTTGGCCAACTTTATTAGATGGAATGAAAGAATCATGATTTTTGCGCCTTTCTGCCAGCGACAATTTCCAGTAGAATCTCGCTCCCAGTAGCGCTGACCACGAACAAGCCCGGGTGGTGAAATTGGTAGACACAAGGGACTTAAAATCCCTCGGCAGAAATGCCGTGCCGGTTCGATTCCGGCCCCGGGCACCATTTACACTTTCTAGTAACATCCCATAAAATCCAGTAGCATCCATAAATTCGTTCGAATTTGTCTCGCCACTTATAGAACGTTGCATCGCTCATGCCGTGCGCTCGGCATAGATCTGGAACACGAATGCCTGATTCGGCTTCTTTAAGAATGGAAAGGATCTGACTGTCCGAAAATTTGGATCGTTTCATTGTAAGTTCTCCTCAATATTTTGCGATCGTCAGATTGGGGATGCAACATATCCCCAAGGTAGTCAAACAGTTCCGAGG
>JAHRWB010000066.1 GCA_019090385.1 Pseudomonadales bacterium | reverse complement strand
TGTTTTCTCGCTCAGGGCTGTACTCTCCTGCAAGCTGGATTGCTGCATATAGAGGTGAATCAGTTCGTTACCGATCTCGGATATATTCTCAGATTCTTTATAAAGCTCCACCAATACATGTTTGGCATGTAGTACTTTAGAATCATCACCGCTGAGCTGAAACACGTTTGCCCTGTTTCGAACGCGCACGTTCAAACGCCGCTCGATATACTTGATGTTTTGATCAAACGGACCGCACAAAACGGCGAGACGGCGGGAGTCATTGGGTTGTAGTGTCAGCGTAGTCGTAAGAGCCACTACAGGATTAGCATGATCTTTCAATATCAACCTTGTATTAATTCCGATATAAACAGCATATCCCTAAACATTGCAGTGTCAATTAAAGCTTTCGACCGCAGTGATCAAGCCGCCTCAATTAACTTACCCCGGAGCGAATTGGGCAGGGACTCACCTATTTCCAGGTCGCAAAATTGTCCGATCAGGCTTGCGTCTGAACTGCTAAAATTCACCACTCGATTGTTTTCTGTGCGAGCCTGAAACTGGCCGGGGTCCTTCTTCGAAACACCCATTACCAATACGCGTTGAATGGTGCCAACCATTGCCTGACTAATTCGATCAGCATTGTCCCGAATTTCATCCTGCAGTATGGCCAAACGATGCTTTTTGACTTCAGGACTTACATCATCAGGCATGCCAGCTGCAGGAGTCCCGGGCCTCGCACTGTAAATAAAGCTGAACGAGGTATCAAAACCTATTTCCCGAATTAACTGCATTGTAGCATCGAAATCTTTATCCGTTTCGCCTGGAAAACCGATTATAAAATCCGATGACAGACTGATATCAGGACGAACAGCACGAAGCTTTCTGATTCGAGATTTATACTCAAGTACAGTGTGCCCGCGCTTCATCATCGCCAATATACGATCTGACCCAGATTGCACCGGCAAATGCAGATGATCCACCAGCTGTGGAATATTTGCGAAGGCATCAATCAGATTATCAGTAAAATCCATAGGGTGACTGGTGGTAAAACGAATACGGTCTATGCCTGGCACTTCCGCTACGTAATATATCAACTCCGCCAGATCAGCCAGATCTTCCGCTGCAGACGCATTGCCACCTTGCACCAGCCCGCGATAGGAATTTACATTTTGACCCAGCAAATTTACTTCCCGAACACCCTCACTCGCCAAATGGCGCACTTCCGACAGCACGTCTTCAACATTTCGACTGACTTCCTCCCCTCGGGTATAGGGTACGACACAAAAACTACAGTACTTGCTGCATCCCTCCATAATGGAAACAAAGGCAGCGGCACCATTGGCATCAGGCTGGGGTAAAACGTCGAATTTTTCCACCTCAGGAAAACTGATATCAAGAACCGGGCGAACAGCCCCGTTACCAGCTGACTTTAACAGCTCAGGCAGCCGATGCAGCGTCTGCGGCCCAAATATCACATCAACACAGGGAGCACGTTTATGAATGGACTCACCCTCCTGACTTGCCACACATCCACCCACACCTATCAATAAATCTGGCTTTTTGAGTTTGAGCTTTTTCCAGCGTCCTAGCTGATGGAAAACTTTTTCCTGGGCTTTTTCACGGATCGAGCAGGTATTAAGCAACAGGACATCAGCCTCTTCGGGATTTTCAACCCTGGACATGCCCATACTGCCTTTTAACAGATCCGCAAGACGATTCGAATCGTACTCGTTCATCTGACACCCGTGGGTTTTAATAAAATACTTTCCGCTCACCGTCCACCTGTCCACAATCTATCCACGCAACAATTACTGCTTAATCCGAAGCTAGCAGGCAATTGTCTCACGGATGGCCTACTAAGCTCCACTTCCACTAAATATTCGAAGAAAATACATATTATCTCAGTATTACTCGCCCCAGGTACTTGTATTCCTCAGCAACGCCTATATAAATAAGAATCCTCAAACAGGGTTCAAAGAAGGGATGGCTGACTCCAAAGAAAGTATTTACAAAGTCATGTTTCATAATCATGGTCAAATCTATGAACTGTACGCTCGTACCATTTATCAAAGTGACCTATATGGCTTTGTTGAAGTTGAAGAGTACATATTCGGAAAATCCAACCAGGTAGTGATCGACCCTTCAGAAGATAAATTAAGAACCGAGTTTGAAGGGGTTCAGCGTAGCTTTATTCCCATGCATTCTGTCATTCGCATAGATGAAGTTGAACATGAGGGGGTCGCAAAAATCACCGATGCCCAGGGAGCAAATGTCACACCCTTCCCCATCAACTACCCCAAGAATGGCGGAAAGCCACAATAGAGCTGAACTTTTGCTACACCCACTACACTGGGCTGAGATTCAGCCAGATAAACCCGCATTTATCATGTCGTACTCTGCCCTGGCGCTTGAGGCTACCCAGGTAATAAACTATGCAGAATTTGGCCAACGCATTTGCAAGGGTGCAAGTCTACTGGCAAACTTAGGACTCAAGCCCGGTTCCGGCCTGGCTTTGCTCTCAGAAAATAACCCAGATTTTTTAACCGTATACTGGGCAGCTCAAGTCTCTGGATTATTTTTCACTCCAATAAGCACGCAATACCAATCCTCGGAAATCGAATATCTGTTAAATGACTGCGATGCCAGCATCTTGATAGTATCCGCCATTCAGTTCGAAAAAATTGCCCACCTGGATCTTCCACAACAACATATTTTTACGCTGGAACAATGGCTTTCGGCGCTGCTCTACATCGAACCAGATAGTTCAATACGGCATGAACACTACTGCGAAGGTGCCGACATGCTTTATTCATCAGGCAGCACGGGTAGCCCCAAGGGCATCCGCAATACCCAGCCGGGTGCTCCCCTGGGCACAGTTTCCCAGATAACACATCGACGTCTTGAACTACACGATATCAGCCAAACAACTGTGTACCTGTCCACCGCCCCGCTGTATCACTCAGCACCCCTTCGCTACAATCAAATGGTGCTCCGATCGGGCGGAACCAGTATCATCATGGACAAATTCGATGCTCCCAGGTCCCTGGCTTTAATAGAAAAATATGCCATCACCCATAGCCAATGGGTGCCGACCATGTTTATTCGACTGCTAAAATTACCTCGGCATATCCGCCAAGCTCATACACTGACTAGCCACCGCTTTGCCATTCATGCAGCAGCACCCTGCCCCAAAGAAGTGAAGCAGCAAATGCTGGATTGGTGGGGGCCTATTATCTATGAGTATTATGGCGGCACTGAAGGCAACGGCCAGACCTCCATATCACCCGCAGAATGGATGGCCCACCCCGGATCAGTAGGCCGACTTTTAACAGGCATAATCCATATCCAACCCATGCAAGAGGAAGAAACTCCCGATACTGCTCGCCCAGAATTTGCGGACTTACCAAGCGGACAGTCTGGCCTGGTTTACTTTGAAGGCGGCCCAGAATTCGCTTATTACAAAAACCCGCTGAAAACACAGGCCTCACGAACGGTATCAGGCTGGTCAACCTTGGGCGATATCGGCTATCTGGATGCTGATGGATATCTATATCTGACCGATCGCAAATCCTTCATGATCATATCGGGCGGGGTTAATATTTACCCGGTGGAGGTAGAAAATACACTGCTCTCACACCCTGCTGTAACCGATACCGCTGTATTTGGCATTCCCAATGCAGAGTTCGGAGAAGAAGTAAAAGCTGCAGTACAGCTCAATGACAAAATGCTACAGAGCACTTCAGGCCAAGCGCTGATAGATCTGGAAGCAGAGTTAATCGCTTATTGCAAAACCAAAATCGCACATCTGAAATGCCCGCGATCAATAGATTTCCACCTTGAACTGCCCCGCCACCAAACCGGCAAAATATATAAACACGGGTTACGAGAGAAATATCTCAAAACTTAGCTGTCCCACTACCGCTACATTAGTGCATCCACAAGAGTGCAGCCATCTACATACAGTATTTTAATAACCTTCATCCAGCAAAGGGAAAGCACTCAGTAAATGAGGAGGATTTACCGGCGCTGCAGTCACCAGTTTCTCAGCATTAAGCTCAGAGATGTGTGATAAGCCCATCTGGCCCATATTTACATCTATTTCTATTTCCAATAATTCCAGTGCCCGGGTAAGTGCGTCCACGCCACCCGCCGACATGGCAATAGCCTGGAGCCGCCCAATGCCTACGGCATCTGCTCCGATACACAGTGCTTTCAGAATATCGGTACCCCGCATAATGCCCCCATCCATCACCACTGGTACACGGCCCTGAACGGCTTCTACAACTTCAGGTAACGCATCTATCGTACCACGCCCCTGATCCAAAACCCGGCCTCCATGATTCGACACATAAATCATATCCACCCCGGCTTCAACAGCACGCTTTGCATCCTGCGCAGTACTGATACCTTTCAGAATAAGGGGAAAATCAAATTGCTCCTTGATATGTGCAACCGTCTGCCAACTTGCTTGAGACTGGAAGGCATAATGCTCGCTGCCTGCCTGACTTCCAGATGCCGGAACATAGGCCTTTAATATATCCCGCTCTCTGCGGCTGTATTGAGGCATATCGATGGTGAGACAAAGACCAACAAACCCTGCGGCTATAGCCCGCTCTATTCTAGAGTCCAGCCAGCCTGTATCACCCATTAGATATAATTGGTAAATCAGTGAGGCATTGGAGTTTGCCGCGACAGTTTCAAAATCTGGCTCAGCTACACTACTGACAAAGGCCAGGGTGCCAAACGCCTCCGCAGCACGCGCGACAGAAACGCAACCACCCGACTCAAACAATTGTACAGATCCTAACGGTGGCAATAACACAGGAATACGCATTCCAACACCCAAAAGCCTGGCGGACAACTGTTTATCGTTCACATTACCCAGCGCAGTGGGCAATAAAGCCAAACTGTCCAGACCCAGGCGATTGCGTTTTAAGGTCGTCTCCGTATCGGCACCACCGATAAGATAATCCCAAGTCGGCTTATCCAGGTTGGCGCGTCCGGCCTTGATAATTTCGTGTAATGTGGCGAATTCGCTCAAGTGCAATGTCCTTTCCCAGAGTTGCTCCGGCACCACATTATAAGGGTCAAGACCTGAGCACCAGCACGATCCAGGCAACAATTACAAAAAAATAGCCACCTCGGGGCAGAAAGACAGGAAAAAAACATGAGCCCGCCCTAGATACATGCATATAATGCATAACAATCAAAATCCGGAGTTTGGAACAGTGACAATAGTCGTAATTGGTGGTGGGCAAGCCGCCGCACAAGTCTGCGCGAGTCTACGCCAGGAAAAATATACGGGCGACATCGTGATGATCACAGAAGAAACACACCTGCCCTATCAGCGCCCACCGTTATCAAAACAGTATTTGGCCGGAGAGCAAACTGTTGAACGATTGGCTGTGCGCGCCCAAAAGTTCTACGACACACAAAACATTCAACTACAACTCGCAGATCCGGTTGCACGAATAGATCGTAGCAGTAAAAGCGTGGAAACTGCATCGGGCCAGAAATTTTCCTACGAGAAACTGATTATATGCACTGGTAGCCGGGCACGAAAAATCAATATTGAGGGCTCTGACCTGACTGGCATACATTATTTAAGAACACTGGATGACGTAGATGCCATTCGAAATGACATGCAAGCCGGCAAACGACTGGCCATTGTTGGCGGTGGATATATCGGCTTGGAAGTCGGCGCAGTAGCAATCAAGGCGGGATTGGAAGTAACGCTCATCGAAATGGAAGAGCGCATACTAAAACGTGTTACCACCTCCGAATTATCTGATTTTTACGCCAAGCTACACACAAAAGCCGGCATCAAAATACACACCGAGACCGCTGTTTCCGGATTTACCGCGAACCCTGAATCCAGTACCCGCGTAGGCGGAGTAAAGTGCTCAGATGGCACGGAAATAGCCGCAGATTTAGTCATCGTTGGCATTGGCATTATCCCCAACATTGAAATCGCATCCGAGGCTGGCATTGAGTGCGACAATGGCATTCTGGTAGACGATCACTGCTGCACCTCGGATGCCAACATATACGCCGTCGGTGATTGCACCAACCATCCCAACGCGCTGTTGAAAAAACGGCTTCGTCTGGAGTCTGTTCCCAACGCAATGGAACAGGCGCGGGTTGCGTCAGCAAATATTCTTGGTAATGAAAAAATTTATTGTTCCATGCCCTGGTTTTGGTCGGATCAATACGATCTTAAACTTCAAATGTCCGGTTTTTCGGGTGAGGCTGACCAACACATCACCAGAGGTAGTATGGAAGACCAGGCTTTTTTGATCTTCCATCTGAAGGATGGTGTCCTGGTGGGTGTTGATAGCGTAAACAGCCCAAAAGAATTTATGGCTTGCAAAAAGCTGGTTGAAAAAGGCGCCAGGGAGTCAAATAAACTAGATCCAACACGCATATCAGATACCACAATTCCGATTATGGAAATATAAGCGCCTGGACCTATGTCGGATGTGACTGATCCACTATCAACCCTGGATCCGGCTATCAAGCGTATAGTTGAGAAACAGCCCCAATCCCGCAGTGGCTACATTTATTGCGGGATTTGCTCCACTATCATTAGCCATATTGACGAAAAAATAGCCGTGCAGGGATCTCATCAACACAGTTTTACCAATCCCTACGAGCTGGTTTTTGATATAGGTTGTTATCGATCAGCACCAGGCTGTGATATATCCGGCCATTCCACCTCAGCGGATACCTGGTTTATGGCCCATGAATGGCGTCTGGCAAACTGCTCGGGCTGTGCCAGCCATTTAGGATGGTATTTTGAACCCACTCTCAATCAAACGACAAACAACACTTTTTTTGGATTGATCCTTGAGCGGGTACAGCCTTGAGCGGACACATAACAGCCTTGAGCGGACACATAACAGCCTTGAGCGGGCACATAACAGCCTTGAGCGAAAACACTGATTTGAGGCACCCTGGCCGGCAACTCAGGCCAATTTCGATGCGAATGGTCCAAGACAATCACAGTTATTCTTCCCTAATCCGGCAAACATCGGTACGCTTTTAATCGTGAAGAACTCCAAAGCCTCATCAGAAATGACTCCAAGCACTACACGCATTACGATTGAAAAAGACTATCTGCATTTTTCCTGTGCCCATTTTACTATTTTCTCCGCCACAGAGCGCGAAAACCTGCACGGCCACAATTACCATGTCCGGTGTGAGTTGGATGCACAGATTGGCAAAGACGGCTTATGTTTTGATTACAATGAAATAAAAACAGCCCTGTTAAATTTGTGCAAAATGCTCGATGAATACACCTTGCTACCGGAAAACTCTCCCTATCTGGAAATAATCCCGGACAGCAATGCTGGCAATGGCGTGCCAGGAACAGAGTTGGTCATCGCCAAATTTGGAGCAGAGCAGATACCCTTTCTGTCGCGAGATATTAAGTGTCTGCCCATACGCAATGTCACCATTGAGGAATTGTCATCCTGGTTACTCCGCGAGCTGGACAAGGATGTTTCACTGTTAAACTTGCCAGTGCAGCAAGTATGCCTTGGCGTATCTTCAGGTGCAGGTCAGTGGGCACTAAGCCACTGGAATCCACCATCCGCCCACACTGAATAATGCTGAACGGATAAACAAACTATGAAAGTGCTGCTGATCACTGGAGCCAGTTCAGGCATCGGACTGGCAACCGCCAAATTGTTTAATGAGCAGGGCTATGAAGTTATTAATATATCCCGCCGGCCATGCCCCCTCGAAAAGGTCACGCAGCTAAGCTGTGATTTGGCTCTCCCCTCAGCTCTGGAAGCCTTGGCCAGCCCCCTTAAATCACGGCTAGAAAACGCAGACAAAGTGGTATTAATCCACAATGCTGCACGCCTGAACAACGATAGCTTTGGCAACACATCCGCTGACAGCTTTCGTGAAGTGCTGGAAATAAATGTCGTCGCTGCCAGCACGCTCAACAATATTATATTGCCCTATCTCAAACCCGGCTCCAGTGTTATTTATGTTGGCAGCACACTTGCAGAAAAGGCCGTGGCAGGTACCTTCAGCTATGTCATCAGTAAACACGCCGTTATCGGTATGATGCGTGCAACCTGCCAGGATCTGGTTGGTAAGGGTATACATACCGCATGTATTTGCCCGGGGTTCACAGATACGGAAATGTTGCGTGAACACCTGCCTGAAGATGCACTTTCCTCCATTGCCGAAATGAATGCTTTTGGACGCCTGGTAAAGCCTGAAGAAATCGCTGGCTCATTATGGTTTGCCGCTGAAAACCCGGTAGTCAACGGTACGGTTATTCACGCAAATTTAGGACAAATAGAAAACTGAGAAAATGGACGATACCTATCTGCAAGGCACCAATTTAACCTCTCAGCAGGCTCGTCTTATTGAGCGGCGTGAGCGGGTTTTTTTAATATTGGCGGGTCTTTTTCTATGTGCTATGACGCTATTAAACGTCATAGGTATTACCCGCTTCATACAAATAGGACCACTGGCCCTGGCTGTTGGTGTATTACCTTATCCGCTTACCTTCCTGTGTACTGACCTCATCAGTGAACTCTATGGAAAAAGACGTGCAAACTTTCTGGTTTGGGTGGGACTGGGTTTAAATTTTTTTATTCTCGGTGTTTTATGGTTAGGTTCTGCGCTTTCCAGTGTCAGCCCTGAGCAGCAACCCCCATGGCAGGCAATACAATTGGCAGAAAGCCTGGCTTTACCGAACGGTAACACGATAACTGGTACCATCGAGCTATTCCAATTGATATATGCCTGCACTTCCGGTGCGGTATTTGCTTCGATGATCGCCTATATCACTGCACAGTTTTGCGACGTGCAATTATTTCACTATTTTAAAAGGCTAACAAAAGGCAAACACCTTTGGCTGCGCAACAACTTCAGTACCGTCACCAGCCAGGCTGTAGATTCTTTTATGGTCATCGCCATCACCTTCGGAGCAGTGTTTCTGGCGGGGAACATGACCGTTAAAACGCTACTGATATTAATGGCTTCCAACTATCTATTTAAGCTGTGTGCCGCACTACTGGATACCCTACCGTTCTATTTCTTTACCGGCAAACTCAGGCAATACCTTGAAATCGAAAATACTGACGTCTACTAAAGTGGCTTATATGCTCACTTAGTCCACATCACTTTGCGGTTCTTCCAGTGTAAAGAATCGCTGCATCCAATACATCGCAATCAGGGTACTTTTAAGCGCTTCCACATGACGCAGGTTTGCAAACTCTCTGTATAAAGGGTCATTATCAAGCATGATGCATTTGTGCCCTTCACAGGGAAAATCTACTTTGCGGCCAAAATTATTTCCCGCCACGCCGTACTCGCCCCATTCATCAGCCTGCTTATCCAGTTTCCAGAATACCTGCCAACTGCCGGGCAAACCATCTATCTTGCTCTGAATTGCTGCAAGCGTACGATCGGCAGTTTTTACCAGTAAATCATCCAGGGCCACAGCATCACGATAACCCTCTTCCAAGTTACACATATCGGGCAGCATCGTTTCCACACTTTCCATGTCTATCGAATAATTATTAAAACGATCACTGATATTTAAACGCCAAAAGCGCGTATAGAAGATTGGCACAACATGGGCGGGAGAAGTCATATCCTGTATATAGCTAACAATCCGGCCGAGCTCAGCATACTTATCAGCAGTTTTTTGCTGCTTGGACAAGCTACCTACTACATCGTTAAATTCATTGTGCATTCGCGTATTTACCAATCCGACAAAAGAGCGCTCCCGCTGTAGGTCCCGTTCATAATAATTCCAGCGTACCAGAGACTTAAAAAAACCCGGTGACGCTTGTTTTACATTGGCCTTAGCGATATAGCGCACCTGCAGGGGGGTCAGCGGCAAGATATTCAATTGCTCGGCGCAGGCGTTTAAATGGCGAGCTGCAGAAAATGTCAGCTGCTGGTGAGCCTCTTGCTGATAAGCTAACAGGGGCTGGGTTGTTCCCCAACAAAACAACATCCATACAAACAACAACAGAGACGCACCATTACAGCCCATGCAATGGCTTGCTTGAAACTTGGCCCGCAGACCCGATTGTAGAAATAGGAAAGCCGATATACCAACACTGATCTTTTTTCTAAACGTGGCCATTCCCTTATCCCTTAACTTATCCCCCTATTTCCAAACTACCGGCTTTCGACAGTTGCTTAACGAAACCAAGGTTATATTCGCCTAGCGCAGAGGAGTAACTACTTCATCAGAAACCAGCCCCGCTAGCAATGCCCGAATACTGCTATCGGTACCAGGCCATATGAGCTCAGGGGCAACCTGTGCAGCCGGCGCCAAAACGAAACGACGTTCTTTCGCCCGTGGATGAGGGAGAGTTAACACAACCCCTTCCATTTGGAGCTCTCCAAAAACCAGTAAATCCAAATCCAGTTCACGAGGTGCATTCTTTTGCACCTGCTCACATCTACCGAACTCCTGCTCCAGCTGTTTCAGTCCAGCCAAAAGCACTTGGGCGCTTATCGATCGACGGGGTTCAAACCCCGCTACCGCGTTGATAAAATCATCAGAATCCGGCGGACAATTAACCGGACTGGTGCGCCACAAGCCCGAAGACACAATATCCCCATCAGCAAATACACTTAGTGCCAAAATTGCCTTTTGTATAATCCCGCTGGAAGCACCTAGATTGGAGCCAAGACCTATCAATACCATGCCACCCTCCAATTCGAACTCGCCAATCATGGGAATAGACAAATAATTCTAACCCAGAATGCCATGCTGGTGAGCAAAACAACACATGAAAACTTATCGTTCTCAAAGACTGCACATGGCAGTGGCATTCACTACCCCCCTTTGGCAAACTAATCCGTTCAACTTATCGATAATCTTTGACAGGAGAGACACAATGAAAGCAGCCATACTCCGAGAAACTAAAAAACCTCTCGAAATCGAAGATGTGCAACTATCCAACCCTGAATCCAGGGAAGTCCGTATACGCACAGTAGCCGCGGGCGTATGCCACTCAGATTTACATTTCCAGGATGGCTCCTACCCCTACCCACTACCCGCTGTACTGGGACACGAATCCGCCGGCGTTGTTGAAGCAGTAGGATCAGACGTTACCTATGTAAAACCAGGGGATCACGTCATTACCTGTCTTTCTGCTTTTTGTGGCCATTGTGAAGACTGTATTACCGGGCACCTTTCTTTATGTCAGGAGCCTGAATTAAATCGCGCACCTGATCGTACACCACGTATGACCCTGGGTGGCGATCCGGTAAACCAGTTTCTAAATCTGTCCTCCTTTGCAGAAAATATGCTGGTTCACGAACACGCGCTTTGCAAAGTTAACAAGGATATGCCCCTCGACAGAGCCGCCCTCATCGGCTGCGGAGTCACCACCGGTATTGGTGCAGTCATTCATACTGCTAAAATTGAACCGGGTTCAACTGTGTGCGTTGTTGGCTGCGGAGGCATTGGACTGTCGGCTATCAACGGCGCCTCAATCGCGGGAGCTGGCCGAATTTTTGCTGTGGATATGTTAGACAGTAAACTGGAACTCGCGCGTAAGTTCGGTGCTACCGATATCATCAATGCAGGCAGCACAGATGTTGTCGAAGAGATTATGGAAAAAACTGGCGGCGGCGTGCACTATTCCTTTGAAGCAATAGGTTTGAAAGCCACAACTGAACAGTGCTTTAAGATGCTTAGGCGCGGTGGAACCGCAACCATCATTGGCATGATTGCGCCAGGAACTACCATCGAAATACATGGCCCTGAATTTCTAATGGAAAGAAAAATTCAAGGCTCCAACATGGGCTCAAACCGGTTTAGAGTGGATATGCCTCGTTTCGTTGATTTCTACCTGGCAGGTAGGCTACATCTGGATGACCTTATTTCCCGACGCATTAAACTGGAAGACGTCAACGAAGGTCTGGAAGCATTAAAAACCGGAGAAGTCGCGCGCAGTGTCATTATGTTTGACTAGCATTCTGTTATCGAGTGTCTGGTATCAGTGCAGTACCACATAGCCATAACGCCCGGACCGGTATACGCGCAGCAATATTTCTCGGGAATTCAGTTTAAGGTTCTGCCTGAATTCCCGCAGATCTCCCACCGAGCGCTTATTTACTGCAACTATTATATCCCCAGCCCTTAGTCCCTGTTCCCAAGCCATGCTATCGTGGTCCACATCGGTCACTAAAATACCCACCGCATTTGATGCGTCATCGTCACTTTTAAAATTCTGCAATCTACAACCCGCCAAGCGCGGATCCAGTCGGACACCGAACAATTGTGCTGACTCTTCACTTATTTCAATATCCGTGGAATTTTCTTTACCATCACGCAGATAATCAAACCGCAAGCTGTCACCCACCACCACTACAGCCATCAGGGCATGATAATCAACGACTTTCTCAATTGCATGCTTATTGATCCCTATGATGATATCCCCAGCCTCAATATTCGCCTTTTCCGCGGCGCTTTCCTCTTCCACTTCAACCACAACTACTCCACGGTTTCGATCCACACCAAACGCCTGAGCCAGCTCTATATTCAGTCCCTGAACTGTTAAGCCAACATTCCCACGCCTCACTTCTCCGTGTTTTATCAACTGTTGCATGATGGCACCCACCATATTGCTGGGAATAGCAAAACCAATTCCCACGTTGCCTCCACTGGGTGCAATGATAGCCGTGTTTATGCCTATCAGGCGTCCGCGAAGATCAACCAGCGCCCCGCCTGAATTACCCGGGTTAATGGAGGCATCTGTCTGTATAAAGTCTTCATACCCTTGTATGCCCAATCCACTTCGCCCAAGTGCGCTGACAATCCCGGATGTGACTGTTTGCGCGAGCCCAAAGGGATTACCAATTGCCACCACAAAGTCACCAACCCGGGTTTTCCTGCTGTCAGTCAATTCAATTTCAACCAGATCTTTTGCGTCGACTTTAAGCACTGCCAGATCAACCTTGTTATCTGTTCCAACCAGTGTTGCGCTAAGAGTACGACCATCACCTAAAGTGACATGAATCTCATCAGCACGATGTATTACATGGTGGTTGGTTATGATATAGCCTTTCTTTGCATCTACAATGACGCCAGACCCCGCTGACTGCGCCCGCCGATAGCGTCTGCGCGTATTGGGAAGATCAAAAAACCTTCGAAAAAACGGATCTTCCAAAAGCGGATTGCGCACTTCCACCGTAGCATAAGTGGCAATGTTAACGATGCTCGGTGTGACCTTCGACAGCATGGGCGCCAAACTGGGTAGCGTTTGCCCATCCGGCAAAATACCAGGCAAGCTTGAAGCATACAGGATAGGCAAACAGGTACAAATAAACCCGAAGACACATACCCTCATCAAAAAAAATAAGCCTTTTCGGTCTAATGTAATCAAGAACTCTACCTGGTGATATCAGTTTACGGAGCACCGATTGTAGCAAATATTCGAGTAACTGAACCGGACTATCTCGCTATAAACCACGAAGCATATAAACCACTCTGCCTGTAAATAGCATGGCATACATACACACCATGATAATTCGAATAATTACTCTCGAAGTGATATTTTTCTACTCAGAAAGTGGATTCATAGTGTTTTACACCTTATGGTTGACGAATCAGCAATATCATTTGTGGTGGTGACATGTTAATTAAAGAAAAAATTGTTGTCGTAACAGGTGGTGCTAGCGGCATAGGAAGAGCGTTAGTCCACCGATTTGCAGCTGAAGGCGCAGCACACATTGTCGTTGCTGACCAAAATGAAGCAGGTGCTTCAGATGTTGTGCGAGAGATCAACGTCAAAGACGTGGGTGTAACAGCTGTCGGTATCAATGTTACAGATGAAACACAAATCATCAATCTGATCGAGCATACTGAGCGGACGGTGGGTCCCATCGATTTGTTTTGCTCAAATGCTGGAATAGCCATTGGCAATGGTCTGGAGGAACCCAATGAAGTCTGGGATTTAATCATGGATGTTAATTTTAAGTCTCACCTCTATGCTGCCCGCTGCCTGGTCCCCAAAATGATATCCCGAGGGGGAGGCTACCTGCTAAATACTGCATCCGCGGCGGGATTATTGAGCCAGATTGGCTCTGTTACCTATGCAGTTTCAAAGCATGCAGCAGTTGCACTGGCGGAATGGCTTGCCATTACCCACGGCACCCAGGGCATCAAAGTGTCCGTATTGTGCCCCCAGGCGGTGCGAACCGCCATGACAGAAGGCAATGAAGCGGGTGTGGCGAGTGTTGACGGCATGATAGAACCTGAGGAACTGGCGGACGCGGTAATTAGCGGAATAGAACAGGAAGACTTCTTGATTCTCCCCCACGAAACTGTACGAGAATACATCCGCCGAAAAACCTCAGACTATGATCGCTGGATTACCGGTATGCAAAAACTTAACGAGCTATATACGGCAAATTAAGGTGCGGTTGGGGTCTCGCTTCCTGCCAGCAAACGTTTACAACGAGATGCAGCAACAACATCATTGCAACGAAATAAACGGTCTGTAATTTTTATGTCTGCACTGTCTCCAAGGGGTATTTGCATAGCTTGTATATTCACCACATATCCCGACCCCAGCTTATTTGCCACCTGATAAAAATCCGTACTGATAAATTGCGCACCACTTGCCCAGGCCGCTTCCAGGCGCTGCGTATCTCCGCTACGTGCCTCTCGAGTGTCTGCGTCTGCCAGCGTACGTACCAGATAGCCTTGCTTTACCAGTGCCTGAATCAATTCAAATTGTTCAACAGGATTGTTTATAAACCGCACGGCCGAATTCGGTGATCCTTCCGGCATGTTAGTAAAAAGCACCGCATTTTTGCGTTCGGCCAGATACCGTAAATTTTTTTCCGGATTTTCATCAAGCACAAAAAGAAAACGGCCCTGAAGCGTTGATAATGATGGCCAGCCTGTACCAGTAATCACGGTATTAATATTCTCTGCTTCCCCTTGAATCTCTGAGGGTAAAATGAGTTTGCCCTCCAACACGGCCAATATTTCTGCATCAAGCGCATTCCATGCCGCCACATCATACTGCACGGGTAGTACAAAACCGGGCTGATCGATCACCTGCTCTTTCGCCTTGAGGCTTACCACAATAGGCAAATGCCCTGCATGCTGATCTGACCAGGCCCGCAAGCGTTCCAGGCAAATAGTTAAGCTCAGACAGTTGCTCCTGAAGTCTATATCCTGAGCATGCAGTACTTTAAACCCGGGTTTGTTCATTACACGCAAGGGGTCAAATTCCGCTACATCCTCAACCATACTCAAGCCCATCGGACTCGCAAAAAGGCGCCCCTGCGGATCATGATAAACTTCCAGTTCCAGCGCTCTAAGCCCAAGATCAAGCTGTGTCTCCAGGGCCGGGTGGGAATAAGCCAGACTTTCGGCTAAAGCCGGATTGCTTTTGGAAATCATATCGAGCAATGGTGCATCAATGGCCTGTTTATAACTGTTGTGGCTTCCAATTACCTGTATTTCATTAAACCGCAGGGTTTCCAGACTCACCTCGCCTACACACCCTGAAAAACCCACGAGCAAAATAACCCCTAACATCCGTTTAAAAAGCATCATTTCTCTAATCCAGGTCCGTTTCGCCAGCCGCTTTAGCTCGCTCAATGCGAGTTGCCTCATCCCGAGCTAAAAATCTAAATGACGCGAGTATGAATACACCGGCCAAAGCAAACATCCAAAGAGAAAATATCATAGACTGCCTGAGCGCTTCCCCAGACATCACGCCAGACTGCCCAATGCTATCGCTGACATAACCAACCAGGTAGGGCCCCAGCGCCAAACCTATAAAAGTGATCATCAAAATATAAAAAGCTGAAGAAATTGCTCGCATTCTCGGCATGAGTAAATCATTCACAGTCGTCGCACCACAACCAGTCCACATGGGTGAAAATAAACTGTATAGGAAAAAGAACGTATATGCTGTGACGGTATTTTCAGTTGTTAAAAATACATAGGCACAGGGCGCAGATAAAACAGGAACCCCAGCTATCACAATCAAACGTCCGTTTATCGTTGATCGACGTAATAAATCAGACACTATCCCACCCAGGGTTACGCCAATCCAGCCCCCTAAGGCCGCACCTAAACCAAGATACAAGCCCACTTCCGAAGCGCTTAAACCGTGCACCCGGATCATAAATGGTGCACCCCAGAAGCTAATGCTATAAGTGACGTAAGCTATACAAGGCATACCCCAACACATACAAATCATTGATTTACAATTGAAAATCATGCTGTAGGTTGGAAAATCCTTGATGCGGAGATTTTGTATCCAGGAGACCGTGGCATAAATACCCACGCCCAAGGCAATCCACTGAGCAATGTTGCCCGTGACAACTATAAGAACATAGGCAAGCATAGAAATGATGCCCAGAAAAAATAGATTTAACAAAAATACCCGGGCGCCGCCAATACGCATCAAACCAACTATTGTAAAGGGGGGGAGCACAGCCATTAACTCTTGCAACGTCTCGCGAAAAGGATGGGGGTGCACCGACGATACAATGCCTTCACTCTGACCCCGTCGAGGCTCTTTTAAGGTATTCACCCATAAAGACAGAAAAATACCCGGTATACCTACTACAAAAAAAGCCACTTGCCAGGCCTTCAGACCAAAGGGCGCAACCGTGACATCGGGAAAGGCACCATTCCAGCCATCCAGGATCATACCGCCGAGAAAGGTGCCTATTCCTGCACCTATGTAAACGCCACTGGAATACACAGCCAGAGCCGTAGCACGGACTTTGGGCGAAAAGTAGTCTGATAGTATGGAAAAGGCAGCGGGCGTGGCACTAGCCTCTCCTATGCCCACACCAAAGCGATAAGTGGCCAAAAGGGTGAAACTTTTGGCTGTGCCAGAAAGTGCTGTCATTACACTCCAGAATACCAGACCAAGTGATATCAGATTTTTTCTAACCCAGACATCGGCCAAGCGTCCCAGCGGAATCCCAAAAATTGCGTAAAAAACAGCAAACGCGGTGCCATACAAAAAACCTACCTGAGCATCGCTTATTCCGATATCAGCTTTGATTTCCTCAGCCAATATCGACAAAATCTGTCGATCAATAAAGTTAAAAACATAGACAATAACAAGAACAAACAAAACGTACTTGGCGTATCGACCACCAACTGGTGTACCTTCGCTATTATCCGATGCCGAATCTGGCCCAGAACTCGACATAGAACTTTGCTTATCTGGCACGACTTATCCCATGCTATTATTTAAATTGTGGAGAGATTATCAGTTTGTGTACCTGTCTACCAAACTTGAAAATTTCATTATCGATACATGAATTACAGGAATACCAAAATGCCTAAATCCAGCCTAGTCGATCAGTGGGTAGATACGTTAGTTAATGCTGACCTTAATAATCAGCCGCGCCCCTTACTGGGCGATCAACTCAAGGTTACCGATCCCGATACCGCCTATGAGGTACAAGCCGCATTTGTCTCCCGGAGGCTGAATCAGGGCGCCAAAATTGCGGGCTACAAAGCCGCGCTTACTGCCACCACCGCGCAAAAAATATTTTCTGCCAGCGGACCCGCCGGCGGCGTATTGTTCTCTTCGGGACAGTTTTACGATGGCGCCTCACTCAAACTCTCTGATTTTCGCAAAGCCGCGCTGGAAGTTGAAATCGGCTATCGACTGAAAACTGCCATCAATAGCCCAGTAACTTCGGAAACAGTGATGGATTATATTGGTGAAATTATGCCTATGATTGAAGTTGCTGATTTAGGCTATGCGAGCCCAGACGACCCCGATGCCAGTTTTACCATAATTGATCTTGTTGCAGGCAACAGCGCATCTGCAGCGTTTATTTCAGGCAGCACCCCGGGTTTTTCTGGCGACGTAAATAAGGTCGCCGTGACGTTATCCCTGTCCAACGCAAAAGGTGAACCCGAAATATTGTTTGATGGAATCGGGAGTGAAGCCATGGGCAATCAACTTGAGGCACTCACCTGGCTAATCAATCACACCCTGTCCCAGTCCCACCCGCTCGAAGCAGGCCACCTTTTAATGACCGGCACCTTGGGCAAAATATATCCTGCACACACAGGCGACTTCACGGCGGACTATGGTGAACTTGGGCAGATAAACTTTAGCTTTAGCGACTAAGCACTAACTAAGCATCTTACCTGGGCTATGGCATCTTACCTGGGCTATGGCATCTTAATTAGGGCTATGGCGCGCTAAAAAGCGATCCAGCTGGTTCGCAAAGGCCTGGCGGTCCGTCAAATCAAATGATGGCGGACCACCTGTATTTATCCCGCTGCTGCGCATTGTGTCCATAAAATCCCGCATGTTCAGACGCTGGCGAATGGTTTCCCTGGTATATAACTCCCCCCTCGGGTTAAGTGCCAGGCAGCCGTTTTCTATGACCTCGGCAGCTAGAGGAATATCCGCCGTAATAATCAGGTCACCGGCACTGGCCTCACGCACGATATGATTATCGGCCACATCAAACCCCGCTGGAACCTGCACGGCAGAAATATACGGCGACCGCGGTACTTGCAAAGGCTGATTTGCAACTAAAATAATGGTCACTCCTACTCTGTTTGCTGCCCGAAACAATATTTCTTTAATCACCTTGGGACAGGCATCCGCATCAACCCAAATTCGCCCAGTACTCATCAACACCTTCCTTTGTAAAAACTAAACTACAAACACGCTATTGTAATCGCATCAAAGAGCATTATACTGCGCCGCCCAATCTAGCCCACTCCAGGATTCTGCACTTTGCGAGTTTCATATACAGCCAAGCGCTTAAAATTCTAATTCCTGCAGAATAGGAAAACCAATGTCCGATAATAATATCGCTGTTACCACCTTCAAAGATCTGGGTTTGCCCGAAGCTATGCTGTCAACAATTACAGACATAGGTTACGAGACACCCTCTCCCATTCAGGCTCAAACCATCCCCCATCTGTTAAAAGGGCTTGATCTGCTGGGCCATGCCCCTACAGGCACCGGAAAAACAGCGGCATTCGCTTTACCTTTACTGTCGCGCCTGGATACCAAATCCAAGAACGTTCAAATAATGGTACTCGCACCTACACGAGAGCTCGCCATACAAGTCGCAGAAGCATTCCAGCGCTATGCTTCTCACATCCGCAATTTCCACGTGCTGCCTATTTATGGCGGCCAGGAATATGCTGGTCAACTGCGTGGGCTCAAGCGAGGAGCACAAGTGGTTGTCGGCACTCCCGGTCGTATCATGGACCACATGAGGCGCGGCACACTGAAGTTAGGCAATCTTAGCGCATTGGTTCTGGATGAAGCAGATGAAATGTTGCGCATGGGATTTATTGACGATGTCGAGTGGATTCTGGAGCAAATACCTGAGCGGCGGCAGATGGCATTGTTTTCTGCAACTATGCCAAAACAAGTTCGAAAAATATCCAAGCGTTACCTGAAAGACCCACAAGAAATCACCATTAAATCCCGTGCCGCCACCGCCGATACCATTCGTCAACGGTACTGGCTGGTGAGCAGAATTCACAAACTTGATGCGCTCACGCGTATTCTGGAAGTCGAGAAATTTGATGCCTTACTGATGTTCGTGAGGACAAAAATGGCCACTGTAGAGCTGGCAGAGCGCTTGGAGGCCCGGGGATTTAGCGCAGCGGCCCTGAATGGCGATATGCAACAGAAACACCGGGAAAAAATGATTGAGCGCTTGAAAAAAGGCTCACTGGATATTCTGGTGGCGACCGACGTGGCGGCTCGAGGACTCGATGTGGAACGTATCAGCCATGTCATTAATTTTGATATTCCTTACGATACCGAAGCCTACATACACCGTATAGGACGTACTGGCCGGGCAGGACGCAAGGGTGACGCAATTCTGTTTGTAGCTCCTCGCGAACGCCATTTATTAAAAGCCATCGAAAAAGCCACACGACAAAAAATCACCCAACTTGAGTTGCCATCTACAGAAATGGTCAACAATAAACGTATTGCAGATTTCAAACAGACTATCAGTGACACTCGCTCCGCCGGAGAGTTGGAGTTTATGCAGGGCCTGCTGGCACAATACCAGCAAGAGCACGACGTGCCTGCGATAGAAATAGCCGCAGCACTGGCCAAAATGGCCTTTGACGAAAAACCTTTTCTGCTAGAGCCGGACAAGGAAAAAACCAGACGAGACAAACCCAAATCCGACAAATTTAGATCTGACGACAAACCAAAGCGATCACGCAGAAAAGACAATAATGCCTTTTCCTCTGGCTCAGATAGTTCTTTTGGCAAAAAGAAACACACAGAAAAGGCACCCCGGGTTCGATCCGCTCCGCCAAAAGGGATGCATCGTTTTCGCATCGAAGTAGGGCATGACCATGAAGTTCAACCTGGAAATATCGTGGGCTGTATCGCGAACGAAGCGGGCCTTGATGCTGAGCACATAGGCCAAATCGACATCCATCAAGAGTACAGCTTTGTGGATCTACCCGCAGGTATGCCTCGAGAGATATTCAAGGACCTCAAGAAAGCCTGGGTATGTGGACAACGCTTGCAAATTTCCCAATCCGATCCCTCTAAACGCAATAAATCTGATGATAAAAAGATACGTAAACCCAGTAAAAAGAAGATATAAGCGAACAACATTGCCGGCTCTGAAAAGTAGGCTCGATGCACTTAAATGCCAAAACTTACGTACTTAATATCGGTACTTAAGTTTTGGGGAATACTGCCGACGTAAGGGAAGAATAGCTGAACTACTCAGCTATTCACTTCGTATATAACACGAGGCTCCTTTATGCATCCCGTTAATCAGGGTCTGAACAGCCATGGCATGAACCTGGCGCGACAACCTGGAGGCACCGGCTATCATAGCCTGCGAAATTCGAATCAGAGCGCTCAAAATATTGAGCCTTCCAACGCAACACAGCTAAAAGATGCATACCCGGAGAAAAGTGAGCGCAACCCCGGGCGGGCCAATCTGCAAGTGTCGGAGACTTTTCAGCGCCGGGTGATGCAAGTGCTAAAGGCGCAATTTGGTGATACGCATAACCTGCACGCTAATAAACTTAAGGCCTACCACCTCAACAGTAACAATTCACCCGAATCTATCGCGTCCGGCATATTAAGCGTTGCAATGAAAATTGCTCAGCAAACATCTCACAACAGTGACTCTGTAATTTCTCGCGTTCGACAAACCATTGCGAAGATTAGTGACGAAATCCAAAACCAGAACGTTCGTCAATCCGAGGTAAACACCTTAAAAAACCTGAACACCGTTATCAATAAACAACTCGATACCATTGCGAATATCGCCCCTGACAAGATACTCAACAGCGCACTGCAAGCGAGTTCACACTCGACCCAGTCCAATCTGGATCAAAGCACCTCAATTAGTATTCGGACTCGCGAAGGCGATCTTATTCAGTTGGATTTACGCCAGATAGAAAATCAAAACATATCAGGACTTAGTGCCATAAATAATTTTTCATCCTTTGACCACCACGAGTTTTCGTTTTCCAGTTCATCGGCAATCAAGCTAAACGTACAAGGGCATTTAAATGAAGCGGAGTTGGAAGCGATTACAGAAATCTTTTCCGAAGCAGAAAAACTGGCAAATACATTTTTCTCAGGGGATTTGAAAGCAGCAATGGAAATTGCGGCCAACATCCAGCTTGATGGTGAACAACTTTCCCAGGTCGACATGGATTTCAACAAATCGCAAACGATCATAAGCCAACAAGAAGTATTCCAATCTAGTCGAGACCTGCCCGGGCGAAATGAGGTTCCCACCATCGCCCGCTCGCCAGTAGTGGAGCAAAACACTCTCCCACAAAAAGACTATTTAAGCCAGATTAACGAATTCCTATCTCCACCATCTCCATCCGACGACAGCACAATTGCAGCTAAGCCTCTAGTCGCTAACGGAGAAACCCGGTTCGAAATAGACAAGCAATTACGACTACATATACTACAGGCCCTCATGCAGCATTTTGGCACGCAAACATTGAATGCACCCGATCAAGCATCTCAAATAACAGAATTTATCCCGAATACCGCGCAGACAAAAGAAAATGATCCGCTAGCCTAGACGTTTCCCGAGGAGTTGTTCGTTCTGGAGGTATTCTGACGACCGCTCTGCGCTTTCTTTTTGCGCTTGCGCACTTTTTTCGGTTTGGCATCTTTATCTTGTCCAGCACTCTGAACCTGGCCTGATCTACCACGCTCTACTTGACTATTTCTACTCCCTCTTCCACTACCCTTACCTGCCCTGGGTTTTTTAGCAACGGATTTGCTACGTGGAATCGGACTCCCAGAATCCGGGACAACATGCTTGGCTTCAAAGCCCTCAATTTCTTCTCTTTCAAAGCGCTTCTTGAGCAACCGTTCAATATCGACCAGCTGCTTTATTTCGTCTGCACAGACCAGTGAAATGGCTTGGCCATCATGGCCTGCTCTTCCAGTACGGCCAATCCGGTGAACATAGTCTTCGGGCACATTAGGTAAATCGAAATTTACCACCTGAGGCAACTGAGCAATATCCAACCCACGCGCGGCAATATCTGTTGCTACCAGCACATCTACTTCGCTATTTTTAAAGGCTTTCAGTGCCTTGGTTCTATGGTTCTGACTTTTATTACCATGAATTGCAATAGCGCTAATATCCTCTTTAGACAGGGATTTCACTAAGCGATTTGCCCCATGTTTGGTACGGCAAAACACCAGTACCTGAAACCAGTTTTCATTTTTAATCAGATAACAAAGCAATGCAGTTTTATTGCTTTTATCAACAGGATGAACACGCTGGACAATTGATTGTACTGCTGCGTTTCTCGGCGCAACATCAATCTCCACCGGATTGACTAACAGTGATTTAGCCAATTTTCGAATGTCATCAGAAAAAGTTGCCGAAAACAGCAAAGTCTGAATTTTTTTGGGCAAAAGCGCCTGGATTTTTTTTATATCGTTAATAAACCCCATATCCAGCATGCGGTCTGCCTCGTCTAACACCAAGGTTTCGATATCGTTGAATTTAACGGCATTTTGCTGATAAAGATCCAACAGCCTTCCAGGCGTAGCAACCAACACATCAACTCCGCCGCGCAAACTTTTCATTTGCGGGTTAATTTTTACTCCACCAAAAACTACTGCACTCTTGAGCCTTAAATATTTACCATAGCCGGAAACACTCTCCTGCACCTGAGCTGCCAGTTCTCGAGTCGGGGTAATTATGAGCACCCGCACGCGATTACTCTTGGCAGGTATGCCCTTACTCAACTTCTCAAGCAGTGGCAGGGTAAACCCGGCGGTTTTACCCGTACCCGTTTGTGCCGAAGCCATCAGATCCTTTCCAGCTAAAACCACGGGGGCCACTTTCGACTGAATAGGCGTGGGCTCGGTGTAACCGCGCTCCAGAACGGCGCGTAATATCGGTTTAGAAAAACCTAGACTATCAAATCCCATATAATTATATCCATTGGGCGAGGAGCAACATATTTCACCTCGCCATTTTTCTCATTCAACGAGTTAAATAACTTGTTAACTACAAGCGTACTCATAAGCCAATAGTTTATTAGCTAACTACATCCCAGGAAGATATCAGGTTTTAAATTCAGCGATAACAGACGAGATAGATGCTTTTGCGTCACCAAACAACATGCGCGTATTGTCCCCAAAAAACAGTGGATTATCCACACCGGAAAAACCAGAGGCCATGGAGCGTTTTAACACAAACACAGTGCGTGCTTTGTCTACATTGATAATAGGCATACCATAAATGGGACTGTTTTCATCCTCACGGGCTGCAGGGTTAACTACATCATTGGCCCCAATAACCACGGCGACATCAACATTTTCTATGCGTGGGTTTATCTCATCCATTTCAATCAGTTGGTCATAAGGAACATTAGCTTCAGCCAGCAGAACATTCATATGCCCCGGCATACGACCAGCAACCGGATGAATCGCATAAGAAACCTCACAACCATTCGCTTCCAGCAGCTCACCTAATTCACGAACGACATGTTGGGCCTGGGCTACAGCCATTCCATAACCCGGTACGAAAGCAACATTAGATGCGGCTTCAAGAATAAGAAAAGCATCCTCAGCCACAATGGGTTTAACTTCGCCTTCAACTTTAGTTGCGGTTTTCACTGCACCAAAACCACTGAATAGTACATTCGCCAATGAGCGGTTCATCGCTTTACACATGATATTGGTCAAAATCAGCCCGGCAGCACCGACCAAAGACCCGGCAACAATAAGGATAATATTGTTAATCGCGAATCCAGCCGCACAGGCCGCAAGACCGGAATAACTATTCAGCAGCGATATCACCACAGGCATGTCAGCACCACCGATGGGTATGACTACCATAACGCCAAACAACAATGACAGGACAATTACCGCATAAAACTCCGGGCTGGAGGTCGACGGGTTGAGGCACAACATGGCACCCACATAAATGAGGGCGAGCAACAGTATGCCATTCACTATGCGCTGCGCACCAAAAACAATAGCACCACTGGGCATGACCTCTGAGAGTTTCCCCCATGCCACCAGACTGCCAGTAAATGTCACACCACCGATAAGAATAGCCAAAAATATTGTGAAAACTGTAAAGGTGGAATTACCCGTTGAATACAGTGCCGCCCAACCAACTACCAAGCTGGCCAGGCCACCAGAGCCATTAAATAATGCAACCAGTTCAGGCATAGAGGTCATAGCCACCATTCGCGCAGTCAGAGCGCCAATAACCGCGCCGACAATGGCTGCCATAATGATCCATTGGTAGGATAGAATTTCCCGGGCCAACAAGGTCACCACAATGGCAACGAGCATACCAATAGCGCTAAGCAGATTACCACGCTTAGCCGTATCCGGCTTGCCCAGCATCTTCAGGCCAAAGATAAACAGAAATGCAGCAATTATGTAGGTACCATTAATCAACTGTTGTAATGCGATGTCCTCCGGGATCATTAGCGCTTACCTCCCGTACTGGCATCTGGCGTTTCTTTCTTTTTAAACATTGCCAGCATTCTGTCGGTCACCATATATCCACCAACCACATTGATCATAGCCAGTGCTACGGCCACAGCACCCAGCAACCCTGAAATTTCACCATGTCCACTACCTGCGGAGAGCAAAGCACCCACCACAGTTATTCCTGATATAGCGTTGGCACCCGACATCAATGGCGTATGCAAAGTCGCTGGTACTTTGGCTATCAGCTCAAAACCGAGAAAAATCGATAGCATCAATATAAATGTTAGGAATACGGCTTCCACAACCTACCTCTTAATTGTTTCAGTTTGTTTTGAATTCTGCATCTATACAGTTATAAATGCGGGCTGCAACTTATAGATTTTTAATAGTCTCATTGACAATACTACCACCACGCGTAATCACACAAGCTTGTACAATATCGTCGTCCTCATTTAGGTTCAGTGTCTTATTCTCACGATCCCAGAACTCATCCAGTAAATTAAACAGGTTCGCCGAATACATATCGCTGGCATTTCTGCTTACCTCTGAGGGCAGGTTTCCTTGCCCAATGATGCTAACACCCTTTATATCAACACACTCGTTCAGCACAGAGCCCTCGACGTTACCGCCAGTTTCTACTGCCATATCAACCACCACGCTTCCTGGTCGCATCGTTTCAACCATATCTCTGGTGACAATACGTGGTGCCGGACGACCAAATAATTGTGCTGTGGTGATAACGATATCGGACTGACTGATTATTTTCTTCTGACCCTGGGCCTGTAATTCAATTTGCTCTGGTGTCAGCGCATTTGCATACCCCTGATCAGTTTGCCCAGTGTCACCTAGATCGATTTCAACAAACTTGGCACCCAGCGACTGCACCTGCTCTGCCACAATGGGGCGTGTATCGAAGGCTTCCACTCGGGCACCAAGACGCTTGGCAGTAGCAATTGCTTGCAAGCCAGCCACACCTGCTCCGATAACAAAGACCCTGGCAGGGGCTATGGTACCTGCTGGCGTCATCATCATGGGAAATATTTTTGGGCATTTTGCAGCGGCAAGAATAACCGTTACATAACCCGCCAAATTTGCCTGGGAAGACAATGCATCCATTTTTTGAGCACGAGTTGAGCGTGGGATCATTTCCATAGATATAGAAGTAATCTGCTTTTGAGCCATGTTCTGCACTAAAGTTTTTTCATTAAAGGGATCAAGAAAACTGATATGAAGCGTGCCAGCTTTCAATCCTTCAATATCCTCATCAGAGGGTTTGCGAACGCGCAGGACAATATCCGCTCCCAGGGCCTCTGCCCTGGTACTGGCCAATTTTGCACCTGCATCCAGATATTCCTGGTCGTTAATCATGGCCTGCTGTCCCAGACCCGGCTCAATGAGCACGTCAAACCCTGCATCAACGAGTTTTTTGGCACTTTGCGGGACTAACGCCGCTCGACGTTCTCCAGCTGCCGTTTCCTTGGGAACCCCTATGAGCATTTATTCTCACCTCTCATATATTGCTAAAACAAAACCATATTAAACGCGCCAAATGGCAGATATTAACGTTTTCAGTTGCTAAAGGTCGAGTAGGCTATAAGATCACTGACTAATAAACAACACGAGCATTAGAAAACAAAATGCGTTTGGCCATTCTCTCTTCCCACGAGGGCAGTTTACTACAATTGGTCATGGATGCCTGTGCCGCGAAACAACTGCCCGCCAGCGTAGAATTAGTCATTAGCAACAACAGCACATCACGTGCCTATGCTCGCGCCAGAGACATGGGAGTTGATACCCTTCACCTGAGCAAAAATACTCATCCAGACGCGGACCTGCTGGACCAGGCTATGCTGAGTGCTCTCATTTCACACGGCGTCACACTGGTGCTACTTGCGGGCTATATGCGCAGGATTGGTCCGGCAACATTGGCACACTACAAAGGGCGCATCATCAATACGCACCCTTCACTGCTACCAAAATTTGGTGGCCAGGGATTTTATGGACGCCACGTACATGAGGCTGTCCTGGCTGCCGGCGAGTCTGTAACGGGCGCCTCGGTACACTGGGTTACAAACGAATACGACGAAGGTGCCGTTATCGCGCAAACCAGCGTTCCGGTGTTGCCCGAAGATAATGCCTTGAACATTGAAGATCGTGTAAAAGCAGTAGAAAGAGACCTGCTTCTTGATACATTGTCGAAACTTGCCAATTGTTCAATCCCGAGTAACGCTTAGTTCTTATCGAATAACTCATTCGCGAGCGCTCATTTTACAAATTGCCAGCTAACTAACTTTGCCACTTCAGTCGAGAGCATTCCCTAAATCCTGTAATACGGGTACTATGCGCGTCCAAAAGGTTAGGAAACGTGCATGTGTAAACAAACTCCGGAAGTCGAGAGGAGCGTAAAACTCAAGTGAACACTAATAAACCAGACC
>JAHRWB010000065.1 GCA_019090385.1 Pseudomonadales bacterium | reverse complement strand
TTTGTTTGTTGATCGGCCGAAGTCGGGATCGAGCGCTATCCTCGTCGATGTGGAAATTGCCAGTGAGAGTAACCAGGTATCGCCGGCAGAGCGCACGCGGGAAGCAGTGGAGCTTGTTGTCTCTGCGGGTATAAGTGTGCTTGGTTGCATCTCTGGTTCCAGAAAAGCTCCTGCGCCCAAAACGTTTATTGGTAGTGGTAAAGTTGCTGAAATAGCTGAGGCTTTAACTCAGAATGATGCCGATTTAGTCATCTTTAACCATGAGTTATCTCCTGGCCAGCAACGTAATCTTGAGAAAATATTTGCCTGTCAGGTGTTGACACGAACCGAATTAATATTGGATATTTTTGCCCAGAGGGCACGTACTCACGAAGGTAAATTGCAGGTAGAGCTGGCTCAAGTTACCCATGCTCAGTCTCGATTGGTGCGTGGTTGGAGCCACCTGGATAGGCAAAAAGGTGGGATAGGCCTGCGCGGAGCGGGTGAAAAACAGATCGAGATGGATCAGAGAATGCTGAGCGTTCGTCTGGCCAATATTAAAAAACGTCTGGCTGGCGTGCAGCGCCAACGTAAGCAGAGTCGAATGAAACGTTCGCGTGCGGCTGTGCCGACGGTTGCGCTGGTGGGATATACCAATGCCGGTAAGTCTACATTGTTTAATCAACTTACTCAGGCGGAGGTCTACGTACAGGACCAGTTATTTGCTACACTGGACCCGACTTTACGAAGACTTAATATACCTGGTCTGGGCGATATAGTACTGGCGGATACAGTGGGTTTTATCAGCGCCTTGCCCCACGGTCTGGTTGCTGCTTTTAAGGCGACTTTGGAAGAGGTGGTTTCTGCGGATTTGCTGTTACATGTAGTCGATTCTTCTGCTGAATTCGTTCAGGAGCGTAAGCAGCAGGTACTGGATGTGCTGAATGAAATCGGTGCGTCAGGGCGTCCCATGTTGGAAGTCTATAATAAGATCGATATATCTGGATTGGCACCGGGAACAGAAATGGGTGCCGATGGGAATGCTGCGCGTGTTGGCCTTAGTGCAGTGTCAAAGGAAATATCTGCACACCTGATTAGTGCAATTGGCCAGCGACTTGGTGTTCGCGCGGGTCCAGTGCGTGTGCGGCTGGAGGCGAGCGCTGGTAGGGTTAGATCCTGGTTGTATGATATTGGTGCTGTAATTGATGAACAAGTAGAGATGGATGGAAGTCTTGCTTTATCTGTGCGTGTCGATAATGCAGGTTATGCTCGATTGCAACAAGAGGCTGGTGTTATGCTGCAAAATGGCGATGAACAGTAAATAGCATCAAATTTTAATATTTAGTTTAGCCGCTCCGGGATTGCCTTCATGAAAGTTTGTCTTGTGAAGGTTTTTGGATAGCGGAGTTAGAGGTTTTTTTATGGCATGGAATGAACCAGGTGATGGTAAGGACAAGGATCCTTGGGGGAGTCGTGGTGGAGATCAGGGTCCGCCTGATCTTGATGAGGCCTTTCGAAAATTGCAGCAAAAGCTAAACGGAATGTTTGGCTCGGGCGGTTCAGGCGGCTCCGGAGGGGGCTCTGGAGTGGGTCTTTCTTTGGGATCAATAGGCGCACTGATATTTATTGGACTGATAATCTATGGCGGTTTCGGTTTTTACACGGTCGATCAACAGTATCGGGGGGTTGTGCTTAGGTTAGGCAAGGCGCTGCCTGATATCGTACCGCCAGGCTTGCATTGGAACGCGCCCATAGTTGACGTTGTGCATCAAGTTAATGTCACCAGGGTGAGGACGCTGCCACATCGCACCGAAATGCTTTCAGGCGATGCCAACATCGTTGATGTCAGTATCACTGTTCAATATGTCGTTGATAATCCAAAAGACTTTGTCGTAAACGTGCGGGCACCTGAAAGAAGTCTGGGCCATGCAACTGAAAGCGCACTGCGACATGCTGTCGGCAGTGCGAGTATGGATGAAGTGCTAACAGAGGGTCGCGCGCGACTGGCTATCGAAGTTAAGAGCCGCTTGCAGCGCTATCTGAATGTATATGGAACAGGGCTGTTGGTGAGTACTGTGAACGTAGAAGAAACAGCGCCACCGGGCCCGGTAAAGGCCGCATTTGATGATGTACAAAAAGCCAAAGAGGACGAAGAGACATTAGTAAATGAGGCTGATGCTTACCTACAAAGCGTGGTGCCTATTGCTCGGGGTGATGCAGCTCGGCAAATTGAGGAAGCCAGCGCATATCGTGATCAGGTTATAGCCGAGTCTGATGGTGAAACCCAGCGATTTTTGAAATTGCTGAAAGAATATAAAATGGCACCGGAAGTTACTCGCACTCGCTTATATATTGATGGGCTTGAAAAAGTGCTCAGTAACACAAGTAAAGTTATGGTGGATGTTGAGGGTGGTAATAATATGCTCTATCTACCGTTGGATAAAATGGTGTCTTCAGGAACTGGTACAGGCAGCTTTTCGAATGATCAAATCCGGCGCTTGGCGGATCGGGTACTCAAAGATGTAAATTCCCGGGTTCCCGCTAACCGCGGCCGTGATGGTCGTTAATTAGGAGTTTGATATGCAACCCAAATCTTTAATTTTGATCGTAATTACGGGTATTCTATTGTTGGTAGTTTCCAATTCACTCTATATCGTGACTGAAATGGAGCGCGGAATAAAATTGCGATTCGGTGCGGTAAATGACCCCAATGTTGGGCCTGGCTTGCATTTTAAATGGCCATTTGGTGAGACGGCCAGAATTTTTGATTCTCGGGTGCTTACCCTGGATTCAGATCCTGAGCGTTATTTAACCGCGGAAAAGAAACCCTTAATGGTGGATTCCTTTGTTAAGTGGCGAATAATCGATGTGGAAAATTACTATACAGCCACTTCTGGAGACGAACGTCGCGTAGAGTTGCTCTTGCAGCAGCGGGTAAATGAGGGCTTGAGAAATCAGATCAGCCGCCGTGCAATGCAGGAAGTCATATCTGGAGAGCGCGACCAGCTTATGGCGGAGTTAAAGAGTGGCCTGGATGAGGTTATGCGTGCAGAATTTGGCGTAGAAATCGTTGATGTGCGGGTTAAAAAAATCGATTTGCCAGATCTGGTGAGCAGCGCAGTTTATAGTCGTATGAACTCCGAGCGTCGAATTGAAGCGCAGGAACATCGTGCCACGGGTGAGGAAAAAGCCCTGGCTATCCGTGCGGGAGCTGACCGTCAAGTGGTTGTGATTCGGGCAGAGGCCTACCGTGATGCAGAAACGCTGCGTGGTGATGGAGATGCCCAGTCTGCATCAACCTATGCCAAGGCTTTTAGCCAGGATGAAGAATTTTACGCGTTTTATCGATCCATCAATGCCTATACCGAGGTCTTCAATGACAAAGGTGATTTAATGGTGTTGGATCCCAAGAGTGACTTCTTTAAATACCTTAAACAGGACGGCTTATAAGGTTTGGTAAAAGAACCCTGATAAGCATTGGATAGGTGCTTGCCGTTACAGGGTGTAAATAGCTTGCTGAAACTACATGAGAATCACTGAGACTTGCCCGTGAAAAAAAACTATTGGCGCTTGCCTGAAGGCGTTGATGAGGTTTTGCCTCCGGATGCCCTGCACCTGGAAGAACTAAGACGCAGATTGATAGATTTGTTCGTATCCTGGGGTTACGAATTTGTTATACCGCCTATGGTTGAATACCTGGACGCACTCATGGTCGGGGCCGGAGAAGATCTGGATTTGCAGACGGTGAAGTTCATTGACCAGTCCAGTGGTCGTTTGTTGGGTATGCGTGCGGATATGACTTCACAGGTTGCGCGTATTGATGCCCATAGCCTGAAAACGCCGTATACCCAACGGTTATGCTATGCCGGGACGGTATTGCGCGCAAAACTTGATGGCTTGTCAGACTCCCGAAACCCAATAATGGCTGGAGCTGAAATATTTGGCAGTGCAAGCCTGGAGGCCGATGCAGAAATAATATGCCTGATGGCATGGGCATTACAAAGTCTGGGTGTCGAAAATCTGGTTGTGGAGCTTGGCGACATTGGTATATACCGAGCGCTGGTTGCCGAGCTGGAAATAGATGCTGAACAGGAACAGGCATTGTTTACTGCAGTGCAAATGAAATCCACGGCAGATATAGAAATGCTGCTGAGTGATGTCGATGCAGATAAATTGATTTTGGATTGTTTGTTGAAATTGCCTGACATGATGGGTGACAAAGAAGTTTTTTCTAACGCCGCATTAAGCAAATTGTCATTACCAGTGCTGAGCCAGAGTTTGGCAAACTTACAGGCTTTGGCAGATCTGATAACCCGGCAGAATAGTAACTTGAGTTTGCGTTTCGATTTGGGTGAATTAACCGGGTATGGTTATCATACTGGTGTGGTATTTGCGGCTTACACAACAACCCATGGTCGACCGGTTGCCAGGGGGGGGCGCTACGATGGTATCGGCAAGGCATTCGGTGAAAGGCGTCCGGCAACGGGATTTGACCTGGATTTGAAGGCCCTGCCGATTCAAACATTTGGCAATTCCTCCAACAAAATATGGGTAGCCTGGGATTCTGCTAATACAGGTGAGCGCCTGAGTACATTAATGCAGGAAGTCGAACGCATAAGGCAGGGCAAGCAGATGGTCGTTTTTGCGCTGGAAAAAAATGAAGCACCGGTTCCCGGTTGCAAATTCCAATTGGTGTTTGATGGTAAACACTGGCTTATCAAATCATTAGAGAATCTCACGTGAGTACAGGGTACGGTAAAAGTTTAGTTGTCATCGGCACGCAGTGGGGCGATGAAGGTAAAGGTAAGATAGTTGATCTTTTAACTGATAACGTATCTGCAGTGGTGCGATTTCAAGGTGGACATAATGCTGGTCATACACTGGTTATAGACGGCGAAAAAACCGTATTACATTTATTGCCTTCAGGTATTATGCATGACCATGTGCAATGCCTGATTGGGAATGGTGTAGTACTTGAGCCGTCTGCATTGCTGACCGAGATTGTTGGTCTGGAAGCACGCGGTATTAGCGTGCGTGAGCGTTTGAAAATCAGCCCTGCTTGCCAGCTGATACTGCCCTACCATATAGCGCTGGACCAGGCTCGGGAAAAGGCCCGTGGAAATCAGAAAATTGGTACAACAGGTCGCGGTATCGGCCCAGCCTATGAAGACAAAGCTGCACGACGAGGTGTGCGTTTAGGTGATTTGTTCCATTGGCAGGAGTTTGTTCCCAAACTTGCTGATGTGATGGATTATCAGAATTTTCTGCTGACCCAGTATTATAAAGTGGCTGCTGTCGATTATCAGCAAACTCTGGACCAGGTTCAGGAAATGGCTGAACAGATCAAGCCAATGGTGCTAGATATTATTCCCATATTGCATGGTTTAAGGGATTCAGGGCAGAACATATTATTTGAAGGCGCACAGGGTGCATTGCTGGATGTGGACCTGGGTACCTATCCTTACGTTACGTCCTCAAGTACAACTGCCGGTGGCACTGCTATTGGTTCCGGGTTTGGTCCACGATATCTCGATTATATTCTGGGTATCACTAAAGCTTATTCTACACGGGTGGGCTCTGGACCGTTTCCAACAGAACTGTTTGATGATACGGCCAAGCATTTGAGTGAAAAAGGAGCAGAGTTTGGCGCGACAACTGGTCGTGCACGTCGTTGCGGATGGTTTGACGCAGTAGCGCTGCGTCGTGCTGTGCAGATCAACAGCATATCGGGCTTGTGCCTTACTAAGCTCGATGTGCTTGATGGCTTGTCGGTATTGCGAATCTGCGTTGCTTACAAAGACAAAAATGGTCAGGACGTGGCAGCAAGTTTGGGTAGTGAAGACTATGCTAATCTGGAACCCGTGTATGAGGAGCTACCGGGTTGGAGTGAATCAACGGTGGGTGCTAAAAAGTTGTCTGATTTACCCGAAAATGCCCTGGCTTATATTAAACGTATTGAAACTGCGGTGGGCGCCCCCATAGATATTATGTCCACCGGGCCGGATCGCACTGAGACCCTGATACTAAGAGATCCACTGCTATCCTGTTGATATTTTAGGAGCCACAGGGCTCACTCGGGAAAAGGCGCAAGTGACAGATGGCCATAAACCGAATTACACTAGAAAGCAATATTTGGGGGTGACTGAAATGCTGGATATAAAATTGTTAGAAATACTGGTTTGCCCGGTTACCAAAGCGCCTCTGGTCTACAATCGGGATTTGGAAGAACTTTGGTGTAGTGCCAGCGAATTGGCCTACCCTATACTGGATGGTATTCCGGTTATGCTTGAAGATCAGGCGCGCCAGTTGACCAGCCTCGAATTGGGAAAGCATGAAGAACCAGCAGCTGAGGTAGGAAATGAATAGTACCCGCTCAAAAGATTTGCACTTAATGCCTGATGTAGCCAATCAAGCCCATAAGAGTCCTGAAGGTACACTGGATTGGGTTGGCATGAGTGATATCCATCAGCCTCTGATAGTCGATGATGCTGGCCTGTCGAAAGCTGTTCATTCCAGAGTACAGGTTTT
>JAHRWB010000064.1 GCA_019090385.1 Pseudomonadales bacterium | reverse complement strand
CGGCAGCGTCAGATGTGTATAAGAGACAGGTAATATCGCATCAGATCAGCGTAAGTACCTGCGTTTAAAAGGAAATTAGTGTGGGCCTATTCCAAAAGAAATCTAATATACTCCTTGGCCTTGATGTTAGCTCTACTTCAGTAAAATTATTGGAGCTATCTAAGGCAAATGACCGGTATCGTGTCGAGTCATATGGAGTAGAACCGTTGCCGCCCAATGCAGTAATAGAAAAGAATATTAGTGATGTTGAAGGTGTTGGTGAAGTGATTAAGCGGCTTGTCAGTCGCACCAAAGCCTCATCAAAATCCGCAGCTGTTGCTGTAGCGGGCTCTGCAGTGATAACTAAAGTCATCGAAATGGACGCTAGTCTTAACGATGATGAGATGGAAAATCAGATCATTGTGGAAGCGGATCAGTATATCCCTTATCCCCTTGATGAGGTCTCCATTGATTTCGAAGTCCAGGGCATTTCAGAAAACAGCCCGGATCAAGTAGAGGTATTGCTGGCTGCCTGCCGCAAGGAAAATGTAGAGCTTCGGGAGGCCGCCATAGAGCTGGGTGGTCTGTCGGCGCGCGTGGTGGATATTGAAGCACATGCCATGAAACGGGCATTTGAGCTCATTCAGTCTCAGTTAGGTAGTCGCTCGGAAGATCTGGTGGTTGCCATCCTGGATATTGGTGCGACCATGACGACACTGAGTGTTTTGGCTGATGATCGTTCGATTTATACCCGTGAACAGCTTTTTGGCGGCAAACAATTAACGGAAGAAATTCAGCGTCGATATAGCCTTTCGTTTGAAGAGGCTGGGTTGGCCAAGAAACAGGGCGGTTTGCCAGATGATTATGAGGAAGAGGTATTAAAACCCTTCAAGGAAGCGGTTTTGCAGCAGGTTACTCGTTCGTTGCAATTTTTCTTTTCTTCTAGCCAGTATGATGATGTGGATTACATCATCCTTGCCGGTGGTACCGCTTCAATTGAAGGCTTAGCTCCTATGATTGAAAATAAACTAGGCACTCCCACTATCATTGCAAATCCATTTGCGGACATGTCGTTATCTTCCAAGGTGGATGCAAGTTCCCTGGCAAATGATGCCCCCGCGTTGATGATTACCTGCGGGTTGGCCATGAGGAGCTTTGACTGATGGCAAAAATTAATTTACTACCCTGGCGAGAATGGGAACGGGAACGAAAGAAAAATGAGTTCTTGACTCAACTGGCTATCGTTGCAGTTTTTGGTTTGGTTTTAGTTATGGGTGCGGGCACTTATCTGGATGGCTTGGTAGATAATCAGCAAGCTAGAAACCGGTTCGTACAAACGCGTATCAGTGTTATGGATAAGCGTATTGCAGAAATTAGCAAGCTACGTGAAGAGCGGGAAGATTTGCTTGCTCGTATGCGCGTTATTCAGGAACTGCAGGGAAACCGGCCCATTATTGTGCATGTATTCGATGACTTGGTTAGAACCCTGGCAAAAGGGGTTTATTACGACAAAGTCAGTTTGACCGGTACTGGTTTGAGCATGAACGGTATTGCCGAGTCGAATAACCGGATATCCTCACTAATGCGGAATATTGAAAGTTCTGACTGGTTTGCCCGTCCGAACCTGAAAGGGATAAAAGAAAATACTAGCCAGGGTGCCCAGGCAAGCTCTTTTGAAATGACGGCGAGCCAGGTGAACCCCAAACAAAGTGCTGAGGAGAATCTGTAGTGGCTTTTCAGGACACGCTTGATCAATTACAGGACTTTGACTTCAATGATCTTGATGTCAGCAATGTAGGTGCCTGGCCTAATATAATAAAAATTATTCTGCTGGTTATTATTTTTGTCATTATCTTGGTGGCGGGTAATTTTGCGTATTTAGCGGATAAGCAGGAAATACTGACAGTTGCTGAAAGCAAAGAAGTCGAATTGAAGCGAGAATATGAAGGTAAGGCAGCCGATTCAGCAAATTTGGAAGAATATCGTCAGCAAAAAATTGATATGGAAGCCACTTTTGGAGCCTTGCTGAGGCAATTGCCCAGTGATACTGAAGTGCCTGGTTTGCTTGAAGATATTACCTTGTCGGCATTGGAACATAATCTAAAAATCGGCAGTATTGACTTGAAGGCGGAGAAACAAGCTGAGTTCTACGTTGAATTGCCCATAGATATTATAGTGGAAGGGACTTACCACGATATGGGTGCTTTTGTAAGTAGTGTAGCTGGACTGTCACGTATCGTAACCTTGCATAACTTCACTATTACACCAGTTGGAAATGCTTCTCTGAAGATGTCGATTCTTGCTAAAACCTATCGGTATCTTAATGAGGAGAGCAAATAATGCGAAGTACTAAATTTGCGCTGCTCGGTGTTTTGCTCATGGGATTGATACAGGGCTGTGACAGTAAATCTGGCATGGACGATTTGGAGGTCTTTTTAGCTGAAGTCGATGCCAGGCCGAAAGGACGCATCGAGCCATTGCCTGCGATCGAGCAATATACCCTGTTTGCATACAGTGCAGCCAGTATGCGTAGTCCCTTTGAACCCCCGGTGGTTATCAAGGCGGTTAAGCGTGGTAAAGGCGACCCTAAGGTAAAACCAGATTTTAATCGCGTGAAGCATTATCTGGAACAGTTCAACGTTGGCGAACTCAAGATGGTGGGTACGCTGGCTCAGGGCAATATATTTTATGCGTTAGTGAGTGATTCCGAAGGTGGCGTACACCGGGTTCGTATCGGAGATTATATGGGCACTAATTTCGGTAAGGTGACTGATGTGAATGAAGGGGAAATTGAATTGCTTGAAATTGTATCTGACGGTCTTGGTGGGTGGATACAACGCGGGCGTACGATAACGATGGGTAGTGCTGAAGTATGAGGACGAATCACATGAAGAACACATTCACATCTTTGCGCTGGATACTGGCAACATGTTTTACCTTGCTGGTGATGCAAGGTGCATTTGCGACTACCCTGGAAACAATCCGGTTTTCATCTCTTCCGGGGGATCAAACGGAAATTTTAATGACCTTCGATGAAAGGCCTCCTGAGCCTGCTAGTTACACTATCGATTCTCCCGCAAGAATTTCTTTGGATTTGCAGGGCGTAATAAGTGGGTTGTCAGAAAAACACCATACACTGGGTAACGGAAATACGCGCAAGGTATCGGTAATTCAAACCAAAGACCGAACACGGGTAATTGTAAACTTATCCCGGCTTGTGGCCTTTGAAACACGCATAGAAGGCAATACACTGGCTGTATTAGTCGGTGCGGATAGTAATAGTGAAGCAACAGTGAATGCTGGAGCCGTAATGGATGTATCTGGTGCGACTGCAGGTCAGTCGGCAGAGTCGTTAGTTACTTCGCTAATTGATAATGTGGATTTTAATCGTGGTGACAATGGTGCAGGCCAGGTCATTATCAAACTAAGCGATCCAAAAGCACAATTGGACGTCACCAGTGAATCGGGCAAAATTAAGGTGGTAGTGCGCAATACTGAGCTACCCGTTGATTTGCGCAGGCGCTTGGATGTTACCGATTTCGCTACACCCGTGCAGATCGTTGATGCGCTGCAAGAAGGTGAACATGTTGTTTTCCTGGTTAAAGCGACGGGCAATTACGATTATCTAGCCTATCAGGCAGACGATATCTTTACTGTTGATGTCAAACCACTGACCCGGGAAGAAGTCGCGCTTCAGGAAGATATTTTTAAATATAAGGGTGAAAAGCTTTCACTTAATTTTCAGGACATTGAAGTACGATCGGTGCTTCAGCTAATTGCTGACTTTACGGATCTAAACCTGGTAGCTAGCGATACCGTTGCTGGTCGCATAACACTTCGTCTGAAAAATGTTCCCTGGGATCAGGCACTTGATCTTATTCTGAAAACTAAAGGCCTGGATAAGCGAGAAGTGGGTAATGTGTTGTTGGTGGCGCCGGCGGCTGAAATTGCTGCACGTGAGAAGCTCGAACTTGAGAACCAGCGTCAGATATCAGAACTGGCACCATTGCATACGGAATTTATACAAGTACGCTATGCCAATGCGACGTCCTTGTTCGAACTTTTCAATAATACCGAAGGGCCGAGTATATTATCTGATCGCGGTAGTGTGATTGTTGATGAGCGAACCAATTCGGTTATATTGACCGAAACTGCTGCCAAGCTGGAAGAATTTCGAAAAATATTGTTACAGCTGGATGTCCCAATTCGTCAGGTGCTCATTGAATCTCGTATCGTAACTGCGAATGCAAACTTCTCCCAACAATTAGGGATTCGTTGGGGTGGGTTTGGCACAGATAGTGGTAATCCTACTCTTCATTTCAGTGGCTCACTGGATTCTGTCGCAGATCTTCAGACAAGTACCCCTCTTACTTTTCCTGATGCCCTGGGTGTTGATTTGGGTGTTCAGGCGCCAGGTGCATCCAGCATTGGTATAGGCATAGTAGGTGATGACTATATTCTTGATCTTGAACTCTCAGCGCTGGGTACTGAAGGGCATGCAGAAGTAATTGCCAGACCGAAAGTAATCACCTCGGATAAACAAACTGCAACGATCAAGTCCGGTGTTGAGATTCCCTATGCGGAAGCCAGCAGTAGTGGTGCCGCGACGGTATCTTTTAAAGAAGCTGTTCTGCAGCTGGAGGTAACACCTCAGATTACGCCCGATAATCGCATAATTATGGATCTTATAGTAAACCAGGATACAGTGGGTCAACAGTTTGGTGGAGGTGGACCGCCGGCGATTAATACCAATGAAATCGAAACACAGGTACTGGTTGAAAATGGTCAAACAATTGTATTAGGTGGCATTTTTACGACGGACAAAACCAAATCTACAACCAAGACACCTTTTTTCGGCGATCTTCCCTACGTTGGAGTACTTTTCCGCAAAACAACTGAACGAGATGATAAGCAGGAACTACTGGTATTTATAACGCCGAGAATAATTCAAGATACACTTTCACCAAGATAAACAGCGCTTATCGAAAGGCAGTTCTACAAGTAGACTAAACGGCGCTTATAGCGCCGTTTTTTTTGGACACTGTGAAGGGTTTATGCAGACAAGTAATACAAACATTTTTTTAGTTGGGCTGATGGCTGTAGGTAAAACAACTGTCGGCAAGTATCTGGCTAAAGAGCTCAACATGGATTTTTTTGATTCGGATCGAGTAGTTGAGGAATATAGTGGCGCGGATATATCCTGGATCTTCGATAAGGAAGGCGAGGATGGCTTCAGAGAAAGGGAAGCCCAGGTCATTGATGAGCTGACACAAAGAAAGGGTATTGTTTTGGCGACTGGTGGTGGTGTGGTTTTGCGAGAAGATAATCGAAAACACTTAGGTGCTCGAGGTACGGTGGTTTATTTGACCAGTTCATTGAACCGACTGGTAGAACGAGCAAAGAATACTAATCATCGGCCTTTGCTCCAGGGGGTAGATGCAATGGCAATATTTCAGAAATTACAACGAGAGCGAGGGCCGCTTTACAGAGAGATTGCAGATTATGAATTTAGTGCAGAGCAGACCACCCCGAAAATCCTGGCTGGTACGATTATTGCTGAAATATTCACTACACATTTGGATAATTGACTGCCATGCATGAAACACTAACAGTTGAACTGGGTAGTAGAACTTATCCAATTTATATTGGTAACGATACATTTTCCCATGAAAATTTTCTGACTCAGCATATTAAAGGAAAACAGGTTTTTATCGTTAGTAATGCCACGGTGGCCAAACTTTATATGCCAGCCTTATTAAAGGTGTTGAATACAGTTTATCAGGCTGATACTTACCTAATACCTGATGGTGAGCAATATAAAACTCTCGAGACATACTCCCGTGTAATTGATGAGTTGATGCGCAAGCGGCACAATCGCAGTACTACGCTTATAGCACTTGGTGGTGGTGTGATCGGTGATATTACGGGGTTTGTTGCGGCTACTTACCAGCGTGGTGTAGGGTTTTTACAAATCCCAACTACTTTGTTGGCGCAGGTTGATTCCTCAGTCGGTGGAAAAACCGGGGTTAATCACCCTGATGGAAAAAATATGATTGGTGCCTTTTATCAGCCTTCCAGTGTTTTTATTGACGTAGATGCTTTGCGAAGCCTGCCTGAACGAGAGTTTTCAGCGGGTTTAGCCGAGGTGGTAAAATATGGTGTGATATGGGATGCTGGTTTTTTTAGTTGGTTAGAAGGCAATATGCAAGCCTTGCTTGCCAAGGACCGTTCTGCGTTAGTTACTGCAATAAAAATGTCTTGTAAGATAAAAGCATTGATCGTTTCGGAAGACGAGAGAGAAGAGGGGGTGCGCGCTATACTAAATTTCGGGCATACTTTCGGACATGCGCTTGAAAGAATGACTCGTTATACTCAGTTTTTACATGGTGAAGCTGTATCTATCGGTATGGTGATGGCAGCCGATTTGTCTCGTCGATTGGGATGGTTGTCTTGTGATGACGTTTCACGGCTTGAGAACTTGTTAGAAGCGGGGGGGCTACCCACTAAGTTTGGGCAGCCTATCAATACCACTGAGATGCTGAGCTCGATGGGTATGGATAAGAAAGTAGTGGATGGAAAACTTAGGCTGGTGTTGGCTAAAACACTTGGCTCGGCACAAATTGTAGAGTCAGTAGATTCCCAAATGCTTAGGGATGCCCTCATCTCAAATGTCTGAGAATTTAACAGGCGAGCATACTGGAGAGAATGGTAGTGGGGTAGGTAGTAACCCATTCAAAAACCCTGTGCCCATTTTTTTTGGTGGCAATGTTCGAGCGCGTCAATTAGATGAATTAAGATACCTTAGCCGTTGGTCGCGTCGAATCTTATTGGTAACCGGTGAAGCGGAGATAGGCAAAACGACGCTCTATCGTGCTCTGGCCAAAAAAATGGAGGTATCTGATGGTGCCGAAGGCCCCATAAAACTATCTAAAGTGAGTGCTGAGTTTGCCCGTTCGCGGGAAGAAATACTGATAGAAATATTACGTGGCTTTGACATTAAAATCCCAGAGCCCTACAGCGTACAGTTACTGTCTGACTTACTGCTGGCTGATGTGGAAATTGCTGGTTTGGCAGGTTCTGCGAGTTTGATATTACTGGATGACGCTGAACTTTTGACATCTGGTGCATGGTCTTTGCTGCTGGATATTATTCGGCAATCGGGTTCAGAAAATCTGCACATAGTGTTTTTTGGTGAAAGCCAGATAGTTGGTACTATTGTTGAAGTTGGTGCTGTTGGTGCTGTTGGTGCTGTTGGTGACGTAGATTCTCACGCACAATTTTGGCACAACATTAAATTAATTCCTTTTGGTCAGGAAGAAACGCGGCGTTACCTGATAATGCGACTGAGGGAGTCGGGTGATGACCAGGAAATGGTGTTTACCGGCAGTCAAATTGATAAGATTTATAAGGGGTCGGGCGGGGTTCCCGGTAAAATAAACGCCGAAGCATCTGCTCAATTGGAGTTGGTTCGCAGAGATACAGATAGCGGTTTCTCGCGCTTACATTTGCCACTGGTATTTGTGGTGATACTGTTGACGGCTATATTTTGGATTATAAGTGATAAGGATACACAGGATTCTGAGCAGTTGACCCATGTTATGGAGGTCCCGGAGGGACCAGCAGTTCAGGGCAAAAATGTATCGGAATCCTGGTTGCCGGGCGAGAAGCGTGCTGTAGTAGCGCTTGAGCAGCCTGTGAGGGCCAAAGGAGCAGAGCAGCGTATTGTTGGAGAGCCCCTTATCCAAGAGTCGCAGCTAGAGGCGATAGCACCTGCAGAAGAGCAGGAAAATATTGAAGGGCTAAAAGAAAAACGTTCGGCCGATACTGTCCTGAGCGGTCTTGTCCCATCTTTAGAGTCAGCAGGAAAGACCGAGGCTGTCGATAGGGTAACTACTAGGCCGGATGCCGAGATGGACGAGATAAGTAGAGAGATCACCGGACGGCGGACAGCAAACAGGCCAGATGCAGAGCCTCAGTCGATAATAGAGCCTCAGCCAATCTTAGAGCCTCAGCCAATAATAGAGCCTCAGCCAATAATAGAGCCTCAGAATAAATTAGCACATGAACCTGAGCTTATAGACAAACGCGAGACAGCATTGCCGGGATATTCGGCTTACTGGGTTAAAGGCCAGGATCCTGCGGCCTGGACTCTGCAGTTGTTTGGTACCAGTCAGTACGGCAACGCACAGAAATATCTAAGTCGCCATGTTGCTCAAAATACCGATAGCGAGTATGCCAGCTTCGTTACTCAAAGAGATGGGAAAAACTGGTATGTGGTAATACACGGTGTTTATTCCAATCGGGCTGAAGCGGATTCTGCCGCGCGGGAAATGCCGCCTGCTCGAGGTTTGGGCAAGCCGTGGATACGCACGTTTGCTGCGGTTCAGGCCAGCCTCAAAGACTAGCTTCGTAAATAAGCGCTTACGCTATCCGCGGCTTGTCGGCCTTCATGAATTGCTCTTACCACCAGGGATTGCCCCCGTCGGCAGTCACCTGCAGCAAATACACCTTCAATACTGGTCTGGTAGTTATTGGCTTGGTAATTGGAGCGATCGTCATAGTCTAGCTTTAGTGGATCGGTCGTTGTGTGGTCTGGGCCCAAAAAACCCATGGAAAGTAGAATGAGTTCAGCCGGCCAATGTTTCTCAGTACCGGGTAGAATTTCCAGTTTACCGTTCGCCCAGCTGACTTCCTGAGTGACAATTCCGCTTAGCTTGCCAGCTGTTCCCTGAAACTCCTTTCCAGAAATACAATAGGTGCGTGGATCTTTCCCAAAAACCTGACTGGCCTCCTGGTGGCCATAATCAATGCGAAAAATCTTTGGCCATGTGGGCCACGGATTATTCGCCGCACGAACGGCTGGTGGTGTATCGAGTATTTCGAAATTGACCAGGGATTTACAACCGTGACGTATCGAGGTGGCAACACAGTCAGTGCCGGTATCGCCTCCACCAATCACGATAACGTTTTTACCTTTGGCGCTGATAAACTTTCCGTCAGCATGTTCTGAATCTAAAAAACTGCGGGTATTTTGCGTTAAAAAATCCATTGCAAAATGAATGCCTGATAGCCCTCGTCCTGGAATGGGCAGGTCTCGAGGTATTGTTGCACCCGTGGTGAGCACGACGGCATCAAAGGTATCGACCAACTGCTGAATATGAAATCCGCCATTTTCGCCATTGCCTACGTTGGCATTGACCTTGAAGATTATTCCTTCGTCTCTCAATAGCTGAACTCGGCGTTCGACCACTTTTTTAGAGAGCTTCATGTTCGGGATACCGTACATCATTAATCCACCGATGCGGTCGGCTCGCTCATATACTGTGACTTGGTGTCCGGCTCGGTTGAGCTGGGCCGCGCTAGCCAATCCAGAGGGGCCGGAGCCTACCACTGCGACAGTTTTTCCGGAGCGGATTTTGGGTGGTTCTGCAACAATCCAGCCTTCTTCAAAGCCTTTGTCTACAATGGCCATCTCTATGTTTTTTATTGTTACAGCAGGGTTAGTCACACCCAGTACACAGGCGCCTTCACAGGGTGCGGGGCATACTCGGCCCGTAAATTCAGGAAAATTATTGGTCGAGTGTAATCGTTCAAGGGCTTCTTTCCAGTGTCCTCTGTATACCAGGTCATTCCACTCGGGTATCAGGTTATAGACTGGGCAACCCTCTTCGGATTGACAAAAAGGTACGCCACAATCCATACAGCGTGCAGATTGAGTAGCCAAACGTGAAGGATCATGGGCTACATAAATCTCATCGTAGTCCAGCATGCGCTGTTCTACATCTCTATACGGCGCTGCGTCGCGCTCAAATTCTACAAAGCCTGTGACCTTTCCCATGTTTCGGAATATCCTCTATTTTTACAAACTAGCTCGTTTGTTCCAGAGCTTCAGTTACGTTATGCCGCTGTTTTGGCTTTTTTTTTTGAAGCGCTTCTTCAAGCACACGTTTGTAGTCTTTTGGCATAACCTTGACAAATTTTTGCAGCGCGGATGACCAGTCTTTAAGAATGGCTTTCGCGACTGTTGATCCGGTAACTTGAGCATGCTGTGTGATTAGCGTATGTAACTCGTTGTCGTTCTCGATCGTGTCTACGGAGTCGAGATCAACCGTTTCAGAATTGCACAAAGTCTTAAATAGTTTATCGGGATCCCATACATAGGCGATACCGCCACTCATTCCTGCTGCAAAGTTTCTACCGGTTTTCCCAAGCACAACGACGCGCCCGCCTGTCATGTACTCACAACCGTGGTCTCCTATACCCTCCACAACGGCGGAAGCACCACTATTACGTACGCAAAAACGTTCAGCAACATTACCGCGCAGGAATACCTGCCCGGAAGTAGCGCCGTATAATGCTACGTTACCGGCAATTATGTTGTCTTCAGCAATAAATTTACTGGATTTGGGGGGGTACACAACTATCTGCCCGCCGGAGAGTCCTTTGCCAACATAGTCATTTGCATCACCTTCAACCTCGAGGGTAACGCCTTTCGCCAGCCATGCACCTAAACTCTGTCCGGCGCTGCCGAAGAATTTAAAATGGATAGTTCCTTCCGGCAGCATCTGTGGACCGACTCTGCTAATAATGCGATTGGATAACATGCCACCAACGACGCGGTTGGTATTAAGAATTGGCATTTCAAAGGTTACCTTCTGACCTTTCTCCAGCGAGGGCTCAGCCAGTTCAATCAGTTTGTTGTCCAGTGCTTTATCCAGTTCATGGTTCTGTTCATGAATACGATAGACTCCCAGGCAGTCGGCAGGTTGCTCAGCAGGAGACAGCAACAAACTTAAATCCAGCCCCTGCGCTTTCCAGTGAGCCTCGGCAGACTCAGTCTTTAGTGCGTCAACTCGACCGACCATATCATTCAGCGTTTTAAATCCTAGTTGCGCCATAATGCCACGTAGTTCCCTGGCCACCATGAACAGGTAATTGACCAGGTGTTCGGGTTGTCCAGTGAACTTTTTGCGCAGGGCCTTATCTTGCGTGGCAATACCTACTGGGCAGGTATTCAAATGACATTTGCGCATCATTATACAGCCAAGTGTAATCAGTGGTGCTGTAGCAAAACCAAATTCTTCTGCGCCCAACAGTGCTGCGATAGCAACATCCCTGCCAGTTTTCAGTTGACCGTCAGTTTGCAAAACAACGCGAGAGCGGAGATTATTTTTAACCAGGGTCTGGTGAGTTTCTGCTAAACCCAGTTCCCAGGGGATACCGGCATGTTTTATTGATGTCAGTGGTGAGGCACCGGTGCCACCTGTATCGCCAGCAATGACTATATGGTCTGCACGCGCCTTGGTAACCCCGGTGGCTACAGTACCGACACCCAGTTCAGCACCGAGCTTAACGCTAATACGTGCTTTCGGATTGGCATTCTTCAGGTCGTGAATCAGCTGAGCCATATCTTCGATAGAGTAAATATCATGGTGAGGGGGAGGACTGATCAGCCCGACACCTGGCGTAGAGTGCCTTAGACTGGCGATGTACTCATCGACCTTCGGTCCTGGCAGCTCTCCGCCTTCTCCAGGTTTGGCGCCCTGGATAATCTTAATTTGTAGTTCGTCGGCATTGCTAAGGTAGTCGATTGTTACACCAAAGCGACCACTGGCAACCTGTTTGATAGCTGAGCGCTTTGAATCGCCGTTTTCCAGTGGAATAAACCGATTTGTATCTTCCCCGCCTTCCCCGGTATTGGATTTTCCACCAATTCTATTCATGGCGATGGCCAGGGTTTCATGGGACTCCTGAGAAATAGAGCCAAAACTCATAGCACCCGTAGCAAAGCGTTTCACCAGGGATTTCTCGCTTTCGACCTCAGCAAGATCTATCGGGCCGCCGTTTACATTTTCCTGGAAATCGAGCAAACCACGCAGGGTTGCCTGCTTATTATTCTGTTGGTTGATTTTATTGGCAAATTGCCAGTAGGCTGTTTCATCGTTATTGCGTGCGGCATTTTGAAGCGCAGCAATGGCCGAGGGATCCCACATATGCATATCGCCACCGGCACGCCAGTGGAAATCCCCAGGGTTTGTCAGGTTTTTAGCTGGAATCTTTTGATTGGCGTAGCCTAGATCATGCCGACGCAGCATCTCCTCGGACAGGGTGGTAAAATCTACACCCTGAACACGACTTGCCGTACCGGTGAAACACCGCACTATCACGTCTTCAGCAAGACCGATGGCTTCAAAAATCTGGGCACCCTTGTAGGACTGGAGGGTAGATATCCCCATTTTTGCCATGACTTTCATGATGCCTTTGCCAACGGCTTTGCGGTAGGCAGCTATTATTTTATCTTCAAGAAGCGCTTGTGCATTGGCGAGCGAAGTATTGACCAGCAAATGTGGCAGGTTTGAGAGAAAACCGTCCCGCTCGGCCTGAAATAGCGCTTCAAAGGCCAAATAAGGGTTGATGCCATCTGCGCCATAGCTAATTAATAAACAGTGGTGCTGTACTTCTCTGGCTTCACCTGTTTCGACAATAATGCCGATACGGGTTCGCGTATGGCAAGCTACAAGGTGCTGATGTACTGCCCCGGTAGCGAGCAGAGCGCTTACCGGAATACGCTGCGCATTAATATTACGATCAGAAAGGATGATCAGACTATGGCCAGCTTCGATAGCTGCACCTGCAGCTACGCAGATCCGCGTGAGAGCATCGTCGAGCGATTCGTCCTTGGCATGTGTGATGTCTATGATTTCGCTACTCCAGCCATTGTGATTCAGCTTTTTCAGCGTGCTGAGTTCGGCATTGGAGATAATTGGATGTTCCAAATTCAGCCGATTACAATGTTCTGGTGTGGAATCCAGGAGATTCCTTTCAGGTCCAATATAGCAATTCAGCGCCATAATGACTTCTTCACGAATGGAGTCTATGGCTGGATTAGTCACCTGGGCGAATAGCTGCTTGAAATAATCGTACAGCATTCGGGGTTTGTCTGAGAGAACGGCCAGGGCTGAATCGTTACCCATGGAACCTAAAGGATCGCGCAATTCTCTAATCATGGGTAATAACATAAATTGCAGCGTTTCTGTGGTGAAGCCAAATGCACGCATCTGCTCGTACAGCGCATTAGAGTTGATTACCGGAGGGGTTTCGCCAACGGGGAAATCTTTCAGTGACAGACTATTTTGTTCTATCCATTCTGCGTAAGGTCTGGATTTAGCAACTATTTCCTTAAGCTCTGAGTCCGGAATCATTCGGCCTTGGGCGAAATCAATGAGAAAAATTCGTCCTGGCTTGAGTCGGCCCTTTTCTACGATAGTCGCAGGGTCGATCTCCAGTACGCCTACTTCCGAGGCCATAATGCATTTGTCATCATCTGTTATATAGTAGCGACTCGGACGCAGGCCATTTCTGTCCAGTACCGCACCCACGCAGTCTCCATCAGTGAAGGCGATGGAGGCTGGGCCATCCCAAGGCTCCATTAGGCAGGAATGGTATTCGTAAAATGCACGTTTTTCAGCTGACATCAAGGTATGTTGCTGCCAAGCTTCGGGGATCATCATCATCAGCGCTTCTTGCATTGAGCGCCCGTTTAGTCGCAAAAACTCCAGTACATTGTCAAAACTACCGGAATCTGAGCAATCTTCCTCAATGATTGGGAATAACTGCTCGATGTCACTGGCAAATAGCTCAGATTCAATCACGCCCTGACGAGCGCTCATTGAATTTCTGTTACCTAGTATCGTGTTGATTTCACCGTTATGGCTACAGTAGCGATTAGGTTGTGCCCGGTCCCAGGAAGGAAAAGTGTTTGTGCTGAATCTGGAATGTACCATTGCAACATGGGTTTCGAACTCAGGGTTGCGCAAGTCACCAAAAAATTGGAAGACTTGGTCGGGCCTCAGCATGCCTTTGTATACAATGGTTTTGGTGGACAGGCTGCAAACGAAAATTAATTTGCGCTCGCTGAGTGTTGTATCATTGCGTAGAGCTTGTATGGCGCTTTTTCGGATCAGATATAGCTGGCGCTCAAATTCACTATTGGAAATATTATCTGCTGGTGTAATAAATATTTGTGCGATATATGGCATTGCGGCAAGGGCGGCACTGCCTAGATTGGCAGTGGAGGGATCACAGGGCATTTCTCGCCAGCCCAGAAAATTTTGGCCAAATTCGTGGACGATTTGCTCTATATGCTGTGTGGCTCTTTGCCGCTGGGTTTTCTGCTGTGGCAAAAAGAAGACGCCAGTACCGTATTCGCCGGGTTCTATTTTGGTGTTAAATTCTTTTTTGGCAATGTTCTGGAATAACTTGTGGGGAATGCCCGCCAGTACGCCAGCACCATCCCCGGTATTTTCCTCATAGCCAACACCGCCGCGGTGTTCCATGCGGCAGTTGATATGGTCTGCGTCAGCAATAATCTGGTGGCTTGCTCGGCCTTTTAAATCACAGATAAAGCCTATGCCGCAACTGTCGTGCTCGTTGGCAGGGTCGTAAAGGCCTGATTTTTCTGGCAGGCCCCAGGTCTGTTGTTTGCTTAACGCGTTTTGCACGTTTTTGGTCATGCAGCGGACTCCCGGTTCAGTCATTGCGTGTCAAATCAAGTGTATTTTTAAGTTTGTTTGCAGGCACCATTTTATGGTCTGTTTTCCCTTGGTTTTGACGCTATATTATGCCGCTAATCGATATGTGGCACTGAAGTTAATGTCCTAAATTGTTGATTTTTAACAATAAAAGGAAAAACCGGCCGTTCACATTATGGATGCGGTCGAACAAAATGTCAGAAAACGGTCCTCGAATCAAGTTTCACTATGTAAAATATACTTGGCTGCGGACTTGGGAATTTAAAATGCGAGCAAATTTGTAGCATTTTTGACATTTGCTGAGGACTTTAATGAAGGCTGCTATAGTGCACGTTTAGACCTTGATCAAATTTTTACCGGCAATAGCCATAAAATAGCCATAATAAGGACCAGACAATGAAAAAACCTGTACGCATTACAGTAACCGGAGCCGCAGGACAGATCGGCTATTCACTGATGTTTCGAATCGCTTCGGGGGAAATGCTGGGTAAAGATCAGCCGGTTATACTGCAGTTACTGGAAATTACTCCGGCACTTGAAGCATTGAAAGGTGTCATTATGGAGCTGGAGGACTGCGCGTTTTCTCTGGTGCAGGGTATGATTCCCAGTGATGATGCCAATGTAGCATTCAAGGATACTGATTACGCATTGTTGGTTGGTTCGCGGCCTCGGGCTAAAGGCATGGAGCGCAAAGACTTAATCGAAGCTAACGCAGCGATATTTTCTGTTCAAGGCAAGGCACTCAGCGATCATGCATCGCGGGATGTGAAAGTATTGGTGGTGGGAAATCCTGCAAATACTAATAGTCTGATTGCCCAGCGTAATGCTCCTAATCTTGATCCCCGACAATTTACCGCCATGACCCGTCTGGACCATAATCGGGCTGAAGCCCAGTTAGCCATGAAAACCGGTGCCCATGTCACCGCGGTGAAAGATCTCTGTATCTGGGGTAATCACTCTGCTACCCAGTATCCAGATTTGCATCGCGCTACAGTAAATGGCAAGCCAGCACTCGACCAAGTGGATGTGCAGTGGTATGAGAGCGATTTTATCCCTACCGTACAGCAGAGAGGGGCTGCGATAATCGCGGCGCGTGGAGCGTCCAGCGCAGCGTCCGCGGCAAATGCCGCTATTGATCACATGCGCACTTGGGCTTTGGGTTCGGATGGCGAAGTTGTCAGTATGGGGGTTTATTCCGATGGCAGTTACGGCATTGAAAAGGGTCTGATCTATTCCTACCCGGTGATATGTAAGGGGGGTGACTGGAAAATTGTTCAGGGTTATGAAATTAATGAATTTAGCCGCCAGCGCATGCAAGCCACTGAAGAAGAATTGCGAGAAGAGCGTGATATGGTCGCACATTTGTTGCCATCCTAGCCTGGCAGGGATGTCAGTAGGCCAGTAAGCAGCCTGCTGACATCAAGCTAAGCAAAACCGCTATCCCATCATTCGATGCCACGTCGGCAGGTCTGTTACGCCCATCATGACATTTTGGGCTTTTGTTTCAGCCATGGTGGCATTGGGCGCACCGCCATAATTGTGGCCTGGTAGAAGTACGGTTTCGTCTGGTAAGTCTGCGAGCTTTCGCAGGCTATGGTACATCTGTTCGGAGTCGGACCCTGGTAGATCCACCCGGCCACAACCCTGGACGAATAGCGTATCGCCAGAGACCAGGGTGTTTTTTATCTTGAAGCACTGGGAGCCGGGGGTATGCCCTGGTGTATGTAGAAACTCAACATCTATGATGCCAACTTTTAGTGTGTCGCCGGAGTCGACTTTGACCAGGTCGCTGTCGGAAATCCCGGTGACCTTTTTCACACCCTCAGCCTCGGTTTTGTGTGCGTAGACTTTTACGGGACTTTTTTCCAGTAATTCCGAAATGCCCTGGATTTTATTGCCACTAAATGCACCACCAACGTGGTCTGGATGGTAGTGAGTGACCAAGGCCGCGGTGAGTTTATAGTCCCGTTCTTCCAGTAGCTTTAACAGGCCGTCAATATCCCAGGCCGGATCGATAACCGCCACTTCCCGAGTGCTTTTTGAGCCCACGATATAAACAAAGTTTTGCATTGGACCCATTTCGATTTGTTCAATAATGAGTTCTGAGGTATTGCTCATGTACTACTCCTGTAAGCTCTGTTGTTTTGAATTGTCCCAAGCATGAACACTCATAATCCCGGTGCCGCTATCAGGCATGTGGTCACGCTATCGGTATGATTTTCGATATTGTCTTCGCAGGCAAACCGGGGAATAAAGCAGGCTTCTTCAGTATGCAGATCGATACCGTTGAGCGTCACTTTCCCGTCAATGACTATGCAAATGGCATAGGGTAAACCTGTTTTTAGATGGCATATACCATTTGCCTCTATTTTAACACGCAATACATTGAACTCATCAAACGCGACGATTCTTTCCGCCAAAACGCCTTGGGTATTTTGAATGATATCAAAAACGGGCGTTTCAGGTGTATCAAGGGTCATACGCTCGATGGCTTTTTCACTGTCCCAGTTTCGCTGTGTTAATACCTTTTGGGCAAAGGAAATAATATACCGTTCATAGACCGGGGTTTGAAATTCTATGACCCGCACCCCATGAAGTAGGGAGTGGGGGGTATCTGGTTGGACAACAACCGTATCCCCGATGGATAAAGCGATATTTGCGCTAAAACCTTCCATGATGGCGCGGGATGCTTGCTCCTCCTGATTATACTGAGGAGATGAATCACCTGGGGGTATATTGTCGATTAATGTTCTGAGTTTTCGGTAATGCTGTACTGAATTGAGGTAAGCAGCGCGAAAGGACTCGTCGTCAGGGTACGCTTTTCTGAGTACCTGGTTCATGCCAAAACGCATACGGCCTTTGCCTTCGGGCCAAGCTGAGTTATCGATTTGAGTGACCACATAGACTTCGCATTTGGAGGTATGTAGCTCAAAATACAGATCGCCTTTAACAGGTTCGGCATAAGGGTCCAGAATTTTCAGCAATGCTATGCTTTTGTTTTTGTGGATAAAATCCGACGCAATGGAAAGATACCAGGGTAATGGCGTAACGCTGGGTAAACTGCTGGGTTTAGTGCCGGGTGCAGTGACACCTGATACGCCTCGCTCTTCCATGCCGGTGTACCATATTTCCTGGCCCCAGGGTTTTGGTACACAGACCTTTGTTAATTGGATGGGTTTTTTCAGGTCAAAAACGGGCGCACTGTATCGTGTAGAGAGCTCCTGAAAATACTGGCTGGGATCCTTAACCCTAGTTTTTACTTCGACGGCTAGATCGGTAACAAATCCACAAATTTGCGTGGTGGAGGGCAGTTCTGACGGCAGCTGTGAGAGAAGAAAAACGGCTGTCAGATCTAATGTCTGGGGATGTGAAAGCCAATCTGTTTGAATCGAATAACTGTGTACGAGTAATTCGGCCTCAGCCCCAAGCATATTGGGGGCGGTGCGTTTTTCAAAAGCCCGAACGGCAGAATTCAGAATCTGATCGTTTGTTAGTGACAATTTTCTTCAATGTCCATATTTGGCCAGTTTTTTCAGCATGTGGCATCTATAGTGGTGTGCGTAACAATTGTTTGAGGATTGCTATGATACCTGCACCGTTACCCGCAGTGGAAATTTGTGAAAGTGCGCGACTCTCCCGAGACTCCAGATTTGACGGGAGATTTATAGTAGCGGTTGTTACAAAGGGTATCTACTGTCGTCCGATATGCCCGGCACGGCCCCCTGCCCGGGCCAACGTGCGTTATTTTCTTACTGCCGCTGAGGCGCTGGATGCAGGGTATCGAGCCTGTTTGCGCTGCAAGCCGGAGCGGGCTAGCATTTTGCCGGAGTGGACCCTGGCCAGTGATACCGTTATTAGAGCCATGCGTTTGATTGGCGATGGTTTTATCAATGACCAGCCTGTTAGTTTGTTGGCAAGTGAGCTGGGTGTGAGTAGCAGGCAGCTCAACCGATTGTTCAAAGAGGAGCTGGGGACTACTCCCAAAAACGTGCTTAGGAATCAGCGCCTGGCCTTAGCCATGCGGCTGATTGGAGACACATCCATGAAGCTCCTGGATATCGCTTATGCGGCGGGTTATACCAGCTACCGGCGTTTTAATGATGAGATAGGCAAGGTTTATCATTGTTCACCTCGGGAACTGAAGCAGCGGGTATGCAGGAATAATATTGGCGCTTCTATGCTCGTCACTTCTCCTGCTACTTCTCCTACTGCTACTTCAAGGGACATCGTGCTGTGCTTACCCGTACGCCAACCCTATGATCCAGCCTGGATATTCGGTTTTCTAGGAAAGCGCGCCATACCACCTTATGAATCTGTCCAGGGACTCTGTTACAAGCGCAGTCTGGGACCAGGTATTCATGTGCAGGTAGATTGGCAAGCTGATGGGATCCGGGTACAAATACCCCGGGCCTGTGCCAGAAATACCGGGGATTTGTTATGTAATGTACGCAGGCTTTTTGATCTTGATGCTGATAGCCGGATAATAGATGATAACTTGAATGCGCATAGCGTGCTTAAACCCTACCTTGCAGCAGGGGGTGGTTTGCGTGTTCCTGGGGCCTGGTCAGGCTTTGAAGTTGGTGTTCGTGCCATAATGGGGCAGCAGGTCAGCGTGCAGCGGGCGACAAGGCTGGTGAGTGCATTTGTCGATTATTACTCCGCGGACGGGCAGTTTCCCTTGCCCGGGGTTGTTGCTGGAGAAAACCCCTCTCATTTGGGTATGCCGCGTAGCAGGGGACTTGCTATTCAAATACTGGCACAAAGAGTGACGAGTAATGAGCTGCAACTCTCAGATACCTGTTCATTTGGGAGTTTGCGAGAGCAGCTATTAGCTATTCCTGGCATCGGGCCATGGACAGCGGAATACATTGCTATGCGCTGTGGGCGTGATCCGGATGCTTTTCCAGAGAATGACTGGGTTGTGCGTAAACATTTATCCATGAGTGCGAAGCAAACTCGGCTGTTAGCGGAAACATGGCGCCCATGGCGCGCCTATGCACTTATGTATTTGTGGCGTGGAAAATAGACCGGCTTGGCAGTTTCTCGGGAAGGTAAATACCTTAGACAGTCAAGCAAAATGATCTGCGGATCAAGATGGAAGGATGACATGAGTGAACCCAGGAGTGGAGCCAATGAATGAAGCGCTGACCTATTACAGTTATACAGAGAGCCCTGTGGGTAGATTGTTATTGTCGGGTTCCAAGAATATGTTGAAGGTTATTGGCTTTCCGGAAGGCAAGCGTGTGTGGGCCATCAAACCCGATTGGCAACGTTGGGACGAGCCCTTTAAGAACATTCGTACTCAACTGGCTGAGTACTTTTCCGGGCAGCGTCGGGAATTTGATGTGGAGATAGCCCCGGAGGGAACAGCTTTCCAACTAAGCGTGCTTAAAGCATTGCAGCAAATTCCCTATGGTGAAACGTGCACCTATGGTGATATTGCGGAGCGTATTGGTTCTGTCAATGCTATGAGAGCGGTGGGAAATGCGAATGGTCGCAATCCACTGCCCATCGTAATTCCTTGCCATAGAGTTATTGGAGCGAATGGCTCACTCACCGGATTTGGTGGTGGACTAACAGCTAAACGCCATTTGTTGACACTGGAAGCTGCTCATTCAGGCCTGTTCCGGCCGGGTTAGTATATTGTCCGGTTTACTTGTCAGTTTTCCAGAATTTGGAGCCTTCAATAGACAGATCGTACATCAGGCCTTTGTTGCCATAGACAAAGCCGATAATAGGATCCCGGGCATTGTTGGTGGTTATATCTTTTCCTACACCAAATTCCACTATGGCGACACTGCCATCTACGCCAGCTTCCCAACCTTCACTGGCTCGAAATTGCTGTAGTGCACTTTCCGTCATGAACATAAGCACCTCATTTTTTGCTTGGCCACCTACTTGAAAACCCACTGATAGCGCTGTTAGCTTGTAGTATTGAACGGCGCTGCCATTTACTAGTAGGGCGCCTTCCCCATACTCGCCGCCAACGCCAAACCCGGCTTTTATAATGCCTGGAAAAACCAGTATGCCCTTGGCACTTTGGGAAAGCTCCTTGCCCGCAGGAAATGTCTCGTAAAGTGTTTGCAGGGCAGAGCGCACTCGCGCGTCGATTTCCTGGCTCGAGGCTGCAATAGTGCCCTGGGAAACGGTGAGAGCAAAAGCGATAATTAGCATTTGACGAAACATATTGAGAGTTCCTAAGTGTTAAGCGGGTCTATTATCCCAGAGGTTGTGGGGTTGTCGCAAGAGCTCGTCTGGCTACTGGTCAAGGTGTGGCCCAGGATCTTGCGATGTGGCTAGTGTTTACATACAGACTCATAGATTTCAAAATAGTTCGGGAAAGTTTTGGCCACACATTCTGGTTCATTGATGGTTATTGACTGGTTACCCAGGGCGGCCAGGGAAAAACACATGGCCATTCTATGATCACCATAGGTGTCTATTGCGGCACTAACAATACTTGAAGGTGGTTGAATGAATATATAGTCCGGGCCTTCTTCGATGGTGGCGCCCAACTTGCGCATTTCCCGAGCCATGGCATCCAGGCGGTCTGTCTCCTTTACCCGCCAATTGGCGATATTTCGAATACGAGTTGGTCCGTCGGCAAACAGGGCCAGTGTGACTAATGTCATTGCTGCATCGGGAATATGATTTAGATCGAGGTCTACCCCGTGCAAGGGAGCGCCTTTGACTTCTATCCAGTCGAAGCCCATGGAGACTGAGGCACCCATAGCTTCTAGGGCATGAACGAAGGCTACATCCCCCTGGATACTGCCTTTGCCTATGCCATAAACGCGTATCTGGTTACCCGGAAGTGCAGCAGCAGCCAGAAAATAACTGGCATTTGAGGCATCGCCTTCTACCAGAAACTTTCCGGGCGAATGGTATTGTCCTGGTGTTACAGCAAAGGTTCTGTGCGCTTCCTGGGATACTGTGGCACCAAACTTTTGCATAAGATTGGTGGTAATGTCCAGGTAGGGTTTAGAAACCAGGTCGTCAATGACGGTTATTGCTATCGGGCCGTCGGCAAGTGGTGCTGCCATCAACAAGGATGTTAAAAACTGGCTGCTCACTGCCCCTGACATTTCTATACTGCCACCTGTGAGTCCGGCACTTTTAATCAGGAGTGGCGGGAAACCGTCCTCGCCGAGGTAGGATATGTTTGCACCCAATTGACTCAGTCCATAGACCAGGTCAGCAATGGGTCTTTCATTCATGCGGGCATTTCCGGAAAGTGTAAATGTGCCTTTTCCCAGGCATAGTGCGGCTGTTAGGGGGCGGTAGGCTGTGCCAGCTAGTCCGAGATTGAGGTCGAGCTCTTGCTGAATAGTACTCAATGGACCAGCTTTTCCGTGTACCTCCACGGTCAAGCTGCTATTTTTAAGGTTCTGTTCAAGTTGTTCAACTTTAACGCCAAGCTGGTGCAGGGCTTTCAGCATGTATTGTGTATCTTCGCTGTTCAGCAGGTTGTGAATTTGTGTTTGGCCACGTGACATAGCCGCGAGTAAAAGCGCTCGGTTGGATATGCTCTTCGAGCCCGGGAGATATACTTCTCCTTCAATGCGCTCAATGGGGGATAATATTTTTTTGTTCATGAATACTCTGTTATCTGTTTATTAAATTCTGAGGGTTATATCAAACCCTAAGTCACAGCAGCAACCGGCGTCAGTCTACCGAGAAATGTAAGCAGAGAGTCCTCAATTTCGCGCACGGGTTTGTGTCCCGGTTTTTCCAGCTGTACAACCCCATCACTGTTTCGGACTGTAATAAATAATTCTGAGTCGGGCTCGGTACAGGCAAAAAATATGCTCAGCGCGCTTTGGCTGCGTTTTTGGGCCAGAGAGTGTCCAATCAGGTTTTCGACCAGCCGGTCTATATCCTCCTGGTTCCATAATAAAATTAGACTAACATGGCCTTCACTTGAAGATGTTTCGACGGGCCCTGACCAGAACCCTGAAAAATATTCTTTTATATCGGCGTGAATACTGGTTTCCAGTGCATTTTCCAGCCCTGTAAAATCATTGCTGGGGGAGCGGACTGTTGGAGCCCAGGAAATAACTTGCTGTCCACTGCTATCTGTAAATGGACTGCCTTGCTCACAAGGGGATCGCCACTCGGGATCATAAGGCTGAAGCAGCAGAGGGTTTTCATCCTGATATCGCTCCATCAGGTTAGATAGTGCAAGCTTAATTGTAGACATGGTCGTATCGAGGCTAATTTCCTCTATGATAGGTGATTCACGCTCGCTAGGGTATGTGGTGTTTTCCAGCGATCACTTTGTTGGTCTTTGATGTT
>JAHRWB010000063.1 GCA_019090385.1 Pseudomonadales bacterium | reverse complement strand
TATTGCTCGGCATCTTCCCGCATGCTTCTAAATTTAATCATGTTGAAATTTCGCTTGTTCAAGCCGACACGTTTTTGTAGGAAAAATACTGGCCCCCGGGAATCTAGTTTTATGGCGATGGCCACCAAAGCAAATACGGGCAGGATAGTAAAAGTGGCCAGGATTCCAATGGTAATATCTATCAGTCGCTTAACAATAAGCATGTTTTCGTCATGGGATACCGGCTCGAAACTAAGAATCGGTAGGGGGCCCATATGGTCAAGGCTTATCTTATCTGTTTGCATTTCGTATAAGTCCGCCATGAATTTGATACATACGGCTTGTTCCTCGCAGGCGTCAACGATGCTTTGCAGATTGTGGATTAGACTTCTGGGTAAGCATACGATCACTTCATCGACAATTTCATTTGAAAGTACTTCTGATATCTGGGAGAGATCACCTAGCAGCGGAACATCATTAGTCTGCGAGGTATTTTCTGATTTTGCATCTGCGTTTGGGTCGAGCATGCCAATTATATCCAGGCCCCAGTCGGAATATTGCCTGTAAATTGAGATCAGTTTTTTTGCTCTTTTGCCTGAGCCAATAACCAGTACCTTTACATAGTTTTCATTATGCTCAGTTCTACCGTTGAAATACCACCATTGTAAGAAAAGGCGATCAAGAAATAGTCCTACGCTTAGCAGCGAGGAATAAAAAATAACTACAGTCCTGCTGAAGGTTTCTAGATTTCCGAAGTACACTAATAGGAGTATTCCAGTGATTACGATACCCGTAAATCTTGCTGAAAATTTTAGGCTTGCCAGTTGATTGTGACCGTGTAGTTTGGGTGAATGGCTCAATGAGGCAGCTAGGCTTAAAAACAAAATAACGATGCCAAGCTGAATATGTTCAAGGGCAGCACTACGGCTTAGTATATTCAGGTACCAAGCAAAATTAACTGTGAACAAGTAAGCAAACAGGCTTAAAAAAACGTCCTGAGTTTGGAGTAGTCGTTTTAAATGTGTTGTCTTAGCGATTCGCATCCATGGCCACGCAGATTACTAGCGGTTTAGGTATTAGTCGACAATAGACTAACCGTTTTTCACCCGAATTATGTAGGTCTAAAGTCAGAAAATCGTAAACAATTTGAAAATTGGCCACTGGTTCACTATTTATGCTTATTGAAGGTGCGGATACTGCTGCCGGGAATTAGAATGTTTTGTGTAAAATGCTGATATTGTTATGGCCGTCCTAAATTTTATGGCTCCGTGTCTGAGCGATATTTGACTTGTTCGAAAAAGCAGGGCGTTAGGGAAAACAAGATCTCAAGGAAAATTAAGGATGCACAAGTTTAAATTTATTTTCGGCTACAGAAGGGCCTTGTTTTTGGTCTTCGTTATATGTACCGGTTGCGGGTCTGCCACACCAGAAGCTATGTTAGAAAAGGCAAAAAATTATCTGGATGATGATGATGCAAACTCTGCAGTTATAGAACTTAAAAATGTGTTACAGGTTGACCCACGCAATGCTGAAGCTCAGCTATTGTTAGGTGAAATTTATATTACTCAGGGAGAATTGCCACTGGCACTTCGAGAACTCGAAGGTGCCCTGGATTCAGGCATTGATAGGGCGCGAGTTGAGCTACCGTTATTGCGGACCAAGATCCGTCAGGGTAGATACCGGGAAGTTCTGGGAGAATTGGTTGGAAAGAATGGATTACGGCCCGAATTGAGGGTGATTCTGGGTGATGCTTATCTGGCAGCGGGCGATTCTTCAAACGCTCGTCCTATATTTGAGCAAGTCCTCTCTGAATCGCCTAAAGATGCGAATGCCTCCTTAGGCATGGCACTTGCTGATATGTTGGAAGGAAATCGGGAGTCTGCAGAACTACACTTTTCAAATGCCGTAGGTTGGGGGCCGGAAAAGCCGGAGCTGTGGATTCAAAAGGGCAATTTTGAGTTAGCCAGTCAAAAACCTAAGTCTGCCTTAGCGTCGTTCAAGCTGGCATTGGATGCGGGGGCTGTAGAATATATAGCGAAATTGGGCATGGCACAGAGTTATATTGCTCAGGCTGATATGCAAAATGCTGAAAAGTACATTAATGATGTACTTGCAAGTACCAAAAAAATCCCCGTCGCATATTTCATAAAGGCTCAGATTCAATTCCAGAAAGAAGCATATGATCGTGCTGAAAACACCCTGGATCGAGCGCTTAAAATTGCACCGGGTTATCCCGCAGCACAGTATTTAAAAGCAGCAATAAACGTTCATCAAAAAAGATATGGGCTTGCGGAGGGCATACTTCGTAAGCTAGTCAAAGACCAGCCTGAAAACATGCAGGTGCGTGTACTTCTTGCTACCAGTCAGATGAGGTCTGGAAATTTACAGGCTGCTTTGGGCACAATGGAGTCTCGCCTTGATGACATACAAAGCGCTCAAGGGCATGCCTTGCTAGGCACCCTGTATATGCAAAATGGCAAGCACGGTGAGGCAAAGAAACATCTGCTTGATGCGCTTTCTCTCGACCCCGCAAATAGTAAAATTCGTACTCAGTTGGCATTGGGGTATATGGCTGCTGGCGACAACGCAGCGGCTATTGAAGAGCTAGAGCTGGCAGTCAAAAACGGGGGAGAAGCAACACATGATGACGCGCTTCTGGTTCTCGTGAAAATGCGAACAGGCAACCTGCAGGAGGCGTTGGCCGAGGCACAACGCTTTCAGGCCCGTTATCCTGACAGTGTGACTGCACATAATCTTTTAGGTGCAGCCTATATGGCATTATCTGATACAAAGGCGGCCAAATCCGCTTTTGAAAAGGCCGTTAAATTGGATACAGCTTATAGTCCGGCGGCTTTTAATTTGGCTAAAATGGCGAGATCTGCCGGAGATATTGATGGCGCGAGGACACTCTATCGTAATTTTATAGAGGCTAACCCCAAAAGTCTTGAAGGGCTGGTGGCGCTGGGTCAGCTTGAATTGGAAGCAGGCAGTGTTGATCTGGCGGTTGAATATCTGGGTAAAGCAGCCAAACAGGACGTGTTGCTGAACGGGAAGCAAAAGGTCGCTAATATTCCCTTTCAGTTGGCACTGGCGCAGCTAAAGAGAAGTGATCCGAAAGGCGCGCGCACCTACTTCAAGCAGGCTCTGGAAATTTCCAGTGGTCAGCATAAAGCGTCGCTACTTGGGCTAATGCAGTTGGAAAGCCGGGAAGGGAATCGTAGTGTTGCTGGAAAATTACTTGCAGAACTAAAACAAATAATTCCAGAGCCTGCTGTGTACCACATGCTAGAAGGTGAGTATGAGTTTGATAGCGGTAACTTGAACGCTGCGAAGGCGAGCTACCAGAAAGCTGTAGAACTCAAGCATAGAGGCGCATATGTCCGGTATGCGGTTATCTTGGAGCAAAGTGGTGAGGTGCGCAGCGCGATTACCTTGCTTGAAGATTGGGTATTTACAAATAACAATGACTTGCAGGTCATTGCAATGCTGGGTGGTCTTTACTTAAAGGCCGAGGAGGGAGCAAAAGCAGTATCGATTTATGAGCCACTAGATGCGAAATCTCCTAATAATGCAGCAATTCTAAATAACTTGGCTTGGGCGTATTTTTTGCTGGGTGATGAACGGGCAGAGCAGACAGCACGTCAAGCATTTGAAATTTCTCCGCACAATGCCAGTATGGCTGATACCCTCGGCTGGATATTGGTTAAAAATGATAGAGTAAGTGACTCGTTAGTCATATTTGACAAAGCGCTGCAGCTTACACAGAAGAACGCTTCTATTTACTATCACGCTGCTGTTGCCTACGCCAAAGCCAATCGACTTGATGATGCGCGGAGTAGTCTCGAAAAAGCTTTGGCGCTAGGTGAGTTTGCCGAGCGAGAGCAGGCTGAAAGTCTTTCTCGAGAGCTGTAGTTATTGTTTTGCGTATGTTTGTTATGTAAGGCTGTTTGCAATATTGCCAACATTTTTAAGCCCCTCAATAACATTGGAGGTAATGGGTTGCGCGCATGAAAGGCGAATACAGTTGCTATATCTACCACTTGCTGAGAACAATTTTCCTGGGAAAATGCCAATGTTTTTAGACAAGCATGCATAAGATAATGCATCTCCGTCTATGGTGCGTGGCAACTGTACCCAAATAGCGAAACCAGCCTGGGGGTGTGTGGTGCGAGTTCCCGTTGGAAAATACTTGCCCACCGCTTGTCTCACCTTTGTTGCATTGTTTGCGTAGTGGATGCAGCAAGTTTCTATATGTCGGTCATAGCTTTTGGTGGATAAATATCTAGCCAAAGCAATTTGGTCAATGCTGGCTGTTGCAATATTCCTTAAAAATTTAGCGTGATTGAGTTCCTCGTTGTTAGTATATGATGCGATCCACCCTATGCGAATGGCTGGGCTGATTGTTTTTGACACCGATGAACAGTAAAAAAAACGCTGCCTTTCGGCAAATGCAGACATAGCTTTAGGCCGTGTGCCAGTTAGGGGTAAATCTCCATAGATATCATCTTCAATAAGCGGAACGTCGTGGGTTTTAAGTATTTTTAACAACTCACGTTTATTTTCTTCAGAGGTGATGTAGCCCAGGGGGTTGTTACCATTTGCACTGAGTACACAGGCCTTAACAGGCCAGCGCTTTAAAGCACTATCGAGTATGGCTGGGGATACACCGGTAACTGGGTCTGTTTTTAATTCCAGTGCTTGCATACCAAGGGATTCTATACACTGCAATAAGCCGTAATAGGCTGGAGATTCTACTGCGATGACATCGGCTGGCTTGGCAACGACAGAAAGACAGATGGTCACGGCTTCCTGGCATCCATTGGTGATAGTGATTTGTTCAGGGTTAAATCTAATTCCAGCATTTAGCATGCGGGCGGAAACTACTTTTCTTAACGGTAGAAAGCCTGGCGGGAATTCGTAGGAAGAGACGGCTTTTGGGTTGTCTCTAAGTGCGCCTCGAAAATGGCGAGTGAGTGTACTGATTGGTTGATAGTCAGAATGCGGCAGGGCAGCGCCCAGATTTAGTACTTTGGCATTGGAGCTGGCTTGGGCAAGAAACAGTGCAGTTGACTGATTGGATACGGTTTTTGGCTGTGTCTGCTGTGGTGATGACCTTATTGCCTCTGGTAGATGATTGCTTTGCTCGCAGACGTAGTAGCCTGAACGAGGGCGCGCTTCCAGCTTTCCCTTGTTTTGCAATTGGTATAATGCTTCCAGTACGGTGCCTATGCTCACGCGAAAATCGTCACTTAAACGGCGCACGCCAGGCAATTTTTCACCGCTGCGGTAAATTCCCAAATTAATGCTTTCTTCAATTTTATGGGCAACTTGTTGATAGAGTAATTGATTTTGCATTGCGCTCATCTGTGTTAGTCAATATCTCATAAATTGTATCTGTACTAGGAGCTGTGTCCAATCCTAAAATGCGCTCCTGTCGTATAAAGATAAGCAATGAGGAAGAATTCGAGGTGGTTTCAATTGAGTTAATAGTGGCTATGGCTGGATATGCGTTTATTAGTTGCGCAACTCCGGGTCCAAATAACATTTTGCTGGCGGGTTTTGGGGCAAAATATGGCTTTGTGCGAACGCTGCCAGCAGTGTTTGGTATAATTGCCGGCGGCATTACCATCAATATTGGGGTTGGCCTGGGTCTCGGTGCCTTACTGCAGGAATATGCTGCGGTTCGGGATTTGCTGAAATTTGTCGGCTGTGCGTACCTGGTATGGCTTGCACTCAAGCTGTTGCGAGCGGTTTCTGGTGAAGTAAGTGAGAATATTGATATCAGGCCGTTTTCGTTTCTGCAGGCGGTATCATTCCAATATGTTAATCCTAAAGTTTGGGTGATGCTTACCACCGCAAATGTGAGCTTTGCTGTTATTGGTCCAGGTTATTGGTTTAGTGTGGCAATGATCACGCTAGTGTTTGCCATCGTGGGTACGCCCTCAATAATGTTGTGGGCAGGTTTTGGACATTTGGCAAGCAAATGGCTAAGCCGGGCGCTATTTAGGCGTTTGTTCAACTTGTTGATGGCGTCACTGACTATTCTTTGTGTACTGTATATTTGGAGCGCTTAAAGGGCGCTAGATTAGTGTGTATTTGGGCGGAGAAGGAAAAATCTAGCTTGTTAGATTCCGACTTGGGATAATTCAGTCGTAATTTGGGTAGAAGCTTTGGTGCGCTGCATGAGGGAATACATTAGTCCGTGTCCGGTTTGGGTTAATGAATCAGAAATGATGCCATCTGTATCACAATTTTGCGCAAGTCGCATAAGACGTTCAAAGGTATGGCAAAAGTGATCAGCGTGTTTCAGGCGAATTTCAGTGCTGAAAAAGAGAATTTCGTATCCACCAAATATCTCTTCATCCAGCGTTAAAAATAGCCTGGAAAACAATTCGTAGTCTCCGGTAGAAAAGGTCTGCCAATGTTGGCTGAGAGTATCTGCAGCAACTTTTGAACCTTCGGTTGCTCCCATGCAAGATATAAATAGCATGCCAGAAATAGTTCCCAGTTGCCGTCTTACGTTTTCCGCAATTTTAAAGAATGTTTCCTGGCGTGCATTGAGTTCCGTTGCAGCGATTGCCTGGGTCTGTTTTTCAGATTGAATGGAAGTTTTTCTCAATACTTCTGTGTTGTCAGCAAGTTCTTTCTGTTGAATAAATAGGCCGATAACCAGCCATAAAAATGCCAATGGCGCAAAGGCACCCTCAAGAAATCCTCCAAGGGCCTCCATGGGTATTTCCGACATTTTGGTATAATTACCACTCATTAGAAAAACTGCGCCGACAGTGACCCATATAAGAGTGATACATATTCCGAACAAAATTCGCCAATCAATGGTGGTGATCAGAGATTTTTTTTCTTTTCGCATAAAATACAATCTGTATTGACTAATTGATCGTCCATTTAATAAATAGCAGAATTTAATCATGCCATGGTAAAAAGCACATTAAAGCTGATCTAGTAGGGCGCTTATCAGACAAAGCGGTCAGCATTTTTCACGCCTGAATCTGCCCTATTGTATACCTAGAAATTGGGATTAGTAGGCATACTGGGCGATCAAATGAAAATTTCTCTATGTCAGTGTATTTTTACTGGATCTCAAGTGTAAATGTAATGGTAAAGAAATATGAGTACTGAAGACCGTATTAAATGGGATAAGCGCTATCGAGATATGAGCCATGGAACAAATGCGCTTCCCAGCGCGTTTCTTTCTGAGCAGATATCAGAGCTTGATGCACAAACTTCAGGAAATATTGAGCCAGGGCTACGGGCTTTGGATATAGCTTGTGGAGCAGGGCGGAATAGCATTTATCTTGGCCAATTGGGGTATCTGGTGGATGCCATGGATATTTCCAGCCAGGGGCTGGTGGTTGCTCGCGAGCGGGCAGCTGGGCATCAGGCAGAAATTAATTGGCTAGCGGTAGATCTCGATGAAATTGCACTGAGACGAGTGTACTATGATTTGATCATCGTATTCCGGTATAAGAATGCAGGCATCATGAGTCAAGTGAGTGGGGCCTTGCGTCCAGGCGGAGTGCTACTGTGTGAGCAGCACTTGCAAACAGACCAGGACGTTGTTGGACCTGCTGGCAATAAGTTTCGATGGCGGCCTGGAGAATTGCGCCAAATGGTTGAGGGCTCTTTACCAAAAACCGCTGAGGGCTCTTTACCAAAAACCGCTGAGGGCTCTTTACCAAACAACGCTGAAGGCTCTTTACCAAGATCGGCTGAGGGCTCTTTACTAAATATTGAGTACTATTTTGAAGGGATTGTAGAAGATCCTGATAACAAGCCAGCTGCGTTGGCAAGGCTTATTGCCCGTAAGGCAAGGTAAATGGGGGTTTGTTAGGGGTTTTTATCATTTGCCCTTGGGTCGGGTTTGCGAAAGGGTTGGGTAAGCATGCTAAAAAGGCCCAATTCCTGAGGGTCACGGAATTGTTGCAGGCCAATTTCCATATTCACATGTCCAGATTTTGGTTGAGCGCAATAGGTTTTAAACATGTGGTCCCACCAGGGTAGATTGAAGCCATAGTTACTGTTCATTTCTGACGGGCTAACGGAGTGATGAACCCTGTGCATGTCAGGAGTGACTAGCAGGAACCTTATCATGCGGTCGAGTTTTGTAGGGATGTGAATATTACCATGGTTGAACATAGCAGTAGCGTTTAATAAGATTTCAAAGACCAAAACGGCGATCGCTGGTGGCCCCAAGCTGAGTACAACAATTAGCTTTATCACATTTGACAGTAGTATTTCTACTGGGTGAAATCTTAGTGCAGTCGTTGTGTCGAAGTCCTGATCAGAGTGATGCATGCGATGAAACTTCCAAAAAACCGGGATGACATGAAAGAATCGATGCTGAAAGTAAATGACCAGGTCCATACTGAGGATACTTATCAGAATGGTGATGCCAGTATTCAATTCAATATAGTGCAGTAGCCCCCACTTATATTGGCTGCCTAACATGGCTATTCCGACAATACCCATTGGTGCGATAATACGAACGAGAAGGGTATTGAGCAAAGCAATACCGAAATTACTGGGCCATCTTGTTTGCAGGGAAAAACGTTGTTTTTTGCGGGGAGCCCAAACTTCCAGGTTCGCAACTATTGCAAACACACTTAAAAAGGTAGCTAGACGTATAGCCGGTTCATATGAAAGCATGATTTCGATCATTACACGGCCTTATAAAGCTAGTCGGCTTGTAAAGTCTATGGCCAGTTTGATTCGCTGGGCTTGACGGTATATTACTAGCACAATGTTACGCTGATCATGAGAAATGTCATACAGTATGAATAAATCAATAATTCCCGGGGTGGTTAGTCAAAATGAGTTTTGGACGAGCGAGCGATGTTATATTCAAGAGCTTCTTAATAACCCCGATGTCCCGGAAGTATCTCTGGCGCGATGTCGTGTCGAGCCAGGCGTGACTACGCAACTACATCAGTTAAGCGTTATGGAGCTGTATGTAGTTGCCAGCGGCACAGGTCTTATGGAGGTAGGTGGCCAGCCTTCGTTTGTCGTGGGCGAGGGGGATTCTGTTTATATTGCAGCTGGCGAGGCGCAGCGGATCACCAATACTGGATCTGCAGATCTGGTATTTCAGTGCATTTGCATGCCTCGTTTCTATCCTGAGTGCTACTTGTCGTTGGAGGACGATGAATAAACCAGGTATCTGATCATTCTTGTTATCTAGCCCACTTGTTGAGGTTTCTTTGACACTGTAACAAGTCTTTCTTTTTTTTTAGCGTTATGCATTTGGTATGAATATGGAATGGCTTGCTGTACTACCCCCTTTGTTGGCAATTGTCGTTGTTCTATGGCGCAAAGAAGTATTGTTGGCCCTGTTTGCTGGTATTTTTTTGTCTGAATGGCTACTTGCTGCTCCCGGGTTTTTATCGATTGGGGCTGCATGGCTAGCTAGCCTGGAGAGAATTGTTGGTATTTTTACAGAAGGTAATAATGCTAGATTGTTAGTCTTTAGTTTGATGATAGGTGCGCTGCTGGCATTGGTAAGAACGTCTGGTGGTGTTTCTGGGCTTGTAGAATTACTTGTGAATAAAGGCATTGCTAAAACACCGCGCCGGACAGCACTTCTAACCAGTGCAGTCGGTGGTGCAATTTTTGTAGAAAGCAATTTAAGTATATTGACTGCTGGAATATTATCGCGTGGTCTCTTTGATAGATTTAATTTGGGTAGGGCGCGGCTCGCTTACTTAATAGACAGTACCTCTGCACCTGTTTGCATTCTTGTTTTGCTCAATGGTTGGGGGGCTTTTGTACTTGCCCTGCTCAGCGACTATGAGCTGCCCTTAAAGGCTACTCAGGTTCTTTGGGGCTCTGTCGCGTTTAATTTTTATGCGATATTTACTTTGATTGGGGTTTTTTATACCGCCTGGACGGGAAAAGTCTACGGTCCGCTAAAACACAGCAAAGACGTGAAGGGACCGGAATTGAGTGAGGAAGGCGAATCTGGAAAGTACAAAGCAGGTTATTTAATAATTCCCATGGTGGTGCTAATAGGCGGAATGATCGGATTTATGTACTGGACTGGGGGTGGGGATCTTGCCCAGGGCAGTGGTTCCAAATCGGTATTATACGCTACTGCGACAGCTTGCCTTGTGGCCTATCTCATGATGTTGTTTCAAAAAACTGACCATACGCATCAATACCAGCGAACCCATATTGAACTGGTGAAAATTGCAGTGGCAGGTATGGGGGAGATGCTGCCGCTGGTTTTAATATTGCTTCTTTCTTTGGCTTTGGGCTCAAGTTTGAATGACTTGGGAACCGGGTCGTATATTTCCGGTATTGTGGGTGATTTTCTCCCTGCCTTAATGATTGCGCCGGTGCTTTTTATTACCGGCGCGATTATTTCTTTTTCCACTGGAACATCTTGGGGAACATTTGCCATATTAATTCCCCTGGGCGTGCCTTTGATTCAAGCATTGGGGCTACCAGCGGAGTTTATTCTGGCAGCTATTCTGGGTGGTGGTGTATTCGGCGATCACTGTTCACCCATTTCAGATACCTCTGCCGTATCCGCCTTAGCTTCCGGCTGCGATTTGCTGGAACATGTTCGTACGCAATTGCCTTATGCTTTATTTTTTGGGGTTTGTACTATATTTGCGTACATCTTCGTAGGGTGGATAATTTTGTAGGTTGTACTGTTATCGTTTCGCTAGGACAGGTGGAAAATAATTTGCAAGATAGCTGATCATGGCTCTTTCTGCTTCCTCAAAGTAGTCGTCAGTAATTTTACCATACCTGCGCTGACTGCCAGTTAATATTGTTTGTGCTATTTCAATGGCTACTAAGAACCGGCGATCCAAGTTGTCTACCACCGGCAGCCAAAATCTTAATTCAAAGTGGATTTTTAGTTGTTTTGCAATTCGGTCGGTAATATTTGTATCGGGGCTGGAAATATTGTTTGTCAGGTAAGAATCCAGCAACAGGGGGGCTGCGTAGGGTGATGCAGAATAAAAGCGTTGGCTGATAGTTGCCAGGGCATGAATAATGTCTGGCCATTGGCTGATTTTTGTGCAGCTTAGCTCTTCCCTAAAGTGTGGCTGGATTCGGGCAATGAGCTTTTCGGCCAGAGCTAACAACAATACCTCTTTGCTGGTGAAATATTGGTAAACAGAACTGGTAGGTATTTTTGCTTGTAGCGCTACGGTGCTAAATGTTATTTCCGCAGGGCCGCTATCGCGTAATATTGCCTCAGCGGTGTCTATGATTTTGGCCGCTCGCAATTGGCTTCGTAGCTGTACCGGCCGTCTTTGCTGATTGTTGGTACCGTAGCGGCTGACTTTTGACATGAGTCGTCTCGTGATTCTTGTGTGCATTCCTGATCGTAAGCTTACGTGATGTATAATGTTCAGTTGTCGCTTTAATGCGTGATAGAGAAAGGATTATGTAATCAATTTATTACATGCATGTAGTAAGTGCTGTGAAGTTAGCCACGGTTTTTTAAAGGCTTGACGGGATTGAGTCAAAAAATTGGCGCTAAATTTCCATATCCGTGCTTAAATTTGCAACCCTCAATGGGTGAATTAGTATAAGCCTGTATATTTGATATTCAGCCAGAAGGATAAATGTCATTCCCAAGCTCGTAATGTCATCAGAAGCGAGAGAAGGGGTTCGATCAATAAATGCATATTAAAGCAGCCAGTAATGTAGAAGCGGTAAGCTGGTACCGAGGTTACGTCAGTCGGCTCCTAGTATTGTTGTACTTTTTGATGTTTTGTACCCTGCTATTTTTACCAGCCGGTTCCATTTCCGCTGCTGGTCCTATCTCCACGACTCAGCCAAAGGAAGTGATAAAGGTCGTTGTGGTTGCTATGTTTGAGCATGGTGAAGCGCGTGGAGACCGGCCTGGCGAGTTACAATTCTGGGTCGAGCGATTAAAGCTTGATAATCAGCTTTCCTTCCCTATGGGAGAAAATGATTTATTTTTAAATAGTGATGGGGTGATGGCAATACTGGTTGGTGGAGGTATAGCTAATGCTGCGGCTTCTATAATGGCGCTGGGACTTGATCCCAGGTTTGATTTGTCCCGCACCTATTGGCTGATAGCTGGCATAGCCGGTGGAGATCCTGCAGATGTTTCTTTAGGGTCAGCTGCATGGGCGCGGCATGTTGTTGACGGTGATTTGCTGTATGAGATTGATGCCAGAGAAATTCCTGAACATTGGCCCTACGGTCTGGTCCCGCTGGGGGCAGAAGAGCCCACCAAAAATACAGATAATTTATCTGGCTGGTCATTGGACACCATTGTCTTTGATTTGAACAGGAAATTGGCTGAATGGGCCTTTGCCTTGACGCGGGATATTCATCTTGAAGATACAGCCGAAATGGCTTTGTTTCGAAAAATGTATGGGAATCATCCGAATGCGCAGAGAGCGCCCTTTGTTGTTTTAGGTGATACATTAAGTGCCAGTACTTTCTGGCATGGTCTAAATCTGAATCAATGGGCAAATGATTGGGTTGAGCTATTTGCTGGTGAAAATGCAAATTTTATGACCTCCAATATGGAAGACAGTGGCACGCTAACGGGTTTACATCGTTTGGCTCGAACGGGAATTGTAGATAGCGATAGAATTATGGTCTTGCGTACGGTCAGCAATTTTACCGCACCGCCACCTGGGAAATCTGCGGTATGGAGTCGCAATGCGCCCTATCCGAATCAGGGACGGCCTGCGCTGGAAACAGCTTTTCAGGTGGGTAATAAAGTGGTGCAGACTTTGGTGAATGACTGGAGTCATTTTGAGTTTCACTTACCCTACGAAGTGTCCTCAGTGACAACACCCTCCAAAAACCAAGTCCTGGGAAAATAGTACTCATGTTGAGTCTGGAGAAAATATTTGAGCTAAAAAAGCATAGCTCAAGCATTCGTACTGAAATCCTGGGGGGCTTAACTACCTTTTTAGCAATGGCCTACATCACCGTGGTCAATCCCTCTATTCTATCCCAGTCGGGTATGGATTTTGGGGCAGTATTTGTTGCCACCTGTCTGGCTGCGGCCTTCGGCTCAATTGTCATGGGATTGTATGGAAAATACCCCATCGCTCAGGCGCCAGGAATGGGCCAGAATGCTTTTTTTACCTTTAGTATTGTCATGGGGATGGGGCATACCTGGCAGTCAGCCCTGGGTGCGGTATTTATTTCCGGGGTAATCTTTGTTGCATTGAGCATACTGCCCGCTCGGGAGTGGCTGGTAAATGCCATACCGAGGAATCTTAAACTGGGTATATCTGCAGGTATCGGCTTGTTCCTGGGTTTTATTGCCTTAAAAAATGCAGGGATAGTTGTAGGGAACCCCGCTACATTTGTCGCTTTAGGGAATGTCGTTAGCTTTGAAGCCCTTGCTTGCTTGCTGGGTTTTTCAATAATTGTCGCACTATCTGCGCGAAAGGTTCAGGGTGCGGTAATAATCGGTGTGCTTGCTGCAACGGTGTTGGGCTGGTTAACAGGCTACGCAGAGTTCCGGGGTCTTGTTTCTGTGCCTCCATCGCCCGCTCCGGTATTTTTGCAGCTGGATATTGTAGCTGCGTTTCAGTGGTCTATGGCAACGGCCATTCTATCGATGCTTATTGTAGATGTATTCGATACGGCGGGCACCCTGGTGGGCGTTGCAACACGTGCAAAACTGATCGGTGAGGATGGTAAGCTGCCAAGGTTGAAAAGGGCACTTATGGCTGATTCAAGCGCAACAGTGTTTGGTGCGCTTGCCGGTACATCGTCAACGACCAGTTATATTGAGAGTGTGGCAGGGGTTGAAGCGGGCGGCAGAACAGGTCTGAGTGCGGTTGTATGTGGTGTATTTTTTCTTGTGTGTCTGTTTTTTGCGCCTTTAGCGCAAAGTGTACCCGCCTATGCAACGGCTTCTGCACTGTTATTTGTTGCATGTTTGATGGCGCGGAGTCTGGCGGATCTAGATTGGGACGATACTTTAGAAAGTGCGCCGGCAGTGGTTGCCGCAATTGCTATGCCGTTGACCTTTTCCATAGCGGAAGGGATCGGCTTAGGGTTTATTACCTATATATTGATACAGTTTGGCAGCGGTAATGCGCGGAAGTGTGGTGTCGCTTCTTACGTGATTGCGGGCATCTTCACTTTGAAATATGCATTGCTGTAAAATGCCACCGTGATCGTACTATTTATGTAGCCTGGATATTTTATGCGACAAACAACATTCCATTTAGTTATTTCGCTAACGCTTTCTTTGGTTTTTTGCACGGCGCAGGCGGCAGATACAGCCTGGTTTGAGCAGCTAAAAGGGCGAGCGGATAAAGAGGTCTTATATCGAGTATTGCACGATATGCCAAAGGGTGGGGATTTACATAACCATTTGTCTGGTGCCGGATTTGCTGAATGGTGGTATGAAATTGCATTGGCTCAAGCAGATCGGGGCTATAAGTATTTCACCAAGGTTAAAATTCGAAATTGTCGTGAATATGGGGGCAATGCTTTTTCTATCGATCCGTATTTTCTGATGTTCAGGAATATAATGGCCGTGGAATATGAGCAGCTTGATACTTGCGAGAAAGGGGAATACAAAGCGCTAGAAGATTTGGATAGCAATGAACTGCGGGCCTGGCTAAACAGTATAAAACTCGATAAACCGTACGAAGGGAGAGAGGAATTTTTTCAAACCCATTGGCAGCGATTAAATGCCTTGGCTTTTAACCCCTGGATACAAGCCGAACTAATGTATAAAAATATGCAGGCCTTTGGTGATGAAGGGCTGAGTTATATTGAGTTCCAGGTTGCTGTACGCGGTTTTAGGAAGCCCGATGGGAGTATTGTATCGCCGGAATTCACTGCTAATATCCTGCGTGAACGTTTGCAGGACAAAGATGCCTTAGCGACAGGGGTTACCGTGCGCTTTCAGATCGCCTTATTGCGATTTTTACCCAGGGCTGAAGATGCATTGCGGGACATATACAAATTTGTACATGAAAATAGTGACCTGTGGGTGGCGCTGAACATGGTGGGAAGAGAAGATAATGACAAGGGGCATCCGCGTCGTTTTCTTAAGGTCATGAGAGAGATGCGGCGTCAATATAGTGATGTAAATTTATCAATCCATGCTGGTGAGGTTGATGAGCCGAATGCCCATATAAAGGATACACTCTTACTTGGTGCGGACAGAATCGGCCATGGGCTAAATCTGATTAGCGATGATGACATCATGAGGCAGATGCGACATGGTCCTTATCTGGTGGAAATCAATCTAATTAGTAACCTATTGCTTGAGTACATTTCGGATTATTCACAACACCCATTTCCGGAGTATCTGAGAACAGGTGTGCCAGTTGCACTTTCTACGGATGATCGTGGCATGTGGGATTCCACTCTGACAGACGAGTTCTTTGTTGCTGTTACGGAATACGATTTGTCTTGGGATGAAGTTAAACTCTTGAGTCGCAACTCATTGAAATATGCTTTTGTCGCAGAGGATTTGAAACAGCGCTTGTTAAAGGAATATAACAAGCGTATTCAAAAGTTTGAGCGCAGGATGGACAGGTCCGTACTTAGGGGCGACATGGGGAATAACTTGCCAGGCCTAAGTCCTATGCCGTCAACCCGAGGTTTCGTATGCAAGCGATATACGTTATGCTCCGCGCCCGTGCTGAATTGAACAGGGTTTGTGCCTCAATATTAGTGCCTTGGAAGGTTCGGTCTGAGTTGAAGCAGCATGGCTTGTTTTCGTACTATTTAGGCGGCGAATCGATAAGACCGCGGCACGCAGCAAGCAACGCGATTTCCATTTAACCAAATGTGGTTCCTTTATTTTGCCTCTGGGGGAGATGTTCCAATGAATACTATTAAATTAGGAAAACTGGGTGTTACTGGTATCAGTACGCTTTTACTATTATTTTTGTCGCTTCTGCCCCAGGCATATGCAGAAGAAATTGCGCAAGGAGAAATACAGCAAGCGACAGAAGAGAGCGAAGAGCGGTTCGTTGAGGAGATTATCGTTACCGGTAGTCTAAAAACACTTCCGACTGAAGATGTAGGTTCTGTGTTCGGTTTCGATAAAACTTTGCTGGAGACACCTCGGTCGGCCTCCTCCATTAGTGCTGAGCAGATGGCGCGATTTGGAATGGATGATATAGATGACATGATCACCCTGGCGCCAGGCACGTTTACTCAGTCATTTTTTGGTGTTGCGGGTTCTCTGGACGTGCGCGGCACACCCGGCGAAACTTATTTTCGCGGTGTGCGTAGGCTGGACAATCCGGGAAATTATCCCACACCTATTGGCGCATCCGACAGAATTGACATCGTGCGAGGGCCGGCTACACCTATTTATGGTCCGTCCAAAATTGGTGGCTATCTGAACTTTGTTCCAAAATCTGCCCGGGCGGATAGTGGTCAATATCTTACAGAACCAGAGGGCAGTATTTCCTATACCACAGGTAGCTGGGATACTAACGTGATCACGGCTGAAGTGGGTGGTCCGGCAACACTGGCTGAGCAGGATTTTGGTTATTATTTGTATGGCATGGTAGAAAATTCGGGTAGTTATTATGACAACTCTGGAACCGATCAAACACTGCTTCAGGCCTCCTTTGATGTTGACCTGAATGAAAAATTGCGCGTTCAGTTTGGTGGCATGTACCACAAATATGAAGGCAACCAGATCGCTGGTTGGAATCGCCTGACCCAGGCTCTGGTAGATGACGGAACCTATTTAACAGGTACGGCACAACCCCTGGATACCAACGGCGACGGATCTATATCTCACGCTGAATATGGTGCTACGTTGGATTTTGACCCTGATGATGGTGATGGCGCTTTTGGTATAGCACCTTTTGTTTTCAGACCTGAGTTTGTCACTGTAGCCGATCTGGATAGTTTAGCGGCGCTGGAAAATGTTGGCAGTGCTAAACTAAAAGGCAGTCAGGTTTTGGTTGCCCCCGATGATACGCTCGATAACGAGGTTTACACATTCTACTTTGATATTATTTATCAAACGGATAATGATTGGGAAATCAAAAATCAGTTCTTCTATGAGTCTTACGAGAATTTGAATGAAAATGCCTATGGTTTTTCACAGTTTCACGATAGTTGGGTGATTGAAGAAAAACTCATTTTTTCCAAAGAATTCCACACCGGCAGTCTGACAACCTCACTGCAATTGTCTCCCTCCATACGTCATACTGATTTTGAGCATGGCGATGACTTTACCAATGAATTTTTTGATCGACGCGATTTAACCGGGCCATCTACAGCTCTCGATCGACGCTTGCTCGCTACGCGCATAGATGATGATTACACGGAATATAATATAGGCAAATATACAGATATTGGCTTGGGCTTTATGGCTGATCTGACCTGGGAGTCCGGATTGAGCGCATTGATTGGTGTTCGCTGGGATACCATTGATATTAAAAGCCGCATACCTGTCGACAAAGTCATGTTTGGTAATTTTTCTTCGGAATACGTCATATTGTCTGCGGATGGGGAATTTATTCTTAATGATTTTGTAGATCCGGTTAACTTTACGGAAGATGATATTCGAGCACCGGTGAGTGATTCGTCCACTGAAGATGGTTTTTCCTGGACCGCCAGCCTGTCTTGGAAAATGCCAGTGGGTCTTATTCCCTATATTACCTTCTCTGAGCAATCTACATTGATTGCAGGGCAAGGTGCTGATATTGATCCGAATAATGTCCGCACCGGTGCCGCTTTTGATTCTTCCGAGTTAGTGGAAGCGGGAATAAAGGGCAGCTTTCTGGATGATAGTCTGTATATGGCGATTGCTGTTTATGAACAGGAGAGAACAGATTTTAATGCCCAGGCCATTGTTACTAACTCAACCAACCGCACTAAGGGTGTTGAAGTAGAGGCGCGCTGGGTTGTAAACGATCACCTGATTCTTACCGCAGGTTATTCGAGCATGAAAGTGACAAATCTGAATACCCTGGAAAATGGCGGCAGGTTCAGCTTTTTTGGTGCCGAAGACATGCCTCAGATCGACCCGGCGCTGGTATACGGTGGTCAGGTTATCGGGATTCCTGAAGCCGTGGATAAATCTGATGCCAGGCGCGCAGGTGTGCCCGAGAATATTTTTTCTTTCACCGGTACCTATGCCTTTGACAGTGGTTTGGCCGTCAATGCCAGCCTTGTTTCTGTGGACAGTGTATTTTCAGGCTTTTCCCAGGCGGTAAAACTGCCGAGTTACACCTTGCTGAATATGGGAGTCGTTTATGAAACGGAGCAATGGGCTTTTAGTTTCAATGCGAAGAACCTGACAGATAAGAAGTACTTCCGTGCCAATTTCCCTAACCTGTTTGGTAGCCAAATTGTTTTACCTGAATTACCCCGTAACTATCAGGCTAAAGTGGCATACCACTTTTAGTGCTGTTGGTTAAGCACAGGTAATGAAGAATAATGAGGAGGTTCGTTTTTACATGCAGCTCCTCATTTTCCTTTTAGTATGACTCTATCTTTTGCTCAGTTTTCCGAGGCTGCAGAGAAAAACAGCCAGCCTATTCTTGAGCGTTTACGGGAAGTATTTTCCAGCAAGGGCACAGTTCTGGAAATTGGCAGTGGCTCTGGACAACATGCAGTGTGTTTTTCCCAAGCTCTATCCCATCTTAAATGGCAGCCCAGTGATCGCGCTGTCCATCTCGATAGTTTGGTCCAAAATATTACGAACTTTGGGGGTGGCAATGTACTCGTACCGGTATGTTTGGATGTGAGCGCTCTTCCCTGGACTGTCCCGGCAGTTGATTATCTGTTTGCCGCGAATGTCTTGCATATTATGGCAGAAACCTATGTGCCAGATTTTTTTAAGGGCGCTGCTATGGTAATTGCTCCAGGTGGCCGTATGTGTCTTTACGGCCCCTATCGATACGAGAATACATTTACCTCCGAGAGTAATGCGCGATTCGACGACTGGTTAAAGTCCCGGGACCCGGCTTCGGGTATTAGAGATTTTGAATGGGTGTGTAAATTGGCAACCAAAAATGGATTTGAGTTTGTCAGTGACTACGACATGCCGGCAAACAATCAGCTACTGATATTTCACAAGATATCTGTTATCCACACTGTATAGGCCTTGGCAAACTTTCACCCGCTCTCGACTTAATTTATATCAATCCAGACGAGTAGAATAGCGAATGATAAAGCTTGGATTGCCGCCTGCTCCCGGTGCCGCCAACGCGCCACCTGGGGCGACGCGGATATGTGTTATGTTACTATCAAACCCATCGATATCCGGTGAGGTGCTGTTATTGAATAGTATCCCATCAGTTGAAAAGCTAACGTTTGCTGCGTAATTGAAAGTCAGTCCGGTGGGTTCAGGTGATGCGCCGTCGTCAAAAGAGATGGGATCTGAAGTAGCGCTGCATGCGCTGCTGACACACAGGTTGAGATATGCAGGTAAGGCTTCAATAATTTCAAGACTGTTATTATCTGAAGCATCCGGACCAAGGTTAGTGACTATCAATTCGTAGCGAAGAGATGCGCCTGGGATGGCCTTTGGATTTGCCGTTCCGTTTATAGGGTCGCTGATCGTCTCGACGGTAGACTGTATTTCCAGCCGCGCTTGTATGACACTGAATAATTGCTCATCGATATTGAAGAAGTTTAACTGACTTTCTGGTGTATTGGGTTGGCCGTTACGGTGCAAGAGACCATTGTTGGCTCCAATACTTGATAGAGAAGCATCCAGGGCTACCACACGCAATGACCAGTTGTTACCTCCTGTATCGCTGCTTTGAAAGGTATAGGTGGGCTCGCTGGAAAGCAGGCCATTATTACTGTATACGCCGTCTCCTGCATTAGCATCGCCATGACTGGCATCATCAAATAGCTGTATGCCTGATGCGACCGGTGTACCAACATTGTCGTACACTGTGGCGCTGAGGGAGGTTGGGCTGGCATCAAGCGCAACCTGTATGGACAGAGTTTGGGTGATGGTGTATTGGCTGGCGCTCAAAATATTCGTATCGTTTGGGCTAACGATGTTCAGACCATAGCTTTCCGCTGTGCCAAGGTTGGCATTCTGGACGCTCCACGATACATCATCTAGTTTTACCCAGCTGCGATAGGCGTTGTCTGAGGCGGAATGGCGAGACTCTATCCGAAAAGTGATAGTAGATCCCTGATAGGGGGTCAAATCTAGTCGGGCCCTTTTCCAGCCATGATCAAGAAAGGTTGTACTGTATACTCTCCTGCCGAGGCGGTTGTTATCAATGCGTAGTTGGGGGTTTGTTGCATTATTGATATTTAGGTTATTGTGATTGACTGCCTTGCCATTTACAGAAAAAATAAACCAGTCGTAATTATTACCATTTTGGATACCGTCCCAGCCTTGGACTTGAAAAAACATTTCGAGATTTCCAGCTGCGCCAGCGGCGGGTACATTGATGGTTTTTGTGATTTGTACTTGCTCGTTACCGTTGCCATCTTCGCAGTTGTCTCTATACCCTAACAAATGCCAGGATTGACCCGTTGCGGTGCCGGATAGATTATTTGGGCTGTTATCGATATTGTTCTGTGTGTTGCTGCTGCAGCCAGCGTTTATGCTGATTGTGGCTGCGCTGGTAGTTTGATAAACCTCATTGTTTTGGGCACCCGCCGTGTTGGCTGAAGTGCGGAGCCAGCCTGTGGGGGTACTGCCATTTGAATGTTCAAAGTTACCGTTAATGCTGGTGGCAGGTGAACTCGGTTTCGCTCCATTGCCAATGATGTCGAAATAAAGGTGGTAGGTACCGTTAGCAGGAGCATCCTCCAGCAAAAAGCGTATTTCTCCTCTGTTGTTATTAATGGCATCCAGAGCGCCTCCGTAAACACGGTCGGTATATTCCTGAACTGCTGCCAGAGAGCCATTACTTCGGACGATTCGTACAGAGTTTGTATCCATGTTCACAGCGCTGGCGTTGATACCCAATTGGGATAAAAGCACGTCGAAGTCTACATCTAGCTGAATTGTAGTATTTACTGCGCCAGCAGCGGGCAGCGCAATGGGTGCACGATAGTGCCAGTCTGCAACAGCTGGGCCTTCGTCGTACCAGGAAGGTGATGCTAAATCTGCAAACAGGTTAACGCTTGCGAGGGCAAAAGTTAAACAGGCAAGCAGTCGAGTACTTGTGCAATCCATAAGCAATAGTTTTACGTGCGTCCATCACGCATAGGCTAGTTTCAAGAGGTATTCTAAAACCCGGGTGTAATAGGATTTGAGCCAGAGATCACAATTTGGCATTGGTGACGGGTATTCAGTGCAAAAAACGTCAAAAAAATGTCTGGAAATCGGATTGTCGTTGAAGAAACGGGTAAAATCGGGATGAATGCGCCAGGTTTATGGCATATTAATCTATCATTTGATTGGGAAACTGGGTAGTTTCGGTGGGGTCAGTAGCAGGCTTAAGGTAGAGAACTGGGCCGATGCAGCCCGAACAGTTTTAGTCAGGCTGCAAAGATTTCCATAAAGGCCCTAGAAAAGCACCACTATAAAAGTTCCTTTATAGTTCCTTCAGTTTTTCGCTCGCATCGTCGATCAAGTCTTCAGCCGTTTCCGCCGCATCTTCGACCAGTTCCTCAGCAGTTTCTGTGGCGTCTTCTGCAAGCGCTGCGGCACCATCTTTTGCATCCTCCAGCGCGTCAGATGAGGCCTCCACAGCATCATTAACTATATCGCTGGTTGCTTCCATAGTATCGGAAGCAGTTTCTGCTGCAGTATTTGCGGCATCTTCGGTCACGTCTGTACTGTCACTATTAGATTCACAACCAGTTATGGCAACCAGTATGGCTATGATTGAGCCCCATCTTGCAAATTTGTTCATTTCACCCTCCCGCGAGCGATTTAGTCTGTTTTAATAATAATCCCTGAATATCAGCCCATCCTGAGCTTGTGCAGGCACAAAGAATCATACCGCAAAATAACTCAAAGCCAAAGATGAAGAGACTTATACAATTCACTCGCCTTTTTGGCCCACATAAGGGATGCTGCGCTGGGGGCGTTGCTGGGTGATTCAAGGTTTCGCGATTTTTCCTCTAACAAGTTGCCGTTCCGTGAGTTGTGCCAATGTCGATACCGATTCTGTATACATTTCGTCGTTGCCCCTATGCCATGAGGGCAAGAATGGCCCTTGCCGGTGCGGGTATTACGTTCCAGGTAAGAGAAGTTCAATTAAAGAACAAACCCCCTGAACTTTTGGCAATATCGCCTAAGGGCACCGTACCGGTATTGGTACTCCCGGATACTCGGGTTATTGAAGAAAGTCTGGATATTGTTCACTGGGCACTAAAAATATCCGATCCTTGGGGTTGGCTGGATTTTTCTTATTCAGAACTCGACCTTATAAACGAATTGATTGAACGAAATGATTTTTTCTTTAAAGTGCATTTGGATCACTATAAATATGCTGACCGGTTTCCTGAGCACTCAGTGCAAGTGTATCGGAGCCGCGCTGAAGAGTTCCTGTCAGAACTGGAGCAGTGCCTGAAACATTCTCCGTTTTTGTTTGGTTCAGATCTGAGCATTGCCGATATCGCCATATTTCCCTTTGTTCGGCAATTTTACAATGTGGACAAACAATGGTTTGAAGCCAGTCCTTATACCTTGCTCAATAAGTGGTTGCTTAGATTGATTGACAGTTTATTGTTCAAGTGTGTAATGAATAAATATGCACCCTGGGAGGCACCTGATTCGGTTGTGCTGTTTGAAAGTGGTTTGTCAGAACACACTGTGGTTTGATGATGCTTCGGCGTATAGCCTGGGATTGACTGGATTCTTGGACATTTAAATCTGAGTGTGAGTTTAAAATAATAAAATTCATAAATAGTTGGGGGAAATCATAATAATGAAATTACTGGTATCGATTATATGTGTGTTCGGAGTAATGCTGACAAATTTGGTATCGGCCGAGGAAGTGCCGTCGCCACAGCAATTGGCTGAGAATGCAACGTCAACGCGTCAGGCAGTTTTTAAACTGATTTACCATAATCTTGCGCCCCTAGCAGGTATGGCACGCGGCAAAATAGACTTTAGCGCTGAGCTGGCAGAACGAAACTCACGACGGATTGCTACTCTGGCACCCATGATCCCAGAGCTTTTTGCAAAAGATACTCGGGAATTTAGCGTTCATACGGATGCGCTCCCCATTATCTGGGAAAAGCCAGATGAGTTTGCCGCCAATGCACAGAAATTAGTAGAGGCTGCTACTAGATATGCAGATACCGCTTCAAGTGGCGATCAGCGAGCCCTTGCTGCAGCTTTTAGGGGACTGGGTGGTGCTTGCGGTAATTGTCATGACCTGTTTAAACTCGATGATGATGACTAGAGGCTAAGGAAGTAAGCCGAAATAGCTTTTTGGTCTTCCAGGGTCAGTTGGCTGGTATTGTGATTGATAACGCTTTCCATTTCTCCGCCAACGAATTCGCCATTTGGCTTCATTCCCAGATAAAGAAAATAGGTAAAGTCTTCTTCTGTCCAATTTTTCAGGGCATTGGCGTTAATTGCCTCTACAGTGTATTCCGCGATTGTAGCGCCAGCGTATTCCATTGTTGGTATTGGGATTCCTAGAATATCACGCGGCGTGTGACACTCGCCGCAGTGACCCAGGTGGCGGGCCAAATAGCTGCCACGGGTTACTATAGTTAAATCCGGGCCCGGGTCCTGTATTTCTGGTAGCTGGGACAACCTCCATGCGGCTAGTTTATTCCATACTGCCAGCATCCACTGACTCAGCCAGAAGGGCGTTTCGTGAATTTTCCTGGCTGATTGGATTGTGGGCAAGGATTTTAGATACGCTGCGATGTCGAGTACATCTTGATCAAGCATTCCTGCGTAGGCAGTGTAGGGAAAAGCCGGGTAATAGAATCCACCTCCGGGTTTACGGCCGTATTTTAGCGCCAGCAAGAAATCTCTACCGCTCCAGTTGCCCAGGCCGGTGGCTTTGTCGGGGGTAATGTTTGGGACATAAAATGTGCCAAACGGTGATTCAAGTGCGAGGCCTCCGCTCAGAGAATCTGGCTTGGATATGCCTTGGTGACAACTGACACATCCGCCAGCATTTACCAGATATTGTCCATTTTCAATGGATGCGAGGGAGTCAGGAATTTTTGTCTCCGGAATATCTGGAGTTGCGAAAAGCCAATACATAATTGCGGTTGTGAACAGGATGGCGAAAATAGTGCCAGCAACAGCGCTTTTTGTCATCATAATAGCCAGCTCTCCACTTTCAAATGTCCCTCGCTGCTGAAAATAGCATTTCCAGGCATTGCTTTGTAGTGAGGGAGAGTAATTTAGATGTGGTATGCGCCTGAAACTTAATTTGGCAGAATTAGCCGATGTATCCATATAGTGGGGTTTGAGCAAGTCATGGGCAGAGTCTTGATTGGAGATATAGGTGGCACTAATGCACGCTTTGCATTGGCTGATACCAAAAGGGGAAGCACAGATACTCCCAGTGCACTAATGCATGTCAAAAGCTATCGCTGTCAGAACTTTGCATCACCGGTAATGGCTATAAAAAAATATCTGGAGGATGTAGACACCGTCGCACCACCTTTGATTTGTCTAGCCGTAGCCGGCATGGTGCTTGATAATACGGTAAAGTTTGCGAGTAGTGGTTGGCAATTTAGTGTTAGAAAAATATCAGCAGCTTTTGGGAACGCCGAAATAAAATTGCTTAATGATTTTGAAGCAATTGGCTATGGGTTATCCCACTTTGATAGTAGTGATAGTGTGAATTTTGGTCTTCCGGCTAAAGAGATTCCCTGTAGTGGAGATATGAAGTTGTGTGTAATCGGGCCTGGAACTGGTCTTGGGTGTGCCGGGTTAATTAGAAGAGATGAGCAGCAATGTATTATTGTTGTAGAGGGCGGGCAAACCGGTTTTGCGCCTCAGTCTTCTGTTCAGGTGAACATTCTACAGTTGCTTAGTGAGCGGTATGGGAGGGTCTCTAACGAACACCTTGTTTCTGGCCCGGGAATCGAAAACCTGTATTGGTCTTTAAGGCGTATACACGGCTTTGAACCCCTCTCGCTGTCCGCGCAGGAAATATTTGCCGCTGGCTTAGCTAGTCAGGATGAACTCGCTTTGGAAGTGGTTGAATTGTTTTTTGAAATACTGGGTCAAGTCGCTGGAGACCTGGCTTTGTCACTCTGTGCTACAGAGGGAGTTTACATTGCTGGTGGCATTGTCATGCGTTATACAGAAACTCTGGCAAAAAGCCGGTTTCGCGCGGGGTTTGAAAATAAGGGCGCCTACCGGGAGTGGATGGAGCAGATTCCGGTCAGATTAGTTACTCGGGAGAACCCGGGGTTGTTTGGCGCCTTGTGCGCCACGCTGAAATCGTAAATTCGATGTGAAGAAAGTATTGAGCGTTGCATAACTTATCTGTAATGCTTTTTTTTGTGTGCTCTGTGGAAATCGACAGGTGGCGGTGCGAGAGAATAGATACGGGTGGTGAACAACATGTTAAAGTTCACTCAACTATTTTTGTGATTTTGCAGGGTACTAATGACAGCATCCCGGGGTAAATTTAGCTCACGCTTTGGTTTTATAATGGCTGCGGCAGGTTCTGCTGTGGGCCTGGGAAATATTTGGGGCTTTCCCACCCAGGCCGCGAGCAATGGTGGTGGTGCGTTTCTGCTGGTTTATCTGGTTCTTGCTTTTTGCCTTGCCTATCCGGCTCTGATGGCTGAATTAATTATTGGGCGCCATGCCCATGCAAATGCTGTGGAAGCATTGCGCTCTGTTTCACGAGGGCCGATCTCACGTTTTTCAGGTGGGGTGACTGGAATTGTTGGGTTGATTGTTGCGAGTTTTATTTTAAGTTTTTACGCGATAGTGTCCGGTTGGATGATGGCCTTTTGTGTTAGTTCTATACTCGTATTATCCGGATTCGAAACGATAGCGGCTTGGTTTGTCGAGTCCAGCTTACCGCGCAATGTATTTTTTATGGGTCTGTTTATGTTGATAACCGTTGTCATAATTTCACAAGGTGTCAAAAACGGTATTGAGTACTGGTCGCGTCGATTGATGCCTTTGTTAATCGTTACCCTACTGTTGCTTGTGGTATATGTACTGAGTCTTGAGGGTGCTGGACAGGGGCTTGAACTATACCTGTTACCTGATTTTTCGCGCATTACTTCTCCCTCGCTGATTATTTCTGCTTTGGGATCCGCTTTTTTTTCTTTGTCCTTAGGAGTTGGGACTATGCTGATTTATGGATCTTATATAAGTGATGAAGAAAATTTGCCCATTGTAGGTGGTTATGTGACGTTGGTGGATATAAGCGTTGCTGTTCTTGCTGGTTTTCTCATCATCCCGGCTATGTTTGTAGCCCAGCATAATGGTATTGAGATATTTACCGAAACGGGGGCACTTATATCAGAAGATACCCTGATATTTACGGTTCTGCCTGCACTGTTTCAAAGTATGGGATTTACTGGCGTAGTAGTTTCTCTAGTTTTTTTCTTTTTGATGAGCATTGCTGCGGTAACCTCATCAATTTCCATGCTTGAAGTGCCCGTTGCCTATGCTATTGAAAATCATCAAGTGTCGCGTAACAAAGCGGTGTGGGCTATTGGCGGATTGATTACCTGCGTTAGCACCGCTATCTTGTACGATTTTGAAACCTTGTTCGGCTTGGTGGTGGAACTAACTACTCGCTATAGCCAACCGCTACTCGGGTTTATGATGTGCATTTTTGCTGGTTGGGTGTGGCAGAGGGATAATCTGTTGCAAGAGCTGCAAAAGGGTAATCCTAGTGCGGAAGCTGGACTGTTTTGGGCAATTTGGCCTTGGTATACGCGTATTGTATGTCCATTGATAATAGCCACAATTTTTTATACATCATTGGCAGCTTAATACATGCTCGTAGCCTAACGTGTGAGTATTCTGGAGACCCTGGCCTGCCCCCTCTGCCCCCTTTTGCGGATGTTGATACCGCCCCGATTTGACTGTGTACATGTGCACATTATAGGTGCCGCCTATGGTCAGGCGCAGGATTGTATATTAGTGTACAATTTTGCTCAGCAGTGGAATGGTATTACAACTGCGTGTGCAAAGGGTGGCTGATACTAACAGGAGAGAGAATATGAATTGGAAGAAAGTGTTTACGAATTCATTGAGTGCTGGTTTGGTTATGTCAACGGGAATAGGTACGACAATCGTTGCAGAAACGGCATCTAGTGGCAATGTATTGGAAGAAATTATCATCGTAGCGCAGCGCCGTGAGCAGTCACTGCAAGAAGTCAGTGTCGCTATAACAGTGCTTAGCGGCGATCAGCTTAAGGCACAGGGCATTACTAATGTTAATCAGCTGCAGAATACGGCGCCAAGCCTGGAGGTTGAACCGGCATTTGGTGGCGGCGCGGCACAGTTTAGAATTCGGGGTGTCGGATTTCAGGATTACGCGACTAACAATTCGCCAACGGTCGGTGTTTACGTAAATGAAGTAGCGTTTCCTGTCCCGGCTATGACTCAGGGGCTTATCTTTGATGTTGATCACGTTGAAGTATTGCGGGGCCCTCAGGGTACTTTGTATGGTAGAAATACCACTGGCGGTGCGATAAATTTTATTACCGCAAAGCCCAGCTCTGAAAGGTCAGCCGGGGTATTTACAGAATATGGTCGTTTTGATGAATTTAAAATCGAAGGGTATGTGTCGGGGCCGCTGGCTGAGAATTTGAATGGCCGCCTGGCAGCTTCCACACAGCAGGGCGGTGCCTGGCAACAGCACAGAGACACCAGAGAAGATATTGGCGATGCTGATCGCGGTGGGGTGCGGGGCCTCCTCGAGTATGCGCCAAATGAATCAGTTAATTTACTATTCGATGCGCACCTGAGCTGGGATAAGTCTGAAAATCAGGCTTTGTATCTGTTTAACGATCTCACAACCCAGGGAGGATTTGGAGTAACCATTCCTGCCGATAGCGATCGCACTGATACGGGCTGGGGAATATCTCCTTTATTTGCATCAGATATTGGTGTTTCAAATGACGCTAAACCAGGTCGTGATAACGATGGTTGGGGTACCTCGCTTATTGCCAATATAGAATTTTCCGGGGCGGTATTGAAGAGTATTACCAGTTACGAAGAGCTTGATCGCGCAGAATATGGAGACTGGGATTCGTCGGGGTCGGTGGAGGCTGATACATTTTTTGGTAGTGAGGTATCTGTTTTGTCCCAGGAGCTGCATTTGTCTTCGGTAGGAGACGGTGCGCTGCATTGGATGGCAGGTATTTATTATTCTGAAGAAGACCTCAAAGAAAAGTTTTTTTCTGATTTTATCGATATCTTCGCGACTTACGCCAGGGTAAATTTTGATCAAAAAGTCGAATCTATAGCAGTATTTGGCCAGATAGAATTTACATTCTCTGATCAGTTCAATTTGATTGGTGGTTTACGTTTTGAGAATGAGGACAGAGATCTGAAAGGGTTTGGTTCTGCATTTGGAGGTGCTCAGGCATTGCAGCCTACGGATGTGAGTACTTCTATGGAGCCTTTGACCGGGAAATTGGCTTTGGAATACACACCAACAGATGATTTGCTTATTTACGGCTCTATTAGCCGGGGTGTTAAGTCCGGTGGTTTTACAACGTATAATACCGGCCAGGAAAGTGCCATTCAGGCATTTGATAAAGAAGTGCTCTGGGCCTATGAACTTGGGTTGAAAGCTAACCCGGCAGATAACCTGAGTATATACGGTTCCATTTTTTACTATGATTATAGCGATCAACAAGTCCTTTCGGCGGTACTTGGTCAGAATGGTCCTGTTGGACGTTTTGCCAATGCGCCAGAATCGTTCATTTACGGTGCGGAATTGGAAATGAATTGGCAGCCAGTTGCAGGATTAAACATTGTTCAGGCATTTGGATATAAAGAGGGTGAGTACGATGAGTTTTTTGATTTGGATGTACCCGCTTCCCGTGCTGCCAATACATCAATTTTTGTTGATCGCGCTGGTGAATCTTTGCCTTTTCCTGAGTTCAGTTATTCTGGCTCTGTCAGTTACACATGGGAAGTCAGTGGTTTTGGATTTCTGGCAGAGACTAACTACAGTTATCACGATGATTATCCTTCCTGGCTTGGTCCGGTTTATGATGTTGAAAATTACTGGTTGGTCAACGCAAGCGTAAACCTGTTTCCTTCCGAGAGCAGGTGGAGTGTGGGCATATGGGTACGAAATTTGTTTGATGAAGAATATGATTTAACGCGAAATTTCTTTACCAGTGCAGACATTGCCCAACCAGGTCGTGAGCGTACATTCGGTATTCGAGTCTCGGCAGATATATAGCCGTCGATGGGCAAATGGAACAGTGCGCGACCAAACTGATGCGGGCTTGGTCGCAGATTTTTTATCGGGTTAAGGCACCGTGGCTTGGGGGGAATCCCAACCGAGGTCGAGGACATATCGACTGGCCATGGTGCCTGTGAGCCGCCTTTTTTTTAAGCTTGTTATTGCTCTTCTGGCCTGTGTGTTGCTGTCGGCAGCCTATGCGAAAGATCAACTTATACTGGGTATACCTTTGGAGCCGCCCAATCTGGACCCTACATCCGGAGCTGCTGCTGCAGTTGATGAGGTGGTATACGGAAATGTATTTGAGGGCCTTACTCGCATAACGCAAGCGGGAAAGGTGGCGGGTGCATTGGCTGAGTCCTGGGAAGTTTCCTCGGATGGGCTTTCCTATATTTTTCATCTTCAAGATGGGGTTCTGTTTCACGATGGTACTGGTTTTGACGCTGACGATGTTAAGTTTTCACTGGATCGTGCTCTCTCTCCAGAGTCATCTAATGCTC
>JAHRWB010000062.1 GCA_019090385.1 Pseudomonadales bacterium | reverse complement strand
GTCGGCAGCGTCAGATGTGTATAAGAGACAGGTCAGATTACAGGGCAATATGGTTTCTACGACAACATTTACTGCTCGACCGCCCTCACTGCTACCGGAAGCCAGGCACACAGTGGTGAGCACAGGCTACTTATCCTTGCTGCCCACTAGTGCGAGCACCCGGAACGTACAATGGCTTCAGGGCAAAACACCGAGGCTTGAACGTGCTCTGGAACGGCTGGAAGAACAAACCCATTGCCAAATACCACTGGACATTAGCTGCGCTGCACAGTCACCTGATCACCCCCAACTTCACATCGATGAAAGTTATCAGCTGACGGTTGATTCGCAAAGTGCTCGAATCTGCCTGAATGCAAACTCTGAATGGGGCATCCTGCGGGCCTTCGCGACACTCACCCAACTTATCTTTTCCGAAAACACCGTGGCTGAGCAAAACGCCGTGGCTAAGCAAAACACCGCGGCCAGTAAAGAACTGGGCGAGAAACATATACAGCATTGTTGTGTCACAGATAATCCCGAGTATTCCTGGCGCGGTTTGATGCTTGACCCAGCCAGACACTTTTTGTCTTGCCAGGCAATTAGAGAAACCCTGGATCTTATGTTTCTCTTCAAACTCAATGTCCTGCATTTACATCTTACTGATGACCAGGGTTTTCGGTTTTTTAGCCCCACCTATCCGGAACTAGCGCTTATCGGTGGTGATGGCGATTATTACCGCACCGAGGACTTAAAAGCACTGGTGAGTTACGCGTCGAACCGGGGTATTCGCATTGTGCCTGAACTAGACATTCCAGGACACTGCACCAGCTGGCTGGCAGCAAAACCCGAATGGGGAGCTGAATCCTCTGAAATCCATGAAACACCCTCGCGTATCTTTGGTGGCCACAAGTCCTGCCTGGATCCCAGCAACCCGGCGGTCTGGACCGCACTTAAAATTCTCCTGGAAGAATTAGCAGAAGTATTTCCGGACGAATATGTGCATTTGGGAGGAGACGAGGTAAACCCTGAATGGTGGTCAAAAAATGCCAATATCAACGTCCTGTCTCAGACCGAGCAGCTGGATACTTTGTCAGACCTGCAAAACTACTTTATGACCAGAGCCGCGGGCTTAGCCAACGATTGCGGAAAAAAAGTCATCGGCTGGGATGAAATACTTCACCCCGAACTTCCCAACTCTATTGTCATTCAAAGCTGGCGCAGTGCCCAACACCGCGATATCGCACTCAATAGCGGCTTTGACTGTATTTTTTCTTCGGGCTTTTATCTCGACCTGTTTTATCCTGCCGACATTCATCACGCGTTTATTCCTGATGCCAAGTCCTCAGAGTTGCAAAAGCAGGAAGCAGGTCTACTCAATGATCGAAGACTTCATCACGTTAAGGATCTAAATAGTTGGCTGGCAAATTTTCACCATCAAGCAAACGACAAGTTGCTTCCGCCCACTGAAATCCCAGCTGCGCAACGGCAGAGCGAACAAACACCCATACCCGGGAAAATTCTGGGGGGGGAGGCCTGCATGTGGTCAGAATTGGTTACAGAGCCCCTACTGCACACCCGAATATGGACACGTATGCCTCTCATAGCAGAGCGGCTCTGGCACGGCTCGCAATCTCGTGCAGATTTATATCCCGGCCTGATTCAAGCCTGGGACTGCATGAAAAGCACCCTCGGCATCGATATCACTGCACCAGTTACGCAGTTTATCTCTTCTTTCAAGGCGTCAAACAGAGAGCAGCAGCTGTTGGGCATTCTTCTAGGCCAACTGGAGCCAACTAAAAGCTATGCCCGTTTGCTAGGTGATCAGGCAGAATCCCGCATACTTGGCGTGGAATCCGACGCAGAGCGACCCTATAACTCAGCTACTCAACTTAACCGAGTAGTAGATCTTATCCCCCCAGAGAGTATGACCGCTAGAAATCTAACGCAATTGTTACAAACATTTTCAAACGCATCACCCGGCACAGAGCAATATACCGAAACCTGCCAGCAGCTCGAACAAGCGTGCAATGACTGGCAAATGCAATTTCAAGCAACAAATAATTTGGCAAGCCAGGACAGCCGACTCTTGGAAATTCTACCCATTTCCAAAACACTTGCCACTCTTGGTGAAATTCTTCAATCCTATCTCTCCCAGGATCAAAGTTTCTCTCCAGATCAAAACCTCTCCCAAAATCAGAACCTGGATCTTGGGAAGCTTCAAATAAAAATCCACCAGGCCATGCAAGCGCATGGAGAATTGATCCTGCCAGTTGCCATAGAGATTGACAGGCTACTGGTAAAATCCGCTTGGGTAGATAATACTGCGGCATCTTGATATCGGAAAAAATAGCAGGTAATTAATGGAGTACATTGTTGTAAAAGGTGGTAAAAAATTACACGGTGAGGTAACCACCAGTGGCGCCAAGAATGCCGCACTGCCTATCCTTTTTGCTTCTCTACTTGCTGAAGGCGTACATCGTTTTAATAATGTACCGGTACTGCGTGATATCGCATCCACAGAACGCCTGCTTCAGCACCTGAATTGTACAACGCAGCGCGACGGCGGGTCTTTGATCATTCAGACCAATCCACCCGATGATTACACAGCGCCCTACGACCTGGTAAGTCAAATGCGTGCCAGCATTCTCTGCCTGGGACCTTTATTGAGCAAATATGGCCAGGCCCGCGTTAGCCTTCCTGGCGGTTGTGCCATCGGCTCCCGACCTATTAACCTGCATATTGACCCCTTGAGACAAATGGGTGCGGAGATACATATTGAAAAAGGCTATGTCATTGCAAACTGCAAAAGAAAGCTAACAGCTGCCCATATATTATTCGAAAATACCACTGTAGGCGGAACAGAAAATATCATGATGGCGGCCACACTGGCTGAGGGTACTACTGTCCTGGAAAATGCTGCCCAAGAGCCCGAGATAGTCGACCTGGCTATTTACCTCAAAAGCATGGGAGCGAAAATTGATGGTGAAGGCAGCAAAGTCATTACCATCACTGGTGTGGATAAATTGACACCCTCTGAACACACCATCGTGCCGGATCGCATTGAAGCCGGTACCCTGCTCATTGCGGGAGCAATCACTGGCGGCGACGTAAAGGTAGAGAAATGCGTGCCTGCTCACATTCAATCTTTGATTGAGAAGATGCGCGAAAGTGGATTCACAATTGACAGTGGGGATGACTGGGTTTCAGTGTCGGGTGGTAATATGGGGCATGGCGTTGATATTCACACCATTCCACATCCAGGCTTTCCAACGGATCTACAAGCGCAGTTTATGGCGTTAATGACACAGTGTGAGGGTGCCTCGGTGATAACCGAGGGTATTTTCGAAAACAGATTTATGCATGTTCAGGAGCTTATACGCCTGGGTGCGGAAATATCATTGAATGCGCGGGTCGCCGTTGTCAGGGGTGAAAAAGGCAAACTCGAAGGCGCTCAGGTTATGGCGACTGATTTGCGTGCCAGTGCATCACTCGTTCTCGCCGGACTGGTTGCCAACGGCGAAACACAGATCAATCGTGTTTATCATCTTGATCGTGGCTACGAAAAACTCGAGGAAAAACTGGCAAGCCTGGGTGCCACCATCAAACGCTGTGCATAACACGCCTTACACAACTCTCTTTACACAACTCTCTTTGCACAACGCTCTTTGCCCAAAATGGGGGCCTCCTCTCGCTCGATAATGGACTATAAGGCTTTACGTAAATGCCCCTCAGCCTTCGTCAGTTTGTCGCGCGCCTGCTGCGGAGAAATCTGCAGTTGATGGACGACAATTGCGGTTTTCATTTCACCGTCACAGCGCTCCAGCAATCCCCTGGCAACTTCGCTGGAAATACCAACAATTTCCATCAGCATGTGGTTAGCCCGCTGTTTGAGTTTTACATTGGTTGCCTGTACATCCACCATTAGATTGCCATAGGTTTTTCCCAGGCGAACCATCGCGCCGGTAGTCAGCATATTCAGCACCATTTTGGTCGCGGTCCCTGATTTTAATCGAGTAGATCCACTGATGATTTCTGGACCAACAATAGGCTCAATAGCAATATCCGAATGAGGCAATAAGGCACTATTCATATTACAGCTAAATCCAATCGTCACAGCCCCCTGCTGCCGAGCATATTTCAGTGCCCCCAATACGAATGGTGTGCGACCACTAGCAGCAATTCCCACCACACAATCAAGTTTGCACAGCCCAATTTCCAGTAAGGCTGCCATGCCACCTTGTGCAGAGTCTTCGGCACCTTCGACCGCTTTCACCAAGCCTGGCATTCCCCCTGCCATAATACCGACAATCTGTTCAGGCCGGGTGCCAAAGGTTGGAGGGCATTCAACAGCATCCAATACACCCAGACGACCGGAAGTGCCTGCACCCACATAAATCAGCCGACCACCGCCTTTTAAACAACTGTATATCTTATCTATTGACTCGGCTATGGCGTCACGAACGAGCGCAACGGCCTGAACAACCTTCGCATCCTCAGCATTCATCAACGCAACCAGAGAAGTGCTACTTAACAGATCCAGATCTTCGCTATCGGGATTAGAGGATTCAGTGACAGGTTTACCCGACATTAGCTTTTCCACCATCAAAATATCCAGCTTCGGTGATTATTATATTCACACTGCCGGTAACAAATATTTGTTCTAGTATGCGCTTTAACTCTGCTGCCCATCGACCCATGTCTCCTTAACATTTAGGCCCTCATCCAACTCAACAAACGAGGCCCGATACCCTGGTTTTATTAATCCCAGCTCTTGATCCCGATTTATAGCCCGGGCCGGATAGGTCGCAGCCATTCTCAATGCTTCTGTAACATCCAGATTGGCAAATTCAATAGCATTTTTAACCGCTGTGATCATATTCAAACTGGACCCAGCCAGCGTGCCATCCTGAGTCAGGCAGCGCCCTCCACTAACCTGCACTAACTCTCCATATAAAGAAAAGCTGCACTCTTCACTACCCACACTTACCATAGCATCCGTTACTAACAGTACAAATCCCTTCTGTTTTGCCTTCACTACTATTTCAAAAGTAGCGGGGTGAACATGAAAACCATCAGCAATAATTCCTGCATAACTGTGCGGATGGCATAACGCTGCACCAACTATACCCGGTTCACGACTCAGTAGTGGCGGCATGGCATTGAATAAATGCGTAAAGCCACTGACACCCGCATCCAGTGCGGCAAGAGCCTGGTCAAAATTCGCCATGCTGTGCCCGGCAAATACGACAATACCCTGGTCTACTAACCATTTTAATTCGCTGCTGCTAACAAGTTCCGGAGCCAGCGTTAATAAAGTTGTTCCTGGATTACCTGAATTAATGCTACTCAGCATGTTGAGTAACTGTGCGTCCATGTCGCGTAAACGAGCCATCGCGTGCACCCCCCTGCGCTCAGCATTTAAACAGGGCCCTTCCAAGTGAAGCCCTAAAATACCTGGCACCTTCTGAAGCATAGCCTGGCCAACTGCAACAGCCGCACTCTGCAACACCTCGGTTGTGTCAGTGATCACCGTCGGTAAAAAGCCCGTCGTCCCAAATTGACGATGTGCGTTGGCTATTAATCGCAGGGTTTCTAATGTCGGTGCGTTATTAAAAAGTCGTCCACCGCCACCGTTAACCTGGATATCAATAAACCCGGGTGCCAACAAGTTGCCCTTGAGATTATAGGCATCAGAGCCCATGGTGAAGGACTTACCTACCTCCACCACAACACCCTGCTCTACAGTCACAGCACTATCCTGGTGAATTATTTCACCATCAAATACCCTACCGTTAACAAATACTGTCCGCGTCACTATTTTTTAAAGTCTCGTCCAGAGAATGATATGTTCCAAACACCCAGCAATTTAGCGAGGCTTTAATTCAAATATCCACAGCGAACCGCTGGCTATTTCATCAAGGGATATGTCTTGCCCATTGTACTTGCTAGACAATTCAGCCAGCACTGGTACCAAAATATCTCCCGATCTGAGCCTTTCCATTTGGAGCGGATATAATCTACCACCAACCCGCAAAATCATCCGGCCATCCTTTTCGGCTTCCATTGGCCAGTGCTTCCATAACTTGCCCATGACGGTATTCATATATCCAGAGGGAATAAATACACGACCTTCATGTTCCACAATCCAGGTGGTGCGAGACCGCTCGGGATCAATCAACTGAAATTCTACCGTGTTGATATCCTCCACAAAGGTCCAGTCCGGGATGGGGCCTGTATAAAGCTCTCCACTTTTAAATGCCCCACCAGCGATAATCGCAATGGGCCCGTCATGAAAATAAGCTACCGTGAATACCCCCGTCCCAGCCACTGTCATCAATAAAATTAACCCAATCAAAATATTCGAGATAATTGATTTCACAGACAAACTCCTGGCTATTCACATATTGATTGTAACCCTAATCTGTCCGGTCTAATCTGGCAATCGGAGAGCCCTATAATTTGATAAATTTGTTGCCAAAAGCCACCGTTACAGGAGAAAAATTTGTGAGTGAAATCATGCCCCCCGCAGGCTTTTCACCAGACCAGTCGAAAGATCCAGCTGAAGAAAATATCGGACCCTATTACGTAAAATACAGTCCTGCACTTAAGAATACCGGCATGATCAGTCTACCTCGTCATTCCAACAACATGGGCTCAGTGCATGGTGGCGTACTGATGACTTTTGCAGATTTCTCCTTCTGCGCCTTCGCACGAGACGGCAGCACAGATGCCCATATACTGACAGTGAGCCTCACAACAGACTTCGTTCATGCAGCACCCGTCAACGCCTGGCTAATCGGAGATGGTGAAATTGTACGCAGAACCCGATCTCTGGTATTTGTGCGAGGCAGCCTGTACCACGAAAACGAGATCCTGCTCACATACAACGGTGTGGGTAAACGTATTTTTCAGAAAAACCCATGATCCCTCTATAGCAGGCTTTCATCAACGCATCTGACCTAACTTAAAATGGCCACCCGCTGTAAGGTACCCTCCTTTGTGTCAGTCTCTGGATATCCTCAAGCGCTCTTTTTATCTCATAATACTTTTGCATATCGCTTTTTGCCCCACAGACCTTACTGACTTCCTTCAAGGTTAAATCGCGTAATGGTAATTCATGCATTATTTTCTCCTGGTTGGATTAATTCTGTTCTATGCTGCGCAAATTGGATTTATTTACATAGCATCCAAT
>JAHRWB010000061.1 GCA_019090385.1 Pseudomonadales bacterium | reverse complement strand
TTGCAAACAAGGCTCCAGGAACCAACACATAATGAAAATGTGCCACGATGAAGTAAGTATCATGATACTGATAATCTACCGGTGTAATTGACATCATCAAGCCCGAAAACCCACCAATGGTAAACAACACCACGAAAGCAATGGCAAACAGCATTGGCGTTTCGAAGGTCATTGATCCCCGCCACATAGTGGATACCCAGTTAAAAACCTTAACACCAGTGGGAACAGCAATAATCATCGTTGCATACATAAAAAACAGTTGGCCCGCCAGCGGCATACCAACAGTAAACATATGATGTGCCCATACGATAAATGACAGGAAGGCTATGGAGCTAGTCGCATATACCATTGAGTCATATCCAAATAGAGGCTTTCGAGCAAAGGTAGGAATAATCTGCGATATAACGCCAAAAGCAGGCAATATCATAATATACACTTCCGGGTGACCGAAAAACCAGAAAATATGTTGGAACATTACCGGATCGCCACCACCTGCAGCATTAAAAAATGATGTGCCAAAATGAATATCAAACAACATCATAGTAACTACCCCGGCCAGTACAGGCATCACTGCAAGCAGTAAGTAAGCTGTTATCAACCAAGTCCATACGAATAGTGGCATTTTCATTAAGGTCATGCCTGGCGTACGCATATTGAGTATGGTCGCGATAATATTAATCGAACCCATAATTGATGATGCGCCCATAATATGCACTGCAAAAATAAAAAATGTCACAGAGCTAGGGGCATAGGTAGTAGAAAGCGGAGCATAAAAGGTCCAGCCAAAATTCGGTCCACCACCGGGCATAAACAGTGTGGAAATAATCATTGCGAAAGCAAAGGGCAGAAGCCAGAAGGACAAATTGTTCATCCTGGGCAAAGCCATATCCGGCGCACCTATCATTAGTGGCACCATCCAGTTCGCCAGCCCAACCATTCCCGGCATAATCGCGCCAAAAACCATAATCAGACCATGATTAGTCGTCATCTGATTAAAGAACTCTGGATCGACAAACTGCAAGCCTGGCTGGAACAACTCGGCTCGAATAACCAGAGCTAACAACCCGCCAATCAACAGCATAAGGAAACTAAACCAAAGGTATAAGGTACCTATATCTTTATGGTTAGTGGTAAACAGCCAACGCGTAATTCCTGCAGCCGGCCCATGGTGATGATCTCCATGTGAACTGTCTATTACTGCACTCATGTATATCCCCTAGGTTTTATTGTGCCGAAAACAAATTAATGACATCTTTTGGCTGCGTGATGTCGCCTGAATTATTACTCCAGGCGTGACGCTCGTAATGAACCACTGCAGCCAGCTGAGCTGCATCAAGCTGCTTGCCAAAAGCTGCCATCGCCGTACCAGGCACACCTTCATATACTATTCGCAGATGTTCGTCTCTATCACCAACCGCTATGGCAGATTTATCCAAGCCCGGAAATACAGGAGGAATCCCCTTGCCACTTACTTGGTGGCATGACGCGCAGAATGTAACGTAAACTTCTTCGCCTTTTGCCATAAGCTCTTCTTCGGTGAACGTACTGTTCAAAGCTTCTACACGGCCGGCCTCCAAGGAAACTCGCTCCAGGTGCCAGGCGTCAAATTCAGCCTCAGGCAATGCCTCTACGACGATAGGCATAAAACCATGATCCTTCCCACACAGTTCAGTGCATTGACCACGGTAAATGCCAGGCTCTTTTACAATGGTCCACAAATCATTGAGCATGCCAGGAACAGCATCCCGCTTAATGCCGAAATCTGGCACCCACCATGCATGGATTACGTCGTCAGAAGTAATCAAAAACCGAACTTTTCTATTTACCGGAATTTTAAGAACGTTATCGACCTCAAGCAAGTAGTTTTCGCCCTTAACCTGCTTGTTGTAGATTTGATCTTTCGGAGTACTCATGCTGCTAAAAAAACTAAAACTGGAGTTTAGATCTTCATCAAGGTATTTGTACTGCCATTTCCATTGATAGGCGCGTACTTCAATATTAAGGTCTTCACCACCTGTGTCATACATGTCAATAAGGGTGGCAGTTGAAGGAATTGCTAAACCAATCAGGATAAGCATAGGGACTATCGTCCAGACAAATTCGATCTTAAGGTTTTCATGAAACGTGGCAGGTACAAAGCCCCTACTTTTACGGTGAGCGAAAATTGAATAAGCCATCACCGCAAAGACCAACACACCTATTACAACACAAACCCACAATATAATTTGGTGTAGATCGTAAATCGCGTGGCTAATTTCAGTAACACCCTGGCGTAAATTCAGCTCATCCGCCATGACGGGCTGTAATAGGGGCAATGTTAACAAGGCCAGCATTGCCCGAATACTGTGTGATTTGTTTTGCATATTATTCTTCACTTTTAACCCTTGGAAATATTGAATGTTATTAAAATCAGACCCACACCAACCTCGAGCCAACTACAATAAGCAGATAATTACAGACACAACTAACTGCACCTGTTCAGCAAAATCTGTTACCGAATAAAAATTTTGGACTCAGAGCCCTGCTATCTAGAAATTAACCCACCTCATTTTTCGCTCTGTTAGACGAAACGCCTTAAAAGCCCCGTATCTTGCGGAAACGGAGTATATCAGCGTCCACCAAATACTCAATTAAATCGAGCCATGGGCGATAGGTAATTCCCCTTATATTCAATAAACATGCATAATTCAGTACATCAAATTTACCAATAACCATATTCGACTACACATATTTGCCACTACGAACTAAAAAAGGTACAACTCACGAATCCATTACCTCTATACCAATAAAAGACTAGCAGGATTTGAATAATGTGGGCCCAAAAAACACGGGGCGTGATTAGGATTTGCGTAAGGACTCTATTACTGGGCCCGTTTTCGGACGCTTACCACGCCATATTAAATAAGCTTCGGCAGCTTGCTCAACTAGCATACCCAGTCCATCCGCCGTACATAATGCCTGTTGCTTCGCTGCAAGATTACAAAACGACGTAGGTCTATCCAACTGATAGAACAAATCATAACAGAACGCTCCCACACACACTTCACTCGAATCAAGGGACTGCCCGGTAGCTTCTGCTGATGTAGCGTTCAGCACCAGATCATATTTCCCCTCACAAGCATCAAGTGCATACACCGGTATGTCGCCTTTTTGCGTAAGCCCATATTCTACCAAATGCAACGCCAGATTTTTCGCCTTCGCTACAGTTCGATTGGCTATGCTAATTTTAGCACCCGCTCGCAACAGAGGACCTATAATGCCTTTGGCGGCGCCACCAGCACCAAGAATGAGAGTATTCAATCCTGACAAGTCTAACTTGTGATGCAACCGCAAATCACGAACCAAACCAACTCCATCAGTATTGTGGCCAATATAACCAGACGCATTACGACTTATTGTATTGACGGCCTGAGCCAGGCGCGCATCATCACTCAAATGATCAACCCAGCGCACCGCTGTCTCTTTAAAAGGTAAAGTGATATTTAGGCCTTGACCATCCAACTCAAAAAATCTATCTAACGTTTTTGGAAAGTCATTGGCGCTAGAGAGTATTCGCGTATAAGTTATTCGCTCATTAAACTGCTGCGCAAAGCGAGCATGAATTTGAGGAGACAAGCTATGACTTACCGGATTCCCAACCACTGCGTACTTACTCATAAATGCCTACCTAATCGCCTGAACCAACACGCGCAATCGTCATACTCAACGCATCCGTAATGGTGCTAACTTTTCCGGAAAGTGGACTGCAGACAATATTTCCATGAGCTTTCGACCTTTGACCAGGCATTCCTAAATCATTGTGGCCATTACTTTCTCCAGGGATTTGTTTATCGCTGAGGACTCCTTTTTGGCTGAGGGCTCCTTCATTTTCCAACATGACTACTGGGCCGCACAGATAATAATCCACAGTGCCACCAAATGCGCTACGCGCCTGCATCTGGGTTAAAGCGGGCGGTCTTCCAGATATATTTGCTGAAGTTGACACAACAGGGTGCCCAACTATACTGCAAAGCTGCCTGGCTTGCTTGTTCCCAGGAACACGAACGGCAACGCTATCTCGTCCGCCCCTTATCCAATTTGGATAAGTTTTATCAGGCAAAATCCATGTGCTTGCGCCAGGCCAAGAAGCCCTGATGTGTGACTGCACATCAACGTCTAAAGACTCAAGTTGCCGCTTAAACGTTTCGGCATTCGCACCAATAAGTATAAGGCCTTGCTTATGCGAACGCTTTTTTATTCCTAACAAATAGTCTACAGCACCAGCATCAAAAGGATTACAAGCTAAGCCCCAAACCCCTTCTGTGGCATGCGCAACAATACCACCTGCACAAATCCAGGACGCGGCCATCCGTAACGCAAACCAGTCGGGGCCAAGCACTTTATATTCGTGCCTGAAGTGCATCATTCTGGTCATATACTTTCTGCATATTTTGCGTTCGTTCTAACTCAAGCTTTTTCCGAAGCTTTGAGTTAGACACAGCGATAATTTGAGCAGCAAGGTAAGCCGCATTTTTTGCACCCGCTTTTCCAATAGCGACCGTAGCTACGGGAATACCGCCAGGCATCTGCACGGTTGCCAACAATGCATCTACTCCACCCATTCCACCACTTTCCAGTGGTACGCCAATTACAGGGCATAAGGAATGAGCAGCTACTGCACCTGCTAGATGAGCCGCCATTCCCGCACCACATATGAAAACTGCACACCCACGCTCCTGGGCCTCTTCAACATAATTGACAGTTGCATCTGGCGTTCTATGTGCTGAAAGTATTCGGACTTCGTAATCTAACTCCAAAACCTTAAGCACGCTCACGCAATGCTCCATAACTGGCCAGTCTGATTCTGAACCCATTAATACCGCTACCCACTGCATGATCATTCCTCGTTAAAATTTCGACCAACCGGATTATAAACTATCTCCAATCACACGCACATATCCCCCAGGGCAAGCACGGATTAATCCTGCAATCTCGAGACTAACTAGCACTTCCATAATAGCTGGTATTGAATGCCCAGTTAGTGAAATTAGTCCATCCAAACCCGTAGCGGTAAAATTTATGTGGCTTAAGATGTCTCTTTCAGCTTCTGATAGCGAAAATTTATTGCTGCTTTCTACTTCGCTGATAGCTCCCAATTGAACCTTTTTCACATTTACTAGGTCATCCAAACCCAATACCTGAACAATATCTTCAACGCTCTCAACCAGGGCAGCTCCTTGTTTAATCATCCGGTGACAGCCCTCAAATCTGGGCTCCCTCGCTATACCAGGAACAGCCATAACGTCTCGACCTTGTTCCAAGGCCAAGCGAGCAGTAATTAGCGATCCACTTTTACCAGTAGCTTCCAGGACAATTACCCCCCTGCTAATACCGCTGACAATACGGTTTCTGGAGGGAAAATTTTGTTTAAGAGGCGCGACTATTGGTAAATATTCACTTATGACTACACCCCCGGAGTTAATAATACTCTTGTACAAAGAAGTGTTTGATTTGGGGTATATCTGACGATGCCCGCTCCCCAGAACTGCGATCGTAGCGCCCGCTTCCTGAGACCGCTCTTTAGCTTGTAGCGCTCCTCTGTGCGCGGCCGCATCAACACCAAGCGCCATGCCGCTCACCACTTCAAAACCCAGTGTCGCTAATTCCCGACCCAGATAGACTGCGAGATCACAACTGGACTTCAGGGCGCGCCGACTGCCAACGAGAGCTAGCCTGATATTCACATCTTCCACGGCATTTTGTGAGCGCCCAATTCCCTTCATCCCCGTTGCAACAAAACTCTCGGAGGCAATGCGATCACGATGCAAGTCTACGAACAATGCCAACGGCGGATCCGGGATATTACTTAGGCTTTCTGGATACCCTGCATCTCTGTATGTCAGAACCATTAACCCATCCTGGCGAATAGCACGCTGACAAAATGCTGCTCGATCAGTCAGTGTACGCATATGACGCCCCTGGTCTAACTGGCGACCAAGCACTATCGCTTCAGAGTAGTACGGCTTATCTTCGTCGTTTACCTTCGCATCAAGCCCTGACCGGGCACCACCTTGGCTTGCTTTCAAATACTCTAAACAATTAGCAAAGGAGCCATACTTATCAACAATACTCGAAATGCAACTTCGCCCCCGGCGGCCTTGACTACCCGGTAATAGCAGAAGGGTGCACAACGCATTTAATTCATGGGTATCCAGCAAATTACTCCATACGCTTCGTCATCAATTGAGCCTGAATCAAAAACGACCTGCACAACAAGCAAATCGTACAAATGGCAATTAGTGACTTAACAAAGTTATTTTGTTGTCTCGTAGTGGAACAATTTTTATCTGAGTAGGCTGTAGGAAAAAGCCCCAGACTAAACAGGGCTATTTCCTGAAAGCAAGGGCATAGTCACTCAGCAGGGGAAATGCAGTGTTAGGGATTTTTTACCAGATCATTAACCCTGAGTGGAGTTTCAGCCGCCATAACTAGTCCATAGGACATTTTTTCAAAAACCCTAAATACCATTAATAAACCTGCACGTTCTGAAGGTAATTGAATAATTTCGTTCGCAATACGATCCCGCGCCTGGGCTCCAAGTTTAAAGATGGCCAATACATTACCCACCTCCAAGCCCTCACGCACCCCACGATTAATAACAACCACGTCATACTGTCCAATCTGAGTTACACCGCTGAATACAGAAATCAATTGGCCATCAATTTTAGTGCCGGGCGCACTAGGATAGAATGTTGTCTCAACTCTTCGTTCCTCGGTAGGCAAAACACGATCCCCTATTTGAACCTCCACCCGGGTACTCGAAACGTGAAAGGTACTTATGTCACCTTCTTTACTGGTGACTCTGCCAAGGCCAACATAGGTAGCTTCCTGACCGAGAATTTCCTGAGTATCGGGATCAATATATATCGGTCCTGAACGCACAAAATTGTATGCGGAACTACTCGGCAGCTCACCACGCACATATAAAGAATCCCCTGCACCCAAAATAAGGCGCTCACTATCACCCTGCACAACGTAGGGAGAGTCTTCCAGATGGCCAATGCTAACGACCCTGTTTTGTACGATGAAGCCCTGTATAGCATCCAAATCAATGGCCGGTATGGCGGTCTCTAACGGCGTTGAGCGAATTTTTGCACTCTGTTTATCATACCCACTCCCCGCGTCCCCTCGGTCATTGGCTCCAGGTGCCATACGAAAAGTACGGCCACCCTCTCCACGATCCAGCGTCAATGAGGCTTGACCGTCGATGTAAACCAACCGGATGGTATCTCCAGGATAAATTAGATGCGGATTGTCAATCTGAGGATTAATGCGCCACACTTCAGGCCACATCCAGGGTTTGTCCAAAAAAACACCGCTGATATCCCATAAAGTGTCCCCTTTGATCACTGTATAAGATTCTGGATGTCCGGGTTTTAAATAACTATCTAAGTTGACGTTTGTTTGGGCAAAAACAAACATAGATGCAAAAAAAGCACAAACTAAAAGAGGCAGCGATTTCCTCATGTTACAAATCCTTCTATTATGTGGCTATCAGCACGACCAAATCTTTTGGTACGCCCCTAAACTTTTGTATAGGAATCGCAATCTTAGCAGCACAAATTACACCAATGCTAGGATTAGATTACAGCTAAATGTCCATATTGAGCATTCTTGAGTACCCCGACCCGCGACTTCGCACAAAAGCGGAGCCTGTAAAGGACGTTAATAACTCGATTAGAACAATAATCGACAACATGTTCGATACAATGTATGCAGCCCCCGGCATAGGCTTGGCAGCCAGCCAAGTTAATATACACCGGTCTATTATCGTCATAGACATTTCAGAAAAATGTGACGAGCCCTTGGTTTTTATCAACCCAATAGTCTCTCTGGACAGTGGAAGCCATGAACTTGACGAAGGTTGCCTTTCCGTACCAGGCATTTATGAGCGCGTCACTCGCACAGAGAATATTACAGTCACCGCTCTAGACTACCAAGGTAAAACCGTCGAACTAGCTGCAAGTGGTTTACTCTCGGCCTGTATTCAGCATGAATGCGATCACCTAGCAGGTAAAATATTTGTTGATTACTTGTCCAGAGTAAAACAGCAGCGTATTCGACAAAAACTCCAAAAACTCAAACGCCAACGTCCAAAAGGTTAAAATACTTAGCTGTGATAGAAAAAATGTTAACAATAGGCTTCGCTGGAACGCCAGTTTTTGCTGCTGAAATTCTTTCTGGACTTATTAATGCCAATTTTTGTCCGGTCATAGTGCTTACCCAGCCAGACAGAGCCAAAGGCCGTGGCAAAAAAACTACCAGTAACGCAGTAAAACAAATTGCCAACGCCCATGACATTCAAATTGAGCAACCAGCAACGTTACGAGGGGAATGCGGTGTAGAGATTCTCAATGCCCTCGCCGCAAAAAATCTCGACGTGCTGGTGGTCGCCGCTTACGGTCTTTTTTTACCCCAAGAAATGCTCCAGATGCCTCGCTTTGGCTGCTTGAATGTACATGCATCTCTACTACCCAAATGGCGCGGCGCAGCACCTATCGAACGTTCTATCATGAACGGAGATTTGGTCTCAGGCGTTTCAATCATGCACATGGATGAGGGCATGGATACAGGACCAGTTTATAGAAGCTACCCATGTGATCTGAGTAAGAATGAAACTGGGGACTCTCTTCACAATAGGCTGGCCAAAATAGGCATCTCAGCCATAACTCAGTGTTTAGATGAATTACCAACTCTCGTTGCTCACCCTCAGGATAATTCATTGGCAAGCCTCGCTCCCAAACTAACACCTAGGGAATCGGTAATTTCATGGCATGAACCGGCACAGGCAATCGAGCGTAAGATAAGAGCACTATATTCGAGACAACCAGCCTATAGTTTTATTCATAACGAAAGAGTACGCATCTTGTCCGCTACAGCGCACAGCGATGACATTTCCACCAGAACCTCCAAAAATAGCCCGCCAGGTACTATTCTCAAGATTGACAAGTCAGGCTGTAATGTCGCCACAGGAGATGGCGTACTAAAAATACTCATCGTTCAATTATCCCGCGGAAAAGGTAAACCTATGCCCATCGCTTCAGCGATAAATGGATTTCCACAACTATTTGGAGACGGGCATTTCCAAAATGAAGCCAAATAAACAACAAGCAAAAGCAAATCCGCGGCTGCTGGCGATAACAACCCTAAAAAAAATTATCACTCGCAAAAACTCATTGGACCGACAACTACACGCCCAAACCCTAAGTGAAGATATCCGCCCTCTTGTATATGAACTTGTATATGGTGTTCTCAGATATTACTACTCGCTGGATTCACTACTTCAAAAATACATGCATACAAAGCTTCGAAAAAAAGATACCGATATCTACTGTATCTTGTTGATTGGTGCCTACCAGCTGAAATATATGCGCACGCCTGCCTACGCTGCAGTTAACGAATGCGTAGCGCTGAGCCAGTCTGTAAAAAAAACCTGGGCGAAACCTATGGTAAATGCCATCTTAAGAAATATTTCGAGAGAAGCTCAAGATAACAACCAGGATAGGCAGGAATTGCAGGAGTTGCAGGAGTTTTCAGAGCCGGCCTGCTTTGACCATCCGCAGTGGATGATTGATCATATAAAAGCAGCCTATCCACTGCAATGGCGCGAGATCTTAAAGATAAATAACACTCGAGCACCCTTGACACTACGCGTGAACCTTAGGCTCAATGCCAGGAAAATGTACCAAACATTACTTGCCAAAGCAGAAATTGAAGCACAGCCCTGTAGCATAAATTCAGCTATTAATTTGAAAGCTGCAATTGAAACGAAAACACTACCCGGTTGGCAAGAGGGCTTAATATCTGCCCAGGATGAAGGTGCACAACAGTTATCTGAACTGGTAAGCCTCCCTCCAGGGACAAGAGTTCTTGATGCTTGCGCCGCTCCCGGAGGAAAAAGCTTACTCCTTTTAGAACAAAACCCTGAAATCATACTCACTTCTCTCGATATAGATGCCGAGAGATTGAGTCACCTGAGTGAAGAAACTCAGCGCCTGGGATTGCCAACACCAAACATTATTTCCGGAGATGCCACCCAACTAGATTGGTGGGATAATAAACATGCATTTGATTATATTATACTCGACGCGCCCTGCAGCGGTTCTGGAACCATACGCAGACACCCAGATATAAAACTACTTAAGCTTGAAGAGGACATACAAAAGTTTGCCGTATTACAGCTACAATTACTAGAGAACCTTTGGTCCGTTCTGACAGAAGGCGGTACTTTATTGTATGCAACTTGCTCCATCCTTCCCGAAGAGAACGATCTCGTAATCGAAAGATTTCTAGCAGGTAAACTAGAAGCCCATTTACTTCCGGTAAAATTACACAGCGGTAAAAAAACAAAGTGTGGTTATCAACTATTACCACAACAGGATGGACACGATGGCTTCTACTTCTCACTTATTTCTAAGCAAAATCTATGAAAATACTCATTTTGGGCGCTGGGTCAGTAGGAAGTACACTAGCAGAGCATTTTGCCAGTGAAGCTTTTGACATCACACTGGTGGACACCAATGCCAAGAAGCTACAAGAACTCCGGGATCGACTGGATATACAAACTATTCGAGGTGAAGCTTCTCACCCCGACGTATTACGCAATGCAGGTGCTGATGATGCCGACATGCTCATTGCTGTAACAGATAAAGACGAAGTAAATATGGTTGCTTGTCAGGTATGTTATTCACTCTTCAAGACACCCAAAACCCTGGCTCGTGTACGCTCATCATCTTATCTCGACGATGCCGGTTTTTTTAACAAAGACCACATGCCTATCGACGTACTCATAAATCCGGAAAAGGCAGTAACAGATCAAATTCAACAGTTACTGGAACACCCTGGTGCATTACAGGTACTTGATTTTGCCGACGGGCGAATTCAATTGGTCGCGGTAAAAGCGTACTACGGCGGCCCTCTGATTAATCAGGAAATACGCACCCTTCGAGAACACATGCCGGATGTAGATACATGGGTAGCCGCTATTTTTAGGCGTGGTCGCTCTATCGTTCCGGAAGCATCAACAATTATTGAAGCTGATGATGAAGTTTTTTTTATTGCCGCTGCCGAAAATATCAATGCAGTTACGAGAGAACTACGTAGAGCAGAGCGGCCTATCAAAAGAATAATCATCGCTGGCGGAGGACACATTGGTGAGCGACTGGCCAAGGCTATAGAGGATACCTATTCCGTAAAAATTATCGAAATTGACGCCGAACGGTGTGAGCTGCTCGCAGAAAACTTGGACAATGCCGTTGTGCTGCTCGGTGACGCAACCGACAAAGAACTTTTGTTAGAAGAAAATATTGAACACACAGATGCGTTTTGCGCTCTCACAAACGATGATGAAGTAAATATAATGTCATCTCTTCTCGCCAAACGCCTAGGTGCCCGACAAGTAATGGCGCTAATCAATAAACCCGCTTATGCTGATCTTGTTCAAGGTGGCGACATAGACATTGCCATTTCCCCCCAACTCGCAACCACGAGTTCATTGTTGAACTATGTTCGTAGGGCTGATGTCGCGCAAGTCCATAGTTTAAGGCGCGGTGCTGCAGAAGCTATGGAAGCAATTGCCCACGGCAGCGCTACGGAATCTAAGGTTGTAGGTCGCCGTATTGAAGACATAGACCTTCCCCCGGGCACAACTATTGGTGCCCTGGTGCGAGGGGAAGAAGTGCTGATCGCCCACAAAAACGTTGTTGTGCAATCAGATGACCACGTCATACTCTTTCTACTAGATAGAAGAAGGGTCGCATCAGTAGAGAAGCTTTTTCAGGTTAGTTTTAGTTTTTTCTAAAAGCGTAGACATAGGACCGCAATAAATCATGCATTTTCGTAGTGTTCTTCGCATCATTGGCATATTGCTGATGTTATTTACTGCCATTCTTTTACTGCCCATACTCATCGCGTGGTTATACAACGATTCTACAATCTCTACATTTCTATATTCCGCTTTAATTACCTTTGTCGTTGGAGGAGCATTCTTTCTAGGCGGCGACATATCCGGCGAACTGCGTACCAGAGACGGTTTTATGATCACCGTGATGTTCTATTTTGGTATTGGCATATTTGGTGCACTGCCATTTTATTTATCTAGCCAATTAGATGTTAGCTTTACACAAGCGACTTTTGAATCCTTTTCAGGGTTAACAACTACTGGGGCAACGGTACTCACATCGCTCGATTCACTTCCGTATGCGCTACTATTTTATCGCCACCTGCTACAGTGGTTAGGCGGCATGGGTATTATCGTTTTAGCAGTTGCAGTATTACCAATGTTGGGAATAGGAGGAATGCAGTTATACCGTGCCGAATCACCTGGCCCTGTTAAAGATAGCAAACTAAAGCCCCGAATTACCGAAACTGCGAAAGCGCTTTGGTACATTTACCTCAACTTGACAATAGCCTGCGCTTTAGCCTACTGGGTGGCTGGTATGTCAGTATTTGACGCAATATGTCATAGCTTTTCTACCGTCGCAATCGGTGGCTTCTCCACTCATGATGCCAGCATGGCATTTTTCGACAGCGCATGGATAGAGACTGTAGCTATTGTATTTATGGTGCTTTCTGGAATAAATTTCGGCCTACATTTTGTGGTCTGGAACAAACGCAGCCTAATGCCCTACTTTGCTGACGTAGAAGTGAGAGTCTATTTATTTGCCCTATTATCCCTGTGCATACTTATATGTATGGTGCTTATGAATAATGGCGACAGTGTGATTGACAGCCCCATTCGCAAAGGCATCTTCCAGGTTGTGTCCATAGCCACCACCACTGGATATACCACAACAAACTTTAGCCTGTGGCCTTCACTCGTCCCTATAGTATTGCTACTTGCTGCATTTACCGGCGGATGTGCTGGCTCAACCGCTGGCGGCATTAAAATAGTGAGAGTACTCCTATTGTATTTGCAGGGCATCAGAGAATTACGTCGCCTCATACACCCGAACGGTATTTTCCCACTCAAACTCGGAAAAAATGTCGTCCCAAACAGGGTCATCGAATCAGTATGGTCGTTTTTTTCAGTTTACGTAATTCTTTTCCTACTCCTGATTTGTCTTGTCATGGGAATATCTGAAATGGATTTTATCACGGCATTCTCTGCCATTGGAGCATGCTTAAACAATCTCGGTCCAGGTCTGGGCGAGGTAGCACTACATTACGCTTCGTTAACAGCGCCAACTCAGTGGATATTAATGCTAGCTATGGTGCTTGGGCGGTTAGAAATATTTACCCTGCTAGTAGTCCTAACACCAACATTTTGGAGACACTAAGAAATACCTACTGACCTGCAATCATCTGTATACATCTACTGAGCCCTCAGGTCCTCTCTTAAAACGTTTGTATTCCCACTGGTATTGCGCCGGATTTAAATTAACAATATCTTCGATATGTTTGTTTATTGCAGCAAGGCAAATGTTCTGCTCTTCCGCATAAACCGCATCGTCAGCTTCAGTAAAAACTATTTCGAACCCCTTTGCATCCGGCAACCTCAGTGCATATCCAAACACAACCCGTGCACAGGTTCGTTCAATTAGCCTTGCCGCTAAAGTCATGGTCAGTGCCGGCTTACCAAAAAATGGTACGTGAGTTCCTGCAGATCTTAGTGGCACCTGATCTGGTAAGAGTCCTACAATTTCACCACCTTTAAGCGCCTTATAAATCGCCCGCAACCCAGGAGTATCTGCAGCGTAAAGCTTACCGCCATTAGATTTTCTCAACGCCAACACAAAATTATCTATGAAGTGACTTTTGGGTGGAACATATAGAGCGGTTAAGCCATGAAGATAACTTACATACATATTAATAAATTCCCAATTTCCAAAATGTGGAACCAGCAATAAAATTCCCCGTGCATCGGTAGCATTTTTTGTTAGAAGGGACTCGCCTTTTACGGAGACTAAATAGCGAGAAATATTATTTTTCGCATCTCCAGTAGCTATACCAAATTCAGTTGCGACATATGCAGTAGACCGCAAACTATCCAGTGCCAATCGATTCAGTTCAGTCGCGCCCCACTCCGGGTAACATAATTTTAAATTGATCAAGGTAACTTTTTTCATTCGAGTGCCCAGCACAAATGATAAACGACCCAATAGCGCGCCCACCCTTTGTAACAGACCCAACGGTAATTTTCTCATTACGTAAACCACAAAGCGCAATATGCAAAACAATAGAGTTGTTGGCGCATTTTTTATAAGAGCCATCAGCCGGTTTCGGTTAAGAGCCATCAGCTGATTTCGATTAAAATCCATCAACGGTTCTCTCCAGAAATATTTTTAGTTTTTATAAACACCGACATGTAATCCTCCAACAATAGTAATTAGTTGCTCCATACTGGTATCTTTAGTAGCCCATTTTATTTTCTAGCGAATACATAACTTCATGGTGAGACGAAAAAAACATGCAACCGGTCAACACAATCTATTTTTAACAATCGTTTAATAGGTAGCATATATATACCGTTAGTCGACAATATAATTGGTTTCCGTTTGCATTAACTTCATTCCACCAAGTGCCTAATGGCACCTGTTTTAGCACATTCTTTGTGCCTAAAACACCCAACCAAATGATCATTCACCATACCTGCACTTTGCATAAAGGCATAACAAATAGTTGGACCTACATACCTGAAACCTTTCTTCTTTAGGCACTTCGCCATTGAGGTAGATTCAGATGTAAAGGTGGGCACGTCTGAGCGACTTTCCCAACAATTTAGCAGTGTTTCTCCCCCTGTAAAAGACCAAAGAAACTTTGCCGCATCAGTGGTACTACCCAAAGCAATAAAGGCGCGTGCATTTTTTATACTCGCTTCCAATTTACCTCGGTGATGAATAATCCCCTCTTCCTTCATAATATTATTTATAAAATCAGACCCAAAGTTGGCTAGCTTGTTTGGATTCAATTCTAATAATAATTTCCTGGTTTGTTTACGTTTTCTTAAAATAGTAATCCAGCTCAAGCCCGCCTGCATACCTTCCATAACCAAAAGCTCGAACAAACCATGACCATCATGTAACGGCACTCCCCACTCCTTATCATGGTAACGCATATATAACTCGTCAGTTCCACACCAACTACATCGTTGAGTTTTTTTCATTGTCGAGTATTATTCCAAGTTAGCGATTATTCTATTTTTCACTGTGAAGGGCGCGATGACACTCATACTTCTAGATAGGGATGGCGTAATAAATTTCGACTCAAAAAACTATATACGCGCACCTTCTGATTGGCAGCCAATCCCTGGCAGCATAGAAGCCATGGCAAGACTCGTTCACGCAGGCTGTAAATTAGCAATATGCAGTAATCAGTCAGGCATAGCTAGAGGATTTTTTACTCACGAGACGCTATCCCAAATTCACTCAAAAATGCACGACTTACTAAAGTCACACAACGTAAAGCTGGATGCGGTGTACTATTGTCCTCACCATCCCGATTCACAATGCAATTGTCGCAAGCCCAATACCGGAATGTTATACCAAGCCTTGTCAGATCTTTCGAGTTCACCAAGCCAAACTTGGTTTATAGGGGATTCACTAAAAGATATGCAAGCAGCACTAACTATCAACTGTCATCCAATACTGGTTCGTACAGGCAATGGCTACAAGCACGAAGCAGATGTCCGTGCATTGGGCATTGATAATATTAGGACTGATCTATCTGAAGCAGCTGACTGGATAATCGACAGCCTTGTAAGTCCTGCCTTATAAGCTGCCTATTAAATATCTAGATTAACGGTACTCAAAGCATTGTTTTCGATAAATTCACGCCGCGATTCAACCAAATCACCCATCAGTGTCGTAAACATGTGATCAGCAGCAATCGCATCCTCAACCGTAACCTGAAGCATGCGTCTAGCAGTAGGATCCATTGTGGTTTCCCAAAGCTGGTCAGGATTCATTTCACCAAGCCCTTTATATCGTTGGATATCTACTCCCTTGCGCGCTTCTCCCAAAAGCCATTCTAGCATGGACTTAAAACTTGCAATTTGAGATTCTCGTTCACCCCTCCGAACAAAAGCCCCTGGTTCTATTAAGCCAACCAAGCGTGCGCCCATATTTTTAATAGACGTGTAATCTTGTGAAATAAAGAAGTCTCTTCCGAGTACAACTGTTTGAGATACCCCTCTACTAACAACACTAACTAAGGGGCGATAAATTTGGTGTTCGGCATCATATTCAAGCGCCACAGAATACTTTTGATCTAAGCCTAAGTTATTTAGATGTTTAGATAAAATTTCGGCCCACTCTTCAACCTCTTTTTCATCCCGCAGCTGTGAAACATCAATGGCAGGTATCTCCATAAGAGATTGTGTGATTTCTTTAGGGTAAATTCTCGACAATGCCTCCAGTCTTTCCATTACAGTGGTATATTCCCGTAATAACGCTTCAAATACTTCACCGGAAATACCTGGGGCTTCCGCATTAACATGCAGAGACGCATCTTCCAAGGCCAAATTCAAGAAGTAGTCGTTCAGTTCCGTATCATCTTTCGCATATTTTTCTCGCTTACCTTTTTTTATTTTATATAAAGGTGGCTGTGCGATATATAGATAGCCATTATCTATAAGTTCAGGTAACTGTCTAAAAAAGAACGTCAACAATAGCGTACGTATGTGCGATCCGTCTACGTCCGCATCGGTCATAATAATTACGTTGTGATATCTCAGTTTTTCTATATTAAATTCTGTTCGACCTATGCCACAGCCCAGTGCGGTAACAAGTGTGCCTATTTCCTGTGAAGATATCATTTTGTCAAATCTAGCTTTTTCAACATTAAGAATTTTGCCCTTTAGAGGCAATATTGCTTGTGTATGCCGATCCCTACCCTGCTTTGCCGACCCTCCTGCTGAATCACCCTCTACCAGATACAACTCTGACAATGCCGGGTCTTTTTCCTGGCAATCCGCTAACTTTCCAGGTAACCCTGCTATGTCCAAAGCACCTTTACGTCGGGTCATTTCTCGTGCTTTTCTTGCGGCCTCCCTGGCTCTTGCAGCATCAATCATCTTGGAGACCAAACTTTTAGCATCCTGTGGGTTTTCATCAAGGTACTCTGACAAATACTTACCTAACTCCTGCTCAACAGCACCCTTAACCTCGCTAGACACCAGCTTATCCTTGGTTTGAGACGAAAACTTCGGATCAGGGACTTTTACTGACACAACGGCAGTTAAACCTTCTCGTGCATCGTCACCTGTAGTATTTACCTGTATCTTTTTGAGCAGGCCTTCTCTTTCAATATAGCTATTTAGTGTTCGAGTTAACGCTCCTCTAAACCCTGCCAAATGTGCGCCACCATCATTTTGAGGTATGTTATTGGTATACGGAAAAACCTGCTCCTGAAAACTATCATTCCATTGCATCGCAATTTCTACTGTGATGCCATCATCTCGCTCTGAGCAAAACCAAAACACTTCATTTAGGGTGGATTTATTTTGATTTAGAAAACCAACAAAAGCCTGCAAGCCGCCGTCATACCTAAATACATCTCTTTTTCCACTTCTTTCATCCACTAAAACAATATTTACGCCAGAATTTAAGAAAGCTAGCTCCCTAATTCGTTTTAGCAATATTTCGTAGTGAAATTCAATCTTACCAAACGTTTCCTTTGAAGGTATAAAATGACATTCTGTGCCAGTTGTGTCAGTTTCTCCTATCTCCCCCATAGGGGCGGTGGGAATACCATGAATGTACGTCTGCTCATAAACATTCCCGTTTCGCCGTACAGTAAGCCGCAACTCCTCTGACAGAGCATTGACCACAGAAATACCCACTCCATGTAGGCCTCCAGAAACTTTGTAACTATTATCATCAAACTTGCCTCCCGCGTGGAGAGTACACATAATAACTTCAGCCGCAGAAACACCCTCTTCCGGATGTATATCAACGGGAATACCCCTACCATTGTCCTTAACGGAAACAGATTCCCCTGCATGGATAGTTACTTCAATATGATCGCAATATCCTGCCAAGGCTTCATCAATGGAGTTATCTACAAGCTCAAACACCATATGGTGTAATCCTGTACCATCCTCCGTATCCCCAATATACATACCAGGACGTTTTCTTACCGCATCCAGGCCCTTTAAAACCTTGATACTACTGGAATCGTATGTGTCCTCTGCCATTCGGTAACCTCTAATATTTTTTCTTGTAGCCTATGGCCTCAATGCAAGCACCCTGTTTCACGTGAAACGTTTTTATTTTCTCCCCTGTATACGAGCCCTCCAATACAGGCTCAGTAGTGGCAGTAGCGATAACCTGACAACCTAAGGAGGAAAGTAATCGAAAAAAACTAATACCGTGGTCACCGTCTAATTCGGCACCCACATCATCAATAAGGAACAAACTTTTTCGTCCTGCTACGTCCTCGGACAGACTTGCTTGCGCAAAATTGAGCGCATGAGCAACTGTCTTCGCTTGTCCACGTGACAGCACTTTAGATGCCAGATAACCCTTGTCGGTTACAATTTCCATTTCCGCTCGATGCGGACCGCAATGTGTTGCCCCAGTAGCTATGTCACGAGCTGAAGACTCCTTTAATGCATCTATGCATTCGAGCCCCGCTTTCCACCCTTTATTATAACCGATATTGATCAATAACTCTCTATCCAATGAAGACAAAGCGTTTTGAAAAGGTGCCTCCAATTTACCTAAGTAAGTTTCTCTGAAGGACGTAACAGATAGGGATAGTTCACTAAGTTTGGCATCCCATAAGTCGAGTTGACTAGACGAACTTCCGATACTCAACTTCCTTAACAACGCATTCCTTTGCTTAAGTGCCTTTTGAAACGCTCGTAAAGTGGGCAAATAGGAGTGTTCCACGTGAAACACCCCCCAATCAAGAAACCGCCTTCTTACGCTAGGCCCAGAAAAAAGCAATTCCGCAGCATCTGGCAATAAAAGCTGTACCGGGAACATGATAGCAACGTTTGATAGTCGCTTTTCAACGTTGTTATTAACCCGAAGTTCAGTTTGACCATTCAAAAACTTGGATATACCTACAGTCTGTCTGCCACGAATTTCGTCAGACATTACTCCACGGACTACGAGCGATTTTTGGTCATGCTGGATAACGGAAGATATTCCAGGCGTCCTGAATGACCGCCCTCGTGCCAGTACATGAACAGCTTCCAATAAAGCTGTCTTCCCACTGCCGTTAGGCCCGACAAATACATTTAACCCCGAGCACAAATCCACATGTACATTGGACAAATTTCGAAAACACCGCACCTCGAGACTATCGAGGTACATTCCTGCTAGAGCCGCATAGGCATAACGACAAATACAGAGTCTTCAGCGCCTGCAGCTTCTATCAATACACTACTATTTGCGTCAGATACACTAATCTTGACGGTTTCCGCAGCAAGAACGGACAACACATCTTGCAAATACCCGACATTAAAACCTATTTCAACTTCTGGCCCGACGTATTCAACAACTAGCGTCTCCTCCGCTTCTTCCTGCTCGGGATTATTAGCTTGAATGGTCAGCTGATTTTCGGACAATATTAAACGTACACCACGATACTTTTCATTTGATAGTATTGCCGCGCGATTGAACCCACTCTTAAGCTCATTACGATCTGCACACAAGGCCTCGCCCGCATCTCTGGGTATTACCTTCTCATAATCCGGAAATTTACCGTCTACCAGCTTACTTGTAAGTGTGTACTCACTATGCCGAATACATATATGATTTTTACTTATTGCGAGCGCTATATCACCATCGTCTTCAGAAATAACCTTACTCAACTCCAATACTCCCTTACGCGGAAGTATCGCCTGCATGCCTGTACCTTCTGAGAGATTTTTAAGGGTACACATAGCCAGCCTATGGCCGTCTGTTGCAACCGTCCTTACAAAACCTGGACTTATTTCCAGCAACATACCATTCAAAAAATATCTAACGTCTTGATGTGCCATGGCAAAGGATGTTTGTTCAATCAAACGCCTAAGATCAGCCGCCGTAATACTTAACTCAACATCACCTGCGGTTGCGTCAACACCAGGAAACTCTCCCGCTGGCAAAGTTGCTAATGAAAAGCGGCTGCGCCCTGACCGAACGATCGCTCGGTCGCCCTCGCACTTGATATTTACCTCAGCACCATCCGGTAATGAACGCCATATATCAAACAGCTTACGCGCGGGAATAGTTGCTTTACCCGAAGATCCGACATCTATCCCTTCGTTAACATGTGCGACCAGCTCAACTTCCAGATCTGTTCCGGTTAAAGAAATGCCGCTATCACTGACCTCAACCAACAAATTGGAAAGAATAGGTAAAGTTTGACGACGCTCCACCACGCCTGTCACAAGCTGAAGCGGTTTTAGAAGCGCCTCTCGTGTTGTTGTAAATTGCATTGATTACCTTAAATATTGCCTTAGCGCACACTATGACATAAACAGTAGTTATATAAACCAGGACCTATGCAAATTTAGCCGTTTACCAGACCTATGAGTTTAGTAGCCGACTAAGATTGCGATAATCTTCTGCTATATCCAGACTTTCCTCTCGAAGTTCGCGTATTTTTTTACAGGCGTGTAAGACCGTTGTGTGGTCTCTTCCACCAAAAGCATTACCAATTTCCGGAAGCGAAAGGTTAGTCATTTCTTTGGCAAGGCTCATGGCCATCTGCCGCGGACGAGCTATAGATCTAGTCCGGCGTTTCGAAGATAAGTCGGAGACCTTGATCTTATAATATTCAGCTACCTTACGCTGGATATTATCAATACTCACCTGACGATTTTGCACAGCCAGCATGTCTCTTAAT